>JBGPMB010000107.1:0-9895 GCA_041486775.1 Candidatus Eiseniibacteriota bacterium | reverse complement strand
GTCGTGATCTCGAGCGCGTCCTGGTCTTCCTTGGCGATCGCGTGGAACGTGAAGCGCGCGGCGGTGGAATCCCCCTGGAGGTCGCGGGCGATCCGGATGGGCCACTCGCTCCGCGACTCGCCGTTCGCGGGCAGGTCCTTCGTGCGGCTCGCCGCGTTCGCGACGCTCGCGAATCCCGCCGCCTCGATGGATTCCTTCATGCCGAGGACCGGCGTTTTCGACCGGTTGTTCACGACCGAGAGCAGGGTCGCCTCGTCTCCCGCGATGAACATCCGCGGGAGCGCCATGCGCGCGACCACGGGCTTCGACACCAGAGTCTTGGCCACGGCCTGGCCCACCAGCGTGGCGTCGCTCACGCCGCGGCTCGTGATGCGCCACGTGGTGAGATTGTCCGGCCAGTGGAGCGTCACCTCTCCGTGTCCCTGCGCGTCGGTCTTGACCGAGGGCGCCCAGAGCGCCACGTCGCGGAAATCCTTTCTCACTTCCCGATCGCGCCCCTTGTCCACGCCGGCGTAGTAGAGGACGGGGAAGGACACGGAGGTGGTGACCCAGTTGGGGCGTTTGCCGTAGAAGACGTCGTGTGGATTGGGCGTGTCGTCCGCGTGGAGCGAATAGATGGCTTCGTCCACCACCCCGACCGAAACCTCGGCCGGGGTGGGATGTCCCGCGCCGTCTTTCGTCTCGACCGCGATCTTCGCCTCGTCCCGGGGACGGTATTCCTTCCGGTCCGGCTCGAGGCGGATCGCCAGGTCGTGGCGCTCTCCGACGACCGCCACCTCCAGGGTCCTGGAGCGGATCTCGGCGCCGCGTCGAACGTGAACCGCGACGTAGACGTTGGGCGCGTACTCGGCGCGGATGGGGATGCTCACGAGGCCGGTGTTCCCGGTCAGCGTCACCACCTGCACCGCGAGGAGATCGCGTCCTTCCACCGTCGCGAGCACCTGCGCGTTCTTGGAGTCGGTATTGACGAGGATGCGCGCGGTGTCACCTGGCGAATAGCGCTCGCGGTCGAGGAACGCCTCGATGTTGGGATAGCGGTAGGCGTATTCGGTGACGCGCGCGTCGTAGACCCACACATTGCTTTCGTCGGTGACGCGGTTTCCTTTCGGATCGTCCGCGCGCGCGAGGATCTTGATGTAGCCGGCCCGCGCGGGCGAGGGCAGGAGCGCCACCGATCCTCTCCCCCGCGCATCGGTCGTCACCGTGGCCGAGGCGAGGGGCCGCGTCGAGCGCACGTACCGGTGCTCGAGCGGACTCCACGCGTCCTGGTCCAGGTCCACCGTGACGGCGGCGGTGACCGGCTTTCCGGTGTGGTCCAGGGTGATCACGTCGACCGCGATGGCTTGCCCCGCGATGACCAGCGCGGTCGAGGGTTTGACCTGGATCGTGAAGAGCCCGCGCCCGACGATAGCGCTGCCTCGGCCGCTCACGGCGCGGTTGGCTGCGTCGGCGACTTCGACCTCAAGCGTGACCCGCCGGTCGTAGGTCACGCGCGGCGGCGTGAACTCCAGAGCCACGCGGCCATCCACGTCGGTGCGCGCCTCACCGGTCGCCAGGACGCGCCCGTAGCCCGGGCGGGGACCCTCGTCCTCCTCGTCCCCTTCCTCCCCGAACGACACGTCGCCCATCCGCGACTCGAACAGGTTGTAGCGCACGGCGGCGCCGAATACGGGCGCGCCGAAGAAGTAGTTCGCCGCGACGACGAACCGGACCTCGTCGCCGTTCACGTAGACCTCGCGGTCCGGCGTGACGTCCACCTTGAACTCGGGCTTACGGTACTCCTGCACCGCGAACGTGGCGCCCGAGGTCGCACGCCCCACGGTCGCCGAGACCCTCCAGTCGCCCAGCGGAGCGTCCATCGGCAAGACGAAGGAGCTGTCCGTCGTGCCGGAGGATGAGAGCGCGGTCGACGCGATCGCGCGGCTCGCGCCGTCCGGCCCGATCAGGGCCAAGCTCGCGCGGCTTTCCGCGGGCATGACGTAGCCCTGTTCGCGCGCGTCACGCGCGAAGACCTTCCAGTAGACGGTCTGTCCGGGCCGATAGATGGGGCGCTCGGTGTAGATGTAGACGCGATCGCCTCCCTCCCGCGCCGAGGCCGCGAACGGCGACTCGGCGACCGAGATGCCGTGCTCCGCGCTCACCGCCACGATCCGAGCTTGCTGAAGATCGCTACTCGAGAATTGGCCCAGGCCGCGCGCGTCGGTCACGGTATGCGACGCGCCGAGGGTGGCGCGGACCGCGCCGGGCCACCCCTTCGCGCTGCCGCGGGATTTCACGCCACGCCCGACACCAGGGGTGAGGCCCGCGGTCTCCGGCCCCACGACGTACACCGCCGCTCCAGCCACCGGCTCGCCGGTCTTGAGCGTGGCCGCGGAGACCAGCGTTTGCGTCGGGGACCGCTTCACGAGCAAACCCAAATCCGTGACGAAGAAGATCGTGCGCCGCTCGAGCGCGCCCCCGCGGGCGCGCAGAAGATAGGCCCCGGGTGTGATCTCGGCGGGGAGGAGGATCTTCTCTTCACGCCACGCGTAGGGCGGACCTTCCGCGGTGGTGTAGCGCCAAGTTTTCACCGTGGGCAGCCCCGCCGTGTCGGCGACATCCGCGAGCTGGCGGAAGTCGCGCGCGGGATCCAGCAGACGGGTGGTCGGGATCTGGAAGAGTGTGAAATCCACGTCCGGGATCCGGAAGGAGCGCAGCCCCACCCGCATCTCGGTTCCCGGGACGAACGCTTCGCGGTCCAGCACGACCGCGAACTCGGGCTGGCGCGGCGTTACGGTGATCGCGATTCCCCCGCGAGAATCGCCCTCCTGCAGCGCGTAGGTGTCGTGACTCCGGAACGGCTCGAAACCATCCTGGCTCAGATCGAGTCTGTAGCGCCCGGGCGGCAGCCCCTCGATGGAGAACTCCCCCTCGGGTCCGCTGGTCCCCACGGCTTCCGCCGGCCCGCGCGCGGTGACGGTGACGTTCGGGAGCCCGCTTCCATCGGCGAGCCGGACCGTGCCGGCCAGGCTTCCGGGCTTCACGAGACTCGCGGGAACCGTGGTGGTCTCGCCGCGCCGCACTGCGACCTGCCTCGCCTCGGAAGGAAGGAGCCCCGGGAGATCCACCGTCACGGTCCAATTCCCGGACTCGATGTCCACGAAGCGGGCCACGCCCTTCGCATCGGTGAAGACCGGCGCCGGCGGGGGCCGCATCGCCTCCCACCAGCGCGCGGAGCGCTCGCTCACGATAGCGACACGGGCGTTTCCGACCGGCGCGCCGGCGCGCGTGGCGTGCACCTCGAGCGATCCCGCGCGGTCGAGCGGAACCACGACCTCCACGGCGCGCTGCGCCTCCGGGAATTGCCACGCGTTCAGGACGAAGTCCGCGTAACCCGGCGCGCTCACGGTGAGCCCGTAATAGCGGTTCGAGGAGATTCCCTCGATCGTGAAGGCGCCCGAGCGATCCGATTTCGTGCGGAAGAATCCCTGCCCGGCGTTCATGTTGGCCAGCTCGATCTCCGCTCCCACGATCGGTGCGAGCGTCTCGCCGTCCACCACGCGCCCGGTCATGCGGCTCGCGTCGCCGCGGGCGGCGCCCGACGAGCATGCGATAAGGATCACGGAGAGGAGAGCGGCGGTCCAAATCTCACGGCGAGTCATTGGAATTCTCCACGTGGGACGGTGGGGGCGCTTGGGGCGGCGGGAGCGGCGCTTCGGCGAGCACGACGACCGGGAATCGGTAGAACGCGGCACTCTCGGTAGGGCCCTGGAGCACGCCGATGCGGCGGGCTTCCTGGAGCGCCCACGCCACGGTGCGGGCCTCGCCGGGGAGGAACGAGACACTGCCCCCGCTCGATGAGACGAGGAGGCCCTCGCGCCCGGGATCCACCTGCATCGGGTCCGACACCGGCTCGGCCGCGCCCGCGAAGGAGATCACGATGCGCAGGTTGGGAAGCTCCTCGCGGCGGATCGGCGGACGGCGGCGGTCGGCCTGGAGCGATTGCACCGCGAGCGCGCGGACGGTCTCGACGAGACCGCCTCGGTAGGGCGTGACACTTCCCACGCACGCGCGGGTGGCGCGCCCATCCGTCAAGCTGACATAGACGCCGCGCGGCGCGGCGGGCCAGGGGACCTCGGGGATCTCGCGCGGTTTCGCGCCCTCGCCCCAGTGGCGCTTCATGGCGTCGCGCGCCACCGCGAGAAGAGTCGCGGCGCGCGGCGCGCGGACGAACGCGCGATAGGCCTCGACGTCCGGGGCGGGCGCGGCGGCCGCGAGAAGCGAGATGGAGACCGTGAGTAGAACAGCCGCGCGTCGGATCATTCGTTCCCCGACCGCTGCGGTACGCGCTGGACCGTGGGCGGATAGACGTCGCTGACCAGGAGCTCCCGGGCCACTTCCTCGCCCTCCTCGCGTCGCACGCGGAAGAGCTCGATCTCGCGCCCGCCTGCCGCCGCCTCGGACGCGCTTCGCTCGACGGCCTCCAGATCGAATTCCTTCCCGGTGGGGCTCTCCCCTTCGACCCGCACCGTGAGCGTCGTGCCGAGAACATCCACGCGGAATCGCACACGCTGATCCAGGCAGTTCAGGATCTTGAGATCCTTCGCGCCCCAGACAATCGTCGCGTCCTGCGCGAGCGGGATGTAGTCGACAGGGTAGGAATGTCGGTGACGCTCGGTCGTGCGAAGCCCGGCGATCAGGGCCGCGTCGAAGAGCGTGGAGGCCACCTGGCAGACGCCTCCCCCGACCTGGACGTCGCGCGACTCGTGCAGAATCACGGGGGCGGGCTGATAGCCGCGCTCGGCCGATCGCTGCCCCACCCGGCGGTTGAACGAGAGCACCTGCGCCGGCTCGAGCACGGTGCCGTCGAGTGCGTGCGCGGCGAGGCGGATGTTGTCGGTACGGGCGGGAAGGCTTCCGATCAGCGTGGTGGAGTAGGTTCCGAGAACGACGGGGAATTCGTCTGCTGAAGATGAGTCGGGGACTTCACTACCCAACGCCGGCGTTGCCGCGAGCACCAGAACCAGAACCCCATACCCGACCGCGTTTTTTCGCATCGAGCCCCGCGCCACGCGCCCGACAATCCGAGAGGATTGTAGCAGAGTGCGGGAGCGTAGGCGCTGCCCGGATTCAGGGTTGCCTCTTCCCGAATTCGTCGAGCAGCATGTGGACGTGCCCCACGCGCTCGAACCCGAGCCGCTCGAGGATCGGGAGCGACATCTCCCCCGCTTGTGTGAAGAGGGCCGGAGTCCCGCGCGCAACCGCTTCGTTCCATCGCGCCCGGACCACGGCGCGGTAGCCGCCGCGGCCGCGGGCGCCCGGCCTGGTTGCCCCACCGTAGAGCAGGAGTCCGTGTGGCGTCGGGGCGCACCTCCCCGCGGAGACGATCGCTCCCTCGTGCCACGCGGCATGCATGATGCTCGGCGATTCACGCCAGCGGTCCGCGAGGAGGCTCCGCTGCTCTGCCGCCTCGTCCTCCGGCGCCCCGAATGCCTCGAGCTGTATCTCGGTCGCGGCCACGAATTCCTCGAACGTCTCGACCCGGCGCGACAGGATATCCGGAGGCGGGGGCGGAGGCTCCGCTTTCAGAACCATCGCAATCGCGAAGAACTCCTTGTCGTGAACAAGCCCCCGCTGGAGCAGCAGATCGACAAGTCCCGCCGGCTCCGCGGCGCTCCCGATCTCCCATTGTGTGGTGCCGCGCCCTCGCGCCCGGAGGAGCGCACGGACCTCCTCGAGGACCTCGTCCACCTCATCGGCGGGAAAATGGTGGCGTTGCACCGTGTTCCACCGCGTGCCCTGCCCCATGCAGAGCGTGTAGCGCGAGGTCTCGATCCGCTCGTCCTTGGGCCCCAGCGGCCCGAAGGAGTTCGGATATTCCGCGATCTCGCGCAGCAGGGTGATAGACATCAGGGAGCGGCGGCGCGCGTCCTCGCCCCCACGTGTCGGAGCACCTCGCGAAGAACCATCAGGTCTTCCCGCGCGCGGATTACGAGAATGCGCGCTACCGAATCGTCCCGCGCAATGTCCACGTCCGGGATCGCGGACCGGTTGTTCCCATCGTCCAGCCGCACGCCGGCGAAGGAAAGCGCCGCGGCCACGTCGCGCCGAACGCGATCGTTGTTCTCCCCGACTCCGCCGGTGAACACAAGAGCGTCGAGTCCGCCGAGCACGGCCGCCATGGCGCCCACGGCGCGTCTGGCGCTGAGGACGAAACGCTCGTACGCGAGAGCCGCGCGCTTGGATCCCGCCTCCGCGGCCTTCAAGACCTCCCGGACGTCGGCCGACACGCCCGAGACACCCAGCAGGCCGGAGCGTGTCGTGAGTGTTTCGAGCATGTCGGCGGGGGTCACTCCCTCGTGGAGCTGGAGGTGGAGCAAGAGGCCCGGGTCGACCGAGCCCGAGCGGGTTCCCATCACGAGCCCTTCGAGCGGAGTGAATCCCATGGTCGTATCGACGGAGTGCCCGTCGGCTACGGCCGTGACGGAGCATCCGCTGCCCAGGTGGCAAACAATGAGGCGCGGGACCACTCTGCCGGTCAGCTCGCGCGCCCGCTGGGCCGAGTAGGCGACGCTCAAGCCATGGAAGCCGAACCGCCGAAGATCCCAGCGCTCGGTCCACTCGTGGGGCAGGCCATAGCCGGCGGCCGCGGCGGGCAGCGTCGCGTGAAACGCCGTATCGAACGCCGCGTACTGCGGCACGGAGGGAAACTGCGCCCGGACCGCATCGATGCACTCCAGCGCGGGACGCATGTGGAGCGCATCCAGCTCCACCAGGGTCTCGAGATGCGCGCGGACCTGCGCGTCGACGACCGTCGTCTCGCGATAACGTGTCCCGCCGTGGACGATGCGGTGGCCGGCCGCATCGAACTCGGGCGCGGCCCGCACCACGTCACGGATCTGCTCGACGCGCCGCGCCTCCCCAGCGCCGGTCCAGGATACGGCGCCCGACGCGAGGGTGGATTCGTCGGCGGAACGGAGGAGCGTCCACTTGAGCGAGCTCGAGCCGGTGTTCAAGACGAGGACCCGCTTCACCGCGTCCATTGCCAGTCCGTGATCTCGGGCATGTCCTCGCCGTTCGCCCGGATATAGGCGCGATGCTCGGCGAGCTTCTCGTCCATCACTCTCCGGATCTCGGGCGCGCGCGAAGCGAGGCGGGGCACGCGATTCGCGACGTCGATCACGCGATGAAAGCGATCTAAGTCGTTGAGCACGGTCATGTCGAAGGGCGTCGTCGTCGTTCCCTCCTCCTTGTATCCGCGCACGTGCAAGAGGGCGTGGTTGGTGCGCCGGTAGGTAAGCCGATGGATGAGCCACGGGTAGCCATGGAACGCGAAGATGACCGGCTTGTCTTTCGTGAACAGCGCGTCGAAGGCCTCGTCGCCGAGTCCGTGCGGATGCTCGCTCTCCGGCTGGAGTCTCATGAGATCCACGACGTTGACCACCCGCACCCGGAGATCCGGGACGAGGGCTCGGAGGATGTCGACGGCGGCGAGCGTCTCGAGCGTGGGAACGTCGCCGCAGCATGCCAGAACGACGTCGGGCTCCTGGTTCTGGTCGATGCCGGCCCACTCCCAGACTCCGATGCCCGCGGCGCAGTGGCGGGCGGCCTCCTCCATCGTCAGCCACTGAAGCTCGGGCTGTTTTCCCGCGACGATCACGTTCACGTAGTTGCGGCTTCGCAGGCAGTGGTCGGTCACCCAGAGGAGCGTATTCGCATCGGGCGGGAGGTACACCCGGATGACCTCTGCCTTCTTGTTCACGACATGGTCGATGAATCCCGGATCCTGGTGGCTGAACCCATTGTGGTCCTGGCGCCACACGTGGGAGGTGAGGAGATAATTGAGGGAGGCAATCGGGCGCCGCCAGGAAATTTCCCTCGAGGTCTTGAGCCACTTGGCGTGCTGATTGAACATCGAGTCGACGATGTGGATGAACGCCTCGTAACAGGTGAAGAACCCGTGACGCCCCGTGAGCAGATAACCCTCGAGCCATCCCTGGCACTGATGCTCGCTGAGCATTTCCATGACCCGGCCCTCCGGGGCGACGTGATCGTCGGTTTCGAGGATTTCGCCCAGGAACGCCCGATCGGTGACATCGAACACGGGTCCCCATCGGTTCGACGCGACTTCGTCGGGGCCGAAGACCCGGAAATTCGTCGGGTTGGCCTTGATGACGTCGCGGATCAGCTCGCCCTGCGTCCGCGTGGCCTCGCCTCGGGTCGAGCCCGGGCTCGGCACGTCGAGCGCGTAGCGGCGGAAGTCGGGAACCTCGAGGTCGCGGAGCAGGAGTCCGCCGTTGGCGTGTGGGTTTGCGCTCATGCGGCGCGCGCCCTTCGGCGCAACCTCGCGGAGCTGGGCCACGGGCCGGCCCTCTGCGTCGAACAGCTCTTCGGGCCGGTAGCTCCTCATCCACTCCTCGAGCAGGCGGATGTGCTCCGGGCGATCCATGTCGGCAATCGGAACCTGGTGCGAGCGGAACGTGCCTTCGATCGGAACCCCGTCGACCACCTTGGGACCGGTCCAGCCCTTCGGGCTCTTGAGTACGATCATCGGCCAGCAGGGGCGCGCGGTGGCGCGGCCGCGCCCTCCCGCGGCCCGCCCCTCGCGCCGGATCAGGCTCAGTTCCTCGACCACACGGTCCAGCGTCGCGGCCATCTGCTCGTGCATGGCGGCCGGCTCCGATCCCTCGACATAATGGGGCTCGTAGCCATAGCCCCGGAGCAGCTGATCCAGCTCGCGATGCGGGATGCGTGCGAGCACGGTGGGGCCCGCGATCTTGTAGCCGTTCAGGTGGAGGATGGGCAGCACCGCGCCGTCGCGCCCGGGATTCAAGAACTTGTTCGAGTGCCAGCTGGTTGCGAGTGGGCCGGTTTCCGCCTCGCCGTCACCGATGATGCACGACACGATGAGGCCGGGATTGTCGAACGCGGCTCCATAGCCGTGCGCCAGCACATAGCCCAGCTCGCCGCCTTCATGGATCGATCCCGGCGTCTCGGCCGCGACGTGGCTCGGGATGCCTCCGGGGAAGGAGAATTGCTCGAACAGACGGCGCATCCCGCGCTCGTCCAGGGACACGTGCGGATAGACTTCACTGTACGTTCCCTCGAGGTAGGCGTTGGCAACCGCAGCGGGCCCGCCGTGGCCCGGCCCGAACAGGCAAATCATGTCGAGGTCGTACCGCCGGATGGCCCGGTTCAAGTGCGCCACGATGAAGTTCAGGCCCGGGCTCGTTCCCCAATGGCCGAGTAACCGTGACTTGATGTGCCGGCGTTCGAGCGGCTCGCGGAGCAGCGGGTTGTCGCGGAGGTAGATCTGCCCCACCGAGAGGTAGTTCGCCGCGCGCCAGTAGGCGTCGATCTGGACGAGCGATTCCTGCTGCGGCGCGGCAGGGGCGCTCACGTCACTTCTTTTTCACGCGCGAGGTAGGCTTCGGGCGGCGAGGCGCCTTCCTCGGAGCCGCGGCCCGCTCCCCCATCACCGGCTTCGGCTCGCGCACGACCGAGAACTGGAACACGTCGGGGCGGGCGTAGTGGCCCGCGACGTCCAGCATCCAGCGCGGTCCCGCCAGCATGCGTGGATCGATGTCTGTGTAGAGGATTCCCTCAGCCTCGTGGAGGGGCCCGGCGACAAACTTCCCCTCGGGATCGACGATCGCGCTGTCCCCGGCGTTGATCCACATGCGGTCGGCCGGGTAGTAGCGCTTGTGGCCCAGACGGTCGGGAATGTCGTTCCGGTGGAACGCCTGGCAGCAGTTGATCACGTACACACGCCCTTCCTTCGCGATGTGGCGTACGGTCGAAAGCCACGGCTCGCCGCGGTCCCACGTCGAGGCGACGTGGATGCGCGAGCCCCACGCGTACATGGCGTAGCGCGCGAGCGGCATGTAGTTCTCCCAGCAGATGAGGCCGCTCAATT
>JBGPMB010000106.1:0-9919 GCA_041486775.1 Candidatus Eiseniibacteriota bacterium | reverse complement strand
GTTCGTCGCGTCGGTGACGTGCGCCGCTCCGTCCGTGAGCCGCCAGAGGAGCCAGGAGTCCACCGTCCCGAACGCGAGCGTGCCGCGACGCGCGCGTGCGCGCACGCCCGGGACGTTTCGCAGAATCCACTCCACCTTCGTGGCGGAGAAATAGGGATCGAGCCTGAGGCCCGTCCGGCGCGAGATCGCGCGCTCCTTCCCCGCCCGCCGGAGCGCCGCGCAGCGGTCGGCGGTGCGCCGGTCCTGCCAGACGATGCCGGGCGCGACCGGCTTCGACGTGGCGCGATCCCAGACGAGGGTGGTCTCGCGCTGATTCGTGAGCCCGATGGCGGCGATTGGGGCCCGCGCCCCACCCAGGGGCCGGAGCGCCGCGCGCAGGGCGCGGAGCGTCGTGTCCCAGATCTCCTCGCCGCGATGCTCCACCCAGCCCGGCCGCGGGAAATGCTGCGGCAGCTCGGCGTACCCGCGCGATCGAACGCGGCCCGCGCGGTCGAAGGCGAGTACGGTGGTGCCGGTGGTGCCCTGATCGATGGCGAGGATGAATTCGCGCTTCACGCGCCGGCCCCCACCAGTGCCGCGTCGATGATCGCGGCCTCCCCGTCCAGGGCGCGCGTCACGCGGTCCACTTCACGCGCCCGCGCCGCCTCGTCCCATCCCAGGTGCGGCGCCATCCAGCGCGAGACCGGCTCCGCCGCGCGACGCATCGCGTCCGCGTCGAGCCAGAGGCGCGTGCGCCGCTCCAGCACGTCGCCGAGATGACGCGCGCGCTCCGCCTGGATCGCGTGCACCACCTCCGCTTCGGAGACCGGGTTCGCCGCCAACTCCTCCAAACGCCCCGGGAATCGCGCCTTGAGCTTGGCGATCGCCTCCCCGCGGCTGGAAAGCGGAGTATCCCCGGTCACGCAGCGGCCGGCGCGCGCGCCGCTCAGGCGAACCACCCGGTCCACCACGCGCTCGGCCAGGCTCCGGTGCGTCGTGTACTTTCCGCCAATCAGGGTGAGCATCGTTCCCTCCACCACGACGCGGTGCTCGCGTGAGTTCGCCCACGGGAGAATGGCGTTCCCCTGCGCCAGCGAGCGGAGTCCCGCGAAGGCGCGCTGCGGCCGTCCGCGAGCGGCCAGCGCGGGGACCGCCCTGGCCGCCTCGTCCAGAAGATAGCGGATGTCGCCGGGACTCGCCGCGATCCGCTCCGGCGGCGTCTCGTCGTCGACGTCGGTCGTCCCCACAAGCGAGTGCCCGCCCCAGGGCAGCACGAAGAACACGCGGCCGTCACGCCGCGCGGTGAGAAGGAGGGCCCGCTCGCGCGTGAGGCCCGGGACCACGATGTGCGTCCCCCGGGTGCGGCGCAACCCCGCCCCGCGCGATGCTCCGGCGAGGGCCCGTATCCCCTCGGCCCAGGGCCCCGCCGCGTTCACGACGCAGCGGGCCAGAACCTCACCCTCTTCCCCCGTGTCCACGTCGCGGAATCGCGCGCGCCACGAAGCGCCGGCCGCGGCGAGAGCCACCACCTCGGTGTAGCTCTTCACGGCGGCCCCCGCGCGATCCGCCGCCGCGGCGACCGCCACACAGAGCAAGGCGTCGTCCATCTGCGCGTCCCAGTAGAGCGAGGCGCCCAAGAGCCCTTCCGGCCGGAGCGAAGGCTCGAGGGCCAGCGCTTCGGGGGCGTCCAGGTCGCGATGCTCGGCCAGGGGGTGGTGTCCGGCGAGCGCGGCGTAGAGCGTGAGGCCGGCCCGCACCATGAGCCGGGATCGGCCCTCGCCGCGATAATGGGGAATCAGAAAGGGGAGGGATCGGACGAATTCGGGCGCCAGGCTCAGAAGGAGGGCGCGCTCGCGCAGCGCCTCTCGGACCAGGCGGAACTGGCCTGTCTCGAGGTAGCGGATTCCACCGTGGATGAGCTTCGAGGAGCGGCTGCTCGTCCCCGACGCGAAATCACCGCGCTCGAGGAGGATCACGCTCAGTCCTCGAAGCGCTGCGTCTCGCGCCACCGCGGCGCCCTGGATCCCGCCCCCGATGACGAGGAGGTCGTACGGCAATCCGTGTCCCTCCCCTCCCCCAGCCGCGCTACGGATGCTCCGGCGCGCGATTCTAGGGTAGCCGCTGGATCATCACCAGCGAGTTCGCTATGCTCGCCGTCCCATGGAGAAACGGACGGATCTGAAAGGGCGGTGGGCGCTGGTCACCGGCGCGACGAGCGGCTTCGGGCTCGCCACCGCGCGGGCCATCGCGGCCGAGGGCGGAAACGTCGCCATCACCGGCCGCCGCGAAGACCGGCTCCGCGCCGTCGCCGAGGAGATCCGCTCGAAGTACAAGGTCGAGACGCTGGCGCTTCGCTTCGACGTACGGGATTTGACCGAGGTCCGGGCCGCGCTCACCGGCGCGCCGGGGCTCCTCGGGAAGCTCGATATCCTCGTGAACAACGCCGGCCTCGCCCTGGCACTCGATCCGCTCCAGTCGGGCGACACCCAGGACTGGGACCAGATGATCGACACCAACGTGAAGGGACTCCTCTACGTCTCGAGGACCGTCCTTCCCGGCATGGTGGAGCGGGGCCGCGGGCACGTCGTGAACATGGGCTCGGTGGCGGGGCATCAGACCTACGCGGGGGGCGCCGTCTACAGCGCGACCAAGTACGCGGTCCGCGCCATCACCGACGCGCTGCGCTACGACGTGCTGGGGAAAGGGATCCGCGTCTCCAACGTGGAGCCGGGGCTGGCCGAGACCGAATTCAGCGAGGTCCGCTTCAAGGGGGACCGCGCGCGGGCCAAGACCGTCTACGAAGGGCTCACGCCCCTCGGACCCGAGGACGTGGCCGACGCGGTGGTGTGGTGCCTGACCCGCCCAGCGCACGTGAACGTGCAGTCGGTCATGATCATGCCGACGGATCAGGCGTCCGCACACGCCGTGAATCGAAGAAAGTAACAACGCGAGGAGCGCCAGCGATCTGCCGTATGGCGCCTTCGGATTTCTAGTGCGAATTACGGACGAATGAACTCGTCCTGGGACGAGTTGCAAACTCGAAAGTGCCTCCAGCGTCACGATTTTACTTTCAATTCGTGGTTCCGAAGAGCGCCGAGCTATTTCCTCCGAAGCACGTGATAGAGATTCCCGTCGAGTCCAGTCCGAGGCTCATCCACCGGCTTCTCCTCGAAGCGATCGAAGTACGTAGCCGCCAGCTCGAACGGACTCCCCTCCACGATCCGGTCGAAGTCCTCCTGCGTCCAGTACCGGAGCACATGCGACTCCTCGATCACGCGAACGTCCTCGCCGCGCCGCGCCGTGATCCGGCATTCCTGGTACGACCTCCGGGCTGAGGGATCCTCGCGGACGACGCGCCACGTGAGCTCGGTCCGAAGCCCGGCGCGCGCGTTGGGCCATGGGCCGAACGCGGCCTGCTCCGGGGGCTCGCCGCCGTAGCTCAGCTGGACCAGATACACGCCGCCCGGGCGCACCGCCTCCCCCACGCATTCGAGATGCGATGCCACCGCCTCGTCCTCCAGGAGGTAGCCCATCGAGTTGACCAGGTTGATCGCGGCGTCGAAGGCGCCGGGGGCCCGGAAGGTCGCCATGTCGCCGCGCATCACGCGTCCGCCCACCCGCGCGATCTTCGCGGTGGCGAACGCCACCATCTCGGAGCTCTCATCGTAGCCTAGGACCTCGTAGCCCCGGGCCGCCAGCGGCACGAGAATGCGGCCGGTGCCGCACGCCGGCTCGAGGATGCTCCGCACCGGATCGACCACGTGCTTCCGAAGGCAGGACTCGACGAACGTCAATTCCAGATCCAGGTCCCAGCCGAAGGCGACGTCGTAAATCTCGGGGCTGTCGTAGAGGAGCGAGGCCGGCTTCGAGGGCTGGGGCGTCCGTGCGGACGGGGAACCACGGGGATTCATGCGCTGCCTAGAATAACAAGCGGGGCGGCCGTTGGTACAGCCGCCCCGCGGTACTGCCGGGTGAAGTGGGTTCGGACCGTTACGCCTTGCGGACGTTCGCGGCCTGGAGTCCCTTCGGTCCACGGACGATGTCGAACTCCAACCGCTCGCCTTCGGCCAGCGTCTTGAAGCCCTCGCCCTGGATCGCGGAGTAGTGAACGAACACGTCCTCGCCACCCTCCTGCTGAATGAAACCGAAACCCTTTGCTTCGTTGAACCACTTCACCGTTCCGTTTGCCACTTGCAAACTCCTTCTACTAGCTGGGGCATCGCCCCGACACCACGCCCTGACTTCGGGCGCCCAGCCCGGCCACTTTGGTCGGGCTTCCGGACGACGAGTCGCCCAGATACAACAAAGCCGCAGGCAACTTCCTCTGCGGCGCGAAATCCATACTTGGGAGTCGACCATCAACCGCCAGGACAACTGCTTACCCAATAGTATCGGTCAAAATACCTACGTTCGCAACACAAATCTTGGCTTCAGTGTTACTCTTTATGTCCTATGAACTTGCGTAATCGGGAGCCCCCCAGGCGCCGCGCGCTCAAGCGGATGCCCATCCAGGACCTGGGCCTTCGCCTGGAGGGCTCGCCGGTGGAGCCGCTCCTGGCTCGTCTGGGGCGGAAGCTGAAGCGGTTCCAGCCCCTGCGCCACGAGGCAGGACACGCTTCAACTACGCGTATCGTCTCTACCTTAGGCCCGAATGGCGTGCTACGTTCGGCCCGTATCGTCGCCGATATCGTGACGATTACCGGCCGGTTCCCTTCAGCCGCGAGCACGTGACGGCGTACACGACCGCGCTCGCGGCGAACTATCTGACGCGAGGAAGATTCCACAAGGTATAGAGGTGCCGCTTGGATTCCGAATCGCTCCGTGTCGGGGTGCTCTATGACGAGTGGATCGAGGACAAGGAGCCCGACTCCGCGAGCGAGGATCTCCCGAAGCGAAAACGGCGCAAGGACAAGCCCGATCGCGAGGAGGTCTTCGACGCGCTGGCCAAGAAGGGGCACCAGCCCGCCTATTTCTGCCTGGACGGCCGCCCCAAGACGTTGAAGGCGCTCGCCTCCGCCGAGGTGGACCTCATGTTCAACCTCACGGAGTCCTACGGCGGGGACGACACCAAGGACATCAACATCGCCGCGTACCTGGACCTCCTCGGGATTCCCTACACGGGCTCCGGCCCCAGCGGGCTCCTTCTCGCGCAGGACAAGGCGGTCGCCAAGCGCCTCTTCGCGTTCCACAGCATCCGCACTCCGAATTTCGCCACGGTGTATCAGGGGCGCCTGCAGTGGGCGGACGACGTGCACTTTCCGGTGATCGTGAAGCCCAAGCGCGAGGACGGATCCATCGGGATCGCGTTCAGCGCGGTCGCGGGATCGATCAAGGAGCTGATGGAGCGGATCGACGCCCTCCACGCGGACCTGAACGCGCCGGTCCTGATCGAGGAATACATCGAGGGGCGCGAGCTCTACGTCTCGGTTCTCGGGAACGATCCGCCCGTCGCGCTCCCGGTCGTCGAGTTGAACCTCGACGACCTGCCGGAGGGAACGCCGCGCATCGCGGGCACCGAGGTGAAATGGGAGCGCGGCACCGCCGCATATCGAAAAACGAAGCTCCGGTTTCCCGACGATCTGGGAGAGGGACTCCTGGCCGAGATCCAGGAAACGGCGGTGAAAGCCTGCCGGGCGCTCGAGGTCCGCGACTACGCGCGCGTGGACTTCCGGCTCACGCCGAAGCGGAGGTTCTACGCCCTCGAGGTGAACCCGAATCCATGGCTCCACTCGACGGCGGAGTTCTCACTGGCCGCCAAGCAGTCCGGCCTGGAACACGCGGATCTCATCCAGGAGATCGTGGACCTGGCTTTGGCGCGCTACCGAGGAATCTCGCGAGCAAGTTCTTCGTAATCCGCTGCACGTCCGGGTGCGGCCCCACCGGGCGCAGCGCCGGCGCGCCCCACCCGTCCAGCCCCCAGGACCACTGCATGGTTCCGGCCGCGAACACAATCGCGCCCGACGGCGCGGTATAGATCGTGGATTCGGTTTGCAGACGTTCCAGCTTCAGCTGGACCCAGGCCCGCGCCAGCACGACGAGTCCCTTGGGCGAATAGCGCCCCCACTTGGGATCCGTCGCGAAGCTCTTGTCCACCTCATAGCCCAAGAGCCCGCGCACCGCCCCCGTCTTCCCCGTAGCGATCCCGGTCCCCTGGTAGACCCAATGGCCCAGCGCCGCGGGCACCGGCGCGAAATCTCCTTCCACCTCCTCGGCGCTCAGCATCATTCCGACGAGCGAGACCTCGGGGCGCGCGGGGTGAAGGTTGTGGAAGTGCACGGTCAGATCCTTGTCGCGCTCCGTGTTGTACACCGGGTCCCGATCGGGGTCCTTGGCGCAGAAGAGGATCCGGTCCGGAGCGCCTGCGGTCGAAGGCTCGTAGCGAACCTGCCAGTAGCAGACGTTCGCGGCGAAGATGCCGAGGTTCACGCCGCGATCCCTCGCGCGCTCCACGTTGTCGCGCATGGCGCGGCTCCAGTACTCGTCGTGCCCGACGATGAGGAACGCCTTTCGCCCCACCGAGAGATCGGGGTTCCGGTGCACGTCGCCATTGGTCGCGTAGGCCACGTCGTAGCCTTCCTTCTCCATCCAGCGCGCGAACGGGTACTCCCATCCGGCCGGACGGGGCGCGTGACTAACTGTAAGAAATTCTCCGGCACCCGCCCCGCGGGCCGCCTCGGGGCTCGAGACGTACGGGCGGTCGAAGGAGACCCGCGTCGCGCGCCCGCCGAAGCTGTTGAAGTCGTAGAGGCTCTTCCCGCCCCAGTTGTTGTAGGCCTGCCACGTGTTGACAGAGCACTGGATCAGGATGGGGGCGCGTCTCGTCGCGGGCGCGTGGTCGGGCTCGCGAACGACGAAGGGAATGAAGGACTGCTTTCCGTCGCGCGAGCCGGTGAGGCGCGCGAGATAGACGCCGCTGACCCAGTCCTCGCCGACCGGCACACGGCAGGAAACCGGCCAGTCGCACTCGATCAGGCCGTCCTGGGGGCGCGGCTTGGGGATCAGACGCTTGGCCCCCGGCTGGCCGCGAAGCTGGAGGACGAGCCGGGCGCCGGCGCCGCCGTACCAGCCCATCCGGTAGACATCCACCGTGAAGCTGGGAGAGGCCGAGCTGACGTGGAGCTTCAGGGTTTCCCCGGGCTCGATGCCGGCGGTCTCTGCGTATCCTTCCATCTCATGGGACAATGCGGGACTCCGGAGCTCCCAATCGGAGCTCCCGGCCCGCTGATTCTCGAGGGCGACTGGGCCCGCGGGGACTTGCGACGAGCCCGCCGGGGGCTGCCCCGGACCCGCCCCCACGACCGCGACCAGCGCCACCGCCAGGGCCGCGACTCGCCTTGACTTGGGGCGCTTCTTGGCGGAACATTTCCCGCCTGATCTCAGTACTTCCATAGGCAGCTCCCCACAGGCCTTTTGGCCATCCACAGGAGAAAACCCATGAACCAGCCGCATCCTCGTTCCGGCGGACGGACGGGCGCGCCGGCGCGTGTCGCGTTCGCGCTCGCGTGCTCCGCGTTCCTTCTCGTCGGAGGCGTGGCTCGCGCCGCCAACAGCGGCCCCAAGCCGCCCCAGGTCAAGCTGGAGGTCGAGAAGTACACGCTTCCGAACGGGCTCGAGGTCATTCTTCATGAAGACCATCAGCTCCCCTTGGTGGCGGTGAACATCTGGTACCACACCGGTCCCGCCAACGAGCGGGCGGGACAAACGGGATTCGCGCACCTCTTCGAGCATCTCATGTTCCAGTCCTCCGGGCACGTGCCCGAGGATTCCTACTTCAAGTATCTCGAAGCCGCCGGCGCTTCCTTCGTGAACGGCTCCACCGATTTCGATCGCACGAATTATCTCGAGGACATTCCCTCGAACCAGCTGGAGTTGGCGCTGTGGCTGGAAAGCGACCGGATGGGCTTCCTTCTCGACCGCATCACCGCGGCGTCGTTCGCCAACCAGCAGGACGTGGTGCGTAACGAACGCCGGCAGAGCGTCGAGAACGCCCCCTACGGCCTGGTCGAGGAAGAGTTGTATCACCAGCTGTTCCCCAAGACCCACCCCTATTACGCGTCGGTCATCGGCTCGCACGAGGACATCCAGAACGCGAAAGTCGATGACGTGCGCAGTTTCTTCAAGACCTACTACGTGCCGAACAACGCGACTCTCGTGATCGCGGGCGACATCGACAAGGTGCAGGCGAAGGCCATGGTCACGAAGTACTTCGCCAGCATCCCGCGGGGCAATCCGGTGCCGGCCATCGAGGCCACGACCCCGCCGATCACCTCGGAGCGCCGCGCCAAGGTCACCGATGAGGTGGAGCTGCCGCGCGTGTTCATGGGATGGATCACCTCCCCCATCTTCAAGGCCGGCGACGCCGAGTCCGGCATCGCGGCGGACCTCCTCGGCGGCGGTAAGGCGAGCCGCCTCTACAAGTCGCTCGTCTACGACAAGCAGATCGCCCAGGACGTGAACGTCAGCGTCCAATCGCTGATGCTGGGCTCGGTGTTCGAGCTCGTCGCGACCGCCAAGCCCGGACACACCGCGGAGGAGCTGGAAGCCGCGATCGATACCGAGATCTCGAAGCTGGGAACCGAGGGCCCGACGCCGGCCGAGCTGGCCGCGTCGCAGAATTCCACCTACTCGGCCATCGTCTCCAGCCTCGAGCGCGTCGGCGGGTTCGGCGGCGTGGCCGACCGCCTCAACATGTACAACCAGCACACGAAGGACCCGAACTACCTGAACCAGGATCTTGCGCGCTACGCCGCGGTCACGCAGGAGAGCATCAAGCACTTCGTCTCCGAGCAGCTGGCCAAGGACCATAGGGCCGTGGTGTACGGTTTGCCCGGCACGAAGGTCGTCCCGCCCGCGCCGCCGACGCCTCCCGCTCCGACCGAGAAGGAAGCCGCCATCGAGTCCAAGGAGCCCTGGCGGAACACGATTCCGGGCGCCGGACCCACGACGATGGTGAAGCTTCCCATGGCGAAGCGTTTCCAGCTGAAGAACGGGCTGACCGTGCTCCTCGTGGAGTCCCACCGCCTCCCGATCGTCGCGAGCACGCTGGTGCTTCGCTCGGGCAGCGCCCAGGACCCGCAAGATTTGCCCGGCCTCGCCGGCTACACCGCGAGCATGCTGGATGAAGGGACCCAGAAGAGGGACGCGCTCACGATCGCGAACGAGCTCCATGGCCTGGGCGCCTCGCTGAACACCGCCTCGAGCGTCGACGGCAGCACGATCGCATGCCGCTCGCTCAAGCAGACGTCCGGCGCCACGATGGGCATGCTCTCGGACGTGGCGCTCCATCCGGCCTTCCCCGCCAAGGATGTCGAGCGGATCCGCGACGAGCGGTCGACCGCGTTGCTCCAGCAGCGGGACAGCCCGAATCAGACGGCGAGCCGGATCATGTGGAATTGCCTCTACGGCCCCAGTCATCCGTACGGGCACATCACGCTCGGCACCGCGGACGCCATCAAGAAGATCTCGCGCGACGACATGATGAAGTTCTACCAGGCCTACTACACGCCCCAGAACGCGGCACTCGTGATGGTGGGCGACGTGACCGAGTCGGAAGCCAAGAAGCTCGCGACGGACGCCCTGGGCTCCTGGTCGGGACCGCCCACGGAGACGCCGCGGCCGCCGCAGGGCACGATGATCTCCTCGCGTGTCGTGATCGTGGACAAGCCGGGCATGCCGCAGACGGCGCTCCGGGTGGTGCAGCTCGGACTCATGCGGTCGGATCCTGACTTCGAGCGGTTCGACCTCGCGAACACGATCCTGGGCGGGCTCTTCTCCAGCCGCATCAACCTGAATCGGCGCGAGGCGCACGGGTACACGTACGGCGCGTTCTCGGCGCTGGCCGAGAACCGCGGCCAGGGCCCGTTCCTGATCGGGACGAGCGTCCGGACCGACGTCACCGGCGCCTCGATCGACGAGATCCTGAAGGAAGTGCACGGCATGG
>JBGPMB010000105.1:0-9987 GCA_041486775.1 Candidatus Eiseniibacteriota bacterium | reverse complement strand
GCTTCTTGGCGTAGGCCGCGTCCAGCGCGTGCTCCGCGTCGATGAAGACCGCGTTTCCGCCCGCCTTCTGCGCGTGCGCGATGATGCTCAGGGTGAGCGTCGTCTTACCGGAGGACTCCGGACCGTAGATCTCGATCACGCGCCCGCGCGGCACGCCGCCGATTCCGAGCGCCGCGTCGAGCGCGATCGATCCTGTCGCAATGCAATCCACCTGGACCCGGGCCGACTCCTCCCCCAGCTTCATGATCGCGCCCTTTCCGAACTGCCGCTCGATCTGCTGCACCGCCAAGTCGAGCGCCTTGGCGCGCTCCTTGGACATCTCCCTCACTCCCGGATTCATGACCATCTCCGATTCTCCCCTTTGCGAGTTGTTCGGCATCCACTCCGGGACGCCGGTACGGGTCGGGGCAAAATGTTTGGATTCGATTCTTGCGCTCGGATGGGCGCCGGGGCGGGAACTCGAGGTGATCTAGGCCCCCGGCGGGCGAAGACGAATCTCTTCGAGCGGAGTATAGCGGGCTCCAGCCGGATGTAGGTCACTTTTCATCACCACGATCCGGTCGAGAAGGGCCCCGTCGGGAGCCGGTGGAGGAGCGTACTGCCGGAAGGTCTCCACCCCCTGCGCCCGGTCGCGGACCCGCGCCAGGGTGATGTGGGGACGGAAGGGCTTGTCCGGGGGACCGAACCCATCCTGCTTCAAGTGCAGGTTGACCGATTTCGCGAGCGCGATCGCCTCGTCCGCGCCCTCCGCGAGGCCGGCCCAGAGGACGCGGGGGCGGTCCAGAGAGGGAAAGGCACCCGGCCCGCCGAGCCGCGCCCGGAACGCGAGGTGGGATTCCGCGCCCCGCCGCGCCGATTCTCCCGCGCGGCGCACCCCGGAATCGCCCAGATCGCCGAGGAAACGGATCGTGATGTGCATGTTGTCGGGCTTGACCCAGGAGAGCCCCGACATCCGGCCCCCCAGGTCCCGCTCGACCTGCTCCAGGTACTCGATCCAGCCTCGCGGGATCACGAGCGCGACGAAGGTTCGGACCATGCCACTCCCGCCCCGAGGCTCCGCCTCACCAAGTCCAGGGCGAAGAACGACGCCCGGGCGATGATATCCGCGCGCGAGCCCACGAACACGAAGCGCTCGCCGGCTTCCCCTTCGGGCCCCGAGTAGCCCAGGAAACAGAGACCCACGGGCTTCTCGGCGCTTCCTCCATCCGGCCCCGCGATCCCGGTCGTGGAGACGGCGCACGTGGCGTCCAGGCGCTCGCGCGCGCCCCGCGCCATCTCCCGCGCCGTCTCGGCGCACACCGCGCCGAAGCGCCGCAGCGTTTCGGCCGAGACACCGAGGAGCTTCTCCTTGGCCTCGTTCGAGTACGCGATCACCCCGCCCCGATAGTAGCGGGAGCTGCCCGGAGTCGCGACCAGGGCGGAGCCGACTCCGCCGCCGGTGAAGGATTCCGCGGTCGCGATCGTGACTCCGCGCGCCAGGAGCGCCTCGCCCACCACCTCCGAGAGGGTGCGGTCCCCCAGGGCATAGGCGTGGACGCCCGCGCGATCGAGGAGCTTTCGCTCCCCCCGGTCGAGGACCCCCTGGAGCCACATCGCGTCGATGGAGGAAGCGCTCAGGTGGAGGTCCACGCCCGAGGCGCGGGCGATGGTGCCCAGGGTGAGCTCCGGCTCCTCCAGCTCGAATCCGGCGAGCCTCTCCGCCAGCGCGGACTCCCCGATCCCGATGGTCCGCACCACCCTGAGACCCGAGCAAAGCCCCGGATTCCGGCTCTTCAAGAAGGGGATCACGTAGGAGCGAAGCATCTCCTCTGCCTCGGATGGCACTCCGGGAAGCGCGAAGCATTCGGTTTCCAGGTGCGTGAAATGAAGCCCGGGGGCGCTCCCGATCGGATTCGCGATCACGCTCGCCCCGCGAGGCACCAGGGCCTGCGCCTCGTTGATGGGAGGCATCTCCACGCCACGCTCCTTGAAGCGGGCGCGGATCTGGTCCAGCACGATGCGGTCGAGGATCAAGCGGCGCCGGAAGACCGTCGCGATCACCTTCCGCGTGATGTCGTCGGACGTGGGGCCGAGCCCGCCCGTCACGATGACGACGTCGGCGCGATGGACCGCCGTCCGGAAGGCCTCTCCCAGATGCTCGGACTCGTCTCCCACGGTGGTGTGATACGAGGGTCGAAGCCCCGTCTCCGCGAGAAGGCCCGAGATCATGTCGAGGTTGGTGTTCCGGACGAGCCCGTGGAGGAGCTCGCTTCCGGTGGTGATGACTTCCGCGATCATCGGGGCCAGACCCGCGCGAGGAGCTGCAACGATAGGTTGGCGTAGAGACCCGCCAGGAGGTCGTCCGTCACGATCCCGAACGCGCCGGGAAGCGCCTGCGCCCGGTCCGCGGGCCAGGGCTTCCAGATATCGAAGACGCGAAAGAGCAGGAACCCCGCGAAGAGGGTGAGGGCGACGGAGAGGTGCGTGTGCCCGATCGCCGGAACGCCGCACATCGTGACCATCATGCCGGCGACCTCGTCGAGAACGATGGGATGCGCGTCGTGGCCCAACACCTTCTCGGCGGGACCGCACACGAGGAGGGCGAGCAGCGTGACGGCGAGGGTCGCCGCGAGAAACGCGGGAAGGCCGAGCCGGGGCCATACGGGGAGAAGGGCGAGGGCCGTGGCGGCCGAGGCCCAGGTCGCCGGAGCGATGGGAAGCCGGCCCAGGCCGAGCCCGGTCGCGAGCAGGACGGCAAGGCGCCGCACGTCCGCTTACCCGAGGGTTTTCAAGACGAGCTTACAAGCCACCTTGAGTGTGTCGAACACTCCGGTGCCTCGAAGCGCCACCGCCTCGAAGTAGGGGGCCTTTCGGGGATTCAACTCGCGCTCCAGGTCGTCGACCGGCACCACACGGGGGAGATCCCGCTTATTGTATTGCATGACGAAGGGAATCTTCTCGATCGTGAGGTCGTGCTCGGTCAGATTGTCGAGCATGTTCATATAGCTTTCGACGTTGGCTTCGAACCGGTCGATCTGCGAATCGGCGACGAACACGATTCCGTCCACGCCTTTCAAGATCAGCTTGCGGCTGGCGTTGTAGTAGACCTGTCCCGGCACGGTGTAGAGGTGGAAACGGGTCCGGAATCCGCGGATCTGCCCCAGCTCCAACGGCAGGAAATCGAAGAACAGCGTGCGGTCCATCTCGGTGGCCAGCGAGATCATCTTCCCGCGGGTCTCCTGCGGAACGCGCGAATAGATATGCTGGAGATTGGTGGTTTTGCCGCAGAGTCCGGGGCCGTAATAGACGATCTTGCAGTTGATTTCGCGAGACGAGTAGTTGATCAGCGACACGTAGGCTTGTCTCTCCTATTCCTTGAATAGGCTGTCGATCTCGCTCTCCGCTTCCGCCGTGAATTCCGCGCCCAAGGTCGTGGAGCTCAGGTCCTCGTTCCGGTACTGGAGCTTGTCGAAGAGCTTGTTCAGCACCGTGAGCAGCTCTTCGCCGCCGCGCCGCGCCTTGAGCCGTACGAGTCCCAGCGAGGTCTTCCGATCGAAGAGCACGACGAGAATGACCCGGTTCGCGATGAGCGATAGATACATGCTCTCGTTGTTGCCTTGATGAACGAGGGTGGCGAAATCCATCTCCCCCACCATCTCGGCGAGCTGCTGATTGGCTGCGAAATCCGCGGCTGCAAGGGAGGAAAACGAAGTCACGTCGAACCCGGGGGGCTCGCCGATGGAGCTGATGAGCTGACCGGTCTTGTCGATCAGCATCACGCTTTTCGAGCTCGAGGATTGAATCAGATTCTGGAGGATCGTGTTGATCGACCAGAAGTCTTCCTCGAAGAGCGCCCAATTCCCTTTGACCATGGTCCCAACTCCTTGGACACACCTGGGCCTTGCGGCATGGTGACGCCGACCGGCTGTTTTCAGAAGGAGGGGTGTCCTGCCCTGGCCTCTCCGTATCAGCCGGCGCCGAGACCGATCCCCACCCAACCACCCACACGCGTCATGCAACGCTCATGACAAGGCGACGCTCGACCGGGAATTGGGCGGAACGCTAACACTTCCTCAAGGACGGTCAAGCACAATGTAGTGGGAATTACGGGGGTTATATCTCTTTGCGGCCGATCATGGCCCGGGCGAGCGTCACCTGGTCGGAGAACTCGAGGTCGGAGCCCATGGGCACGCCGCGGGCGATCCGCGTCACCCGCACCCCGGGCATGCTCTGGAGCAGACGGGCGATGTAGAGGGCCGTGGCCTCCCCCTGCGCCGTGGGGTTCGTGGCCACGATCACTTCGGTCACCGTTCCGGCCTTCACGCGCTCCACCAGCTCGGTGAGCTTGAGCTGCTCCGGGCCGATTCCGTCGATGGGCGAGAGGGAGCCCTTCAGGACATGGTAACTCCCTCGAAATTCGCCGGTCCGCTCGATAGCGAGCACGTCCATGGGCTGCTCCACGACGCAGAGGATCGAGGTGTCACGGCGGGAGTCGGCGCAGATGGCGCAGGGCTGGGTCTCGGTGACGTTGCCGCAAATGCGGCAGTCCTCGACCCGCTCCTTCAGCTCGAGGATGGCCTGGGCGAGCTTCTTCGCGTCCGCTTCGGAGGAGCGAAGGAGGTGGAAGGCGATCCGCTGGGCGGACTTTCGGCCCAAGCCCGGGAGGCGGGTCAGCTCCGTGATGACCGCCTCCAGGAGGGCGCTCGAGTACTGCATCGTTCCTAGAAGAGACCCTTCGGAAGCCCCAGGCCGCCCGAAACCTTGCTCATTTCCTCTTCGACCATGCGCGTGATCTTGCCGCGCGCGTCGTTGAAGGCGGCGAGCAGGAGATCCTCGAGCAGATCCGCCTCGTCCGGCTTGACGACCTCGGGGTCTATGGAAATCTTGATCACGTCCTGGGCCCCGTTCATGGTGACCTTGACCTTACCCTGGCCCGAGGAGCCCACGATCTCGCGCGTCTTGAGCTCCGCCTGGAGCTGGGAGATTTTCGCCTGAAGAGCCTGCGCCTTCTGCAGCATGCCCGCCATATCCTTCATAAGCTTCCCCCTTCGGGGCCCGGCCCCATCACCTCGCCGTCGAAGAGCTCGACGATGCGGTCCACGAGCGTGGCCTCCGGGACGGCTTCACGCTTCCCGGTCCGGCCGGCGGCGGCAGGGTCCGCCCTGGACGGCGTCATGGCCTCGCACAGGAGCTTCGCGCCGCGCCCGTACAGGCGCTCCAGCTCCTCGTTCAGGATTTCCCGGTTCTCCTTGAGCTCGAGCATCGCGCGGTGGAAGGCGTGCTCGCCCGAGAGCGCGATCCTCACGTTCCCGCCCGCCATGCCGAGGAAGAATCCCTCCTCGAGGCAGGTCCCGAGCAGGAGTTTCCGCTCCTTCACGCGATCGACGGTGTTTCTCCAGCGCACGACCGGATCGCTGGGATCGGCCTCCTCGACGCTCGCGGGCGATTCCACCAGCCGAAGAGCCGGGCTCCCGGACGGTGATGCGACCGCCTGCTCCGCGGCGGCCGGCACGGCGGCGAGGGTGGCCCGCGGCGGGTCCTGCTCGGCGCTCGCGCGCGGAGGTGCTCCGCCGCGGCGCTCGGGATCCGGGCCGGATGGTGCCGGCCGGGCAGGAGTCGCGGGGGTCGCCGGCGGTGGGCCCAGCTTCGATTCCAGATCGCTCAGCCTTTGGATCAGATCCTCGATCCTGGCCGCGGTCGGAAGCGTGCACAACTCCACCAGCGCGACCTCGAGCAGGATGCGCGGCGCTTCCGCGCGACGCAGGAGCCCGCGCGTCTCGAGCAGGAGGCTCAGCATCGCGTTCAGGTCCGTGGGGCGAAATTCCTTCGCCTGCACTACGTAGCGCTCGCGGTCCGAGGGAGCCGCGTCCACCAGCTTCTCGAGCGCGGGATCCACGGCGATGAGGAGGAGCTGCCGGAGATGGTGCGTGAGCCCGTCGGCGATCTCCTCCACGTCGCTGCCGGCATCGTGGAGTCGATCCAGGATCTCCAATCCCAGCTTGGGATCGCGCTTCGCGAGCGCCTCTCCCAGGTCGAAGTACGCCTCGAGCCCCAGGAGTCCCAACGCCTGGGCGACCGTCGCCGCGGTGACGCCCTCGGGCGAAACGGCGAGCGCCTGGTCGAGACGCCCCAGAGCGTCGCGCACGCTCCCCTCCGAGGCGCGCGCGATCAGCGCGGCCGCGTCCTCCTCGAGCGAGACCTTCTCCTTGGCGGCAACATCCACCAAGTGCTTCACCAGCTCCCCGCTCCGGAGGCGGCGGAATTCGAACACCTGGCAGCGCGAGGCGATGGTGTCGGGGACTTCGAGCGGCTCGGTGGTGCAGAAGACGAACCGTACGTGCGGCGGCGGCTCCTCTAGGGTCTTCAAGAGCGCGTTCCAGGCGTAGTCGGTGAGCTGGTGGGCCTCGTCGATGATGTAGACCTTGAATCGACCGCCGGAGGCCGAGTACTTCACGTTCTCGCGGAGATTCCGGATCTCCTCGATTCCGCGATTGGAGGCGCCGTCGATCTCGAGCACGTCGAGCGAGGTGCCCGCGGTGATCTCGAGGCAGCTCCCGCACTCGTTGCAAGGCTCTGATTGCCCCGGCGCGCGACGCTCGCAGTTCAGCGCTTTCGCGATGAGCCGCGCGGTGGTGGTCTTCCCGCTCCCGCGCGGACCCGCGAAGAGATAGGCCTGCGCGACCCGGTTCTTCGCGACGGCCTGTTCCAGCGTGGTGCGGATGGGATCCTGCCCCACGAGATCGGCGAAGCGCTGGGGCCGGTACTTCCGTGCGAGGGCTAGGTGGGACAAGGAAACTCCTAACGTGGCGCGCATCCCGCGCGCTGCGGGGCAAAAGCCCCCCCGGTGCCCGGCTCGAGCCAGTTGAGTCCGCGGCACATCGAGGTGACCGCTGACCGCTGCTACCTTCCGGTCCTGACGGGGTTCGCGATTCTCGATTGCGCGGGAACTGGCCGTCAACACCAGGCCACGAGGAGGCGAACGCCCTGCCTCCCGGGCATACGGCCGCGCCCTTGGAGCGAAATGGTGGAGATGAGCGGGATCGAACCGCTGACCTCCTCGTTGCGAACGAGGCGCTCTCCCAACTGAGCTACATCCCCACGTTTCACCGTTTGCTCCGTTACTGGCGGAGAGAGAGGGATTCGAACCCTCGAAGCACTTTCATGCTTACACGGTTTCCAACCGTGCTCCTTCAGCCACTCGGACACCTCTCCGGGAAGCTTCGATGCTCGCGCGCTCCCACACGCGCTTGCTCTCAGGATGGCGGAGAGAGAGGGATTCGAACCCTCGATACCCTTACGGGTATAGCGGTTTTCGAGACCGCCCGATTCAGCCACTCTCGCATCTCTCCGCGGGGGAGAATACGCGAATCGTGGCGGCATTTCCAGCCCGGAAGTCGCTGGCCGCCCTTGACTTTGCGGCGCCGCGGGAGTAAAATACTCCCTGAATTCTCACCCAGGAAGGATATCGTGTCCCGGAAGCTCCTCGCTCGGACTCGTCCTTCGCGTTGCCTAATCCTCAGCGCTCTGTCGGTGCTGCCGTCGATCCTACTCTGCCTCGCGTCACCTGCCTCCAGCCAGTACATGGCGATCACGACGGATAACCCCGCGGACTCGACTTTGCTCAATCCGTCCGGGATTACCCTTCTCACGATCACCTTGGACACGTCCCACGACAGGGACGGTTCGCTTCAGAGTTGTAACTCCCACACGAACGCCCTCGGGTGCGGATCGGTCCTCACGGGACAGCCTCTGGATCTCTTCCTCTACACGATCACGTTGAGCGCCGTAGGAGGAACGGTGAGCTGGGGAACCTTCACGGCCGCCGATCCCAACTACACTCCGCTTGGCGACGACCTCGCGGACAGCCACCAAACCGAGTTCACCCGAAGCAGGCCGGCGGGCAGCGTGACCCCCGCTGGGCTCAGCACGCTCGGAACCATACCAGTGACGGTGCTGAGCGGAGGGCCGACTATCGAGATCGCCAGGGGGACCCAGCCCCTCGATCCATTTGGATTCGGGACGGGGTTCGGCGGCAGTTGCGACGCGTTGAATTTCCCCAACACATACGTGCTTGGAGACCAGTCCAACCCATGCGCGACGGGCGATTGGTTCGATGCCGACGGGATTCCCCGAGTTCCGCCCAACTCCGCGCCCCTGCTGAATCCGATTGCCGACATGACGGTGACTGAAGGGCTGACGGGGGATCAGACCATATCCGGATCGGACCCTGACGGAAATGCCCTGAGCTTCTCCAAGGTCAGCGGCCCCAGCTACATGACCGTATCGACCACCACGCCAACCACGGGGACCGTTCATCTGGCAACCAATTTCCTGGATGGAGGGGCTTTCGCAGCCGCGCGCGCGAGCGATGGATTGTTGAGCGCGGATCGAGCTTTCGTGATTCACGTCATCCAGGGGGGTACGCACGCCCCGATCATCGATCCGGTCCCGGACGTCACCGCCTACACGGGGGAGGTCATGAATCAGGAGGTCCAGGCCACCGATCCCGACGCGAGAACCGTCACCTTCGTGAAGATGGCGGGGCCGAGCTTCATGACCGTGACGACGATCGAACCCAATGCGCCCACCGTGCGCGGAAACATCCAGCTCCGGCCCGGCGTGTCCGACATCGGCATCTACACCGCGGTCGTCGGGGTCGAGTGGGGCGACAACAGGAGCTCTTGGTCGTTCACCATCACGGTGGCGCGTAAGGATCACCCGCCCTCGGTTCGGACGGTCGGCAGTCTGACGATCCCCGAGGGCACGACGAGCACGGTACGGCTAGAGGCGTCCGATCAGGATGGTGACGTCATTTGTCTGCGGCCGGTGCGGTTGCCGTCCTTTGCCACCACGGAGCCGTTCGTCTGCGGTTCGGGATCGGTCACGCTGTCGATCCAGTTCTCTCCCGGCTATAACGATGCGGGCCTCTACTACGGGCTCATATCTGAGAGCTCCACCAATTTCTTGACGTCTGACATCCTGCCGATCACGGTCACGAACGTCGACCTCCCCAATCGTTGCCCGATTGCCCAGGCCGGCCCGCCTCAAACGGGGCTGGTCCCGGGTAGCGTGACCTTCGATGGAAGGGGATCCTCCGACCCCGACGGGGACCCGCTGACCTATGCCTGGGATTTCGACGCCGCCGACGGAATCACCGCCGACGCCGCCGGCGCCATCGCGAGCCACGTCTATTCGAGCGCCGGGAGCTTCACCGTGACGCTCACCGTGACCGACAACGGGCACGGCGATCCCGCACAGGCTTGCGGCAACTCGGGGACAACGACAGTAACGATCACGTCGGAGTGCCCTGCCACCGTGTTGAACGGGTACGACACGATCCGGCTGGGATCCGGGAAGCCGTTCTGGTTCGGATACGTCCAGACGTTCTCCGGATGTTTTTCCAATCCGGACGTTGTTCTCTCTTCGTTCGTGATGGAATACGCCGGCAGACAGGTTCCGGCCGAGGTCACCAAAGCTACGGTCGGCAGCGACAAGAACGGCGATGGCATCCCGGAGATCAGGGTGACCTTCTCCAAGGCGAATCTCCGCACCCTGTTCAACGGAATTCCGAACGGGCACAACGTCGTCGCAGTCACGATCAAGGCGAGTACGCTCCTTGGCAGAACCCTCGTGGGCACGACCCAGCTCGAGGTGGTGAACAACGGCGACTTCACGGCCTCGGCGGTCGCTCCGAATCCTTTGAACCCCGAGGCGACCTTGACCTACACGACCACGAAGCAGGGCTTCGTGCGGATCGACATGTTCGATATCCAGGGGCGGCTGGTGCGGCGGCTCGTGGACGCTCCGGCGATGACGGCGGGAACGCACGATGTCAAGATCGACGGGCGCGGCGAGCGCGAGAAGCTTCCCTCGGGCGTCTACTACATCCGGGGCACGTCCTCGGAGGGAGAGTTCAAGCACCTGATCACGATCTTGAAGTAACAGGACCTCGGGTGGACGCTGTCCGCCCGACTGTCCGAAGGAGACACCATGAAGACCTCTCTACGC
>JBGPMB010000104.1:0-10047 GCA_041486775.1 Candidatus Eiseniibacteriota bacterium | reverse complement strand
GACCGGCGCGAAGCGAGGATTGATCACGAACTGTATCCCGCCCCAGTTTTCGGCGGCCTCGATCCGGACGACCGCGACACCGTCGAACGCGCTGATCCAGCGCGGGGCTCCTTCGAAGCTGATCGAGTTCTCACCCGCGGGAATTTCGCCGGTACGAGGCAGAAGGGACGGAATCAGCGCGCCCATTCCGGCCGGAACCTCGACGATCTTCCGCACGCAGCAGATCACGTCGCGGATATCGACCGCGTGGTCGCCGTTACAGTCCGCCCGCGCGGCGATCGAATCGGGGCAGGCCCCTAACGAATCTCTCACGCTTCCGACTCCCAGGGCGCACCGGACGAGGCGAATGATGTCGAGCACGTCGGAGAAGCCGTCCGCGTTCACGTCGCAAGCCTGAGATCCGACGCAAATGATCCCCGGGGGGATGGCGGCGAAGGTCGGACACGGCGGAATGGAGTCGCCCGCGGGGTCGGCGACCAGCACAGCGGTCGGGAAGACGCTGAATTTCTGCGAAACGGCTCCCGGCGCGACGGCGTAGCAGATGCGGACCACGGGGCCATCGCCGGGCGTGATCGAGGCTCCGCTCGTCGAGTAGAGCAGGAGCTTCGTCCGCGATCCCTCGGTGCTGAAGCCCACCTGGAATCCGGCCGCGCGGCCCATCGGATCGACCGAGACCGCATGGAGGGGTGCGTCCGCCGATACGGGTAGGGCAGAGCCCGAGATATCGAGCGTTGTCTGGAGGCCGCCGACCGCCCGCGAGTTCGTGAGCGCCAGGTCCAGGCACGCGGTCCCGCCGGGGGGCGCCGAAGCGGTGCACTGGGGATCGATCGGGATTTCCTCGCCGACGCGGTCGGGAAGGAATCCGAGGAGGAAGCACCCGGGCGTCGCGGCGCAGGCCGAGTCGGGCCGCACCGTGAAGCTCGCGGTCGTGAAGCTCGTGGCCACGACGGAGTCGGTGGAGTCCGGCGAGAACGGAATCACGCGCTCGATCGCCATCACATCATACGGACCTGTGCGGAGCTTCCCCACGTTGAAGGACCGCTTGTAGGGCAAGGGGTCCACGAGGCACGCCCGGGCGATGATCGGATTGGGCTCGCGGACCGTGATCTCGATCACGAATCTCGAAGGACAGGGATCGGGTGGAAGGCAAAGAATGCCAGGCAACGGCCCGCGGATCTCGGCCGCGGAGACCTCGTAGCAATTATTGGGGATGCTCCCCGAGGCCGTGATGGTCACGGAATCGCACAACGCGGGCTGAGGCGGCTCGACGGTGACCGCTTCCATCGTGGCGTCCGCGGGCGGGACGAGCGCGAGGAGGGCCAGAAGGGCCGCCGCCGCGGCGGTCCCCGAAGCGAGACGGCGGGCGTGCTCGAGCAAGTGGGGCTTCATGGCGTTGTCTCCCGGTTTCGAATGTCCGGCGGGAGGGGGAAAGCATGTCTATACTAGCGCGGTTTCGCCAGGCTTCAACACCTCTTCGATCTCGGCGGCCCTGCCAGGAGGCCCTATGCGGTCGGCACGTCCCTTCGGTCTGATCCCCGGCGTCATCCTCCTTCTCGCGCTCGCGATGCCCGCAACAAGCGCCCTGGCTTCAGGCTCCGGGCGCTTGCTCCGGGACGTCCTCCCCACGTCCGAGCGGATCAAGCTGAACCTGGACGCGCGGAAGCCTTCGTATTCGGGCTCCGCCCACATCGATCTTCACGTCGTCACCGCCGTCGATTCGTTCCAGTTCCATTCCGAGGGGATCACCCTGCGCCGCGTGACGCTCCGGAACGCCAAGGGCATCGTGCCCTCGACGCACGCGCAGGTCGCGCGGACGATGGTCACGGTGCGAACCAAGGCGCCGCTCGCCCCGGGCGTCTATTCGATGGACGTGGAGTTCACGAACGTCTTCAGCACGCGCGCCGAGGGGATCTACCGTCTCGACACGGGCGGGGAATCCTACTGCTTCACCCAGTTCGAATCGGACGACGCCCGAAAGGCGTTTCCGTGCTGGGACGAGCCCTCGTTCAAGATTCCCTATCAGCTCACGCTGGTTCTGCCGAACTCCCATCGCGCGGTCTCGAATACGCCGATCGTGAAGACCATCCCCGGGAAGGCCTCGAAGACCGTCGTCTTCCTGAAGACCAAGCCGATGCCCTCCTACATCCTGGCAATCGCGACCGGACCTCTGGAGCTGGTCCCCATTCACGGCATGTCCGTTCCGGGGAACGTGGTCACCGTGAAGGGCGCCTCGAAGCTCGCGGCCACCGCCGCGAAGATGGCCCCGCCCATCCTGGCCGCGCTCGAGCGCTACTTCGGCAGCAAGTACCCCTACGAGAAACTCGATGTCCTAGCGGTGCCTGAGTTCTGGCCGGGGGCGATGGAGAACGCGGGCGCGGTCACCTTCCGCGACGAGGTGCTTCTGGTGGACCCCAAGACCGTCAGCGTCGGCCAGCTCTCGACCCTGTCCGTCTACATGGCGCATGAATTCGCGCATCAGTGGTTCGGCGATCTCGTCACCATGGACTGGTGGGACGATCTCTGGTTGAACGAATCGTTCGCCGAGTGGATGGGGAACAAGATCTCCGATCAGGTCTACCCCGAATACCGGCAGCGCCTCCTCGACCTGCGTCGCACGCAGGGAGCGATGGCCACCGACTCGCGGCTCTCGGCCCGCGCCATCCGCCGCCCGGTCAGCGCGCTGGAGAATTTGCTCCAGGCGGCCGACGAGCTTGCGTACCAGAAGGGGCAGGCGGTCTTGACCATGTTCGAGCAGTGGCTCGGGCCCGAGACCTTCCGCGCCGGGGTTCTCGCCTACTTGAAGGAGCACGAATGGGGGAACGCGGTCGGCTCCGACCTCTGGGCATCCCTGTCCAAGGTGTCCGGCAAGGACGCGTCCGGCGCGATGACCAGCTTCCTCGACCAGGGCGGAGTCCCGCTCGTCTCCGCCGACATGCTCCCGGACGGACGCGTGAAGTTGAGCCAGCAGCGGTTCCTGGGCTACGGCGTCACGGCTCCCTCGGAGCAGCTTTGGCGGATTCCCGTCTCGTTCCGGTATTCGGACGGGAGCGCCGTGCATACCGAGAGCGTGCTCTTGACCGAACGCGAGATGACCGTGACCCTGGAGGGTGGGAAGTCGCCCCAGTGGCTGAATCTCAACGGGGACGCGGCGGGCTACTACCGCTGGAGCGTCTCGCCGGAAATGCTCCACCGTCTCGCGGACGCCGAGGGGACGGCCCTCACGCAGGTGGAGCGTGTGGGATATCTGGGCAACGTGGGGGCGCTCCTCGACGCCGGGCTCATCCACGGCGACGACTACATGCGCCTCATCGCGAAATTCGCCGACGACAAGGATCCCGAGATCACGTCCGCGCTCGAGGATGGCGTGAACCTGGTCCGGCGCGTCTTCGTGACCCGCGAGCTGGCCGATCCCTATGCCGTGTACGTTCGCCGGACCCTGGGACCCGCGCTCGAGCGGATGGGGATGACGCGCCAGCCCGGGGAAGCGGACGGGGTCTCCCTCACCCGGCCCGGACTTCTCGCGACGCTGGGTGATGACGGAAGGGACGCCAAGGTCCTGGCCTTCGCCGATTCGCTCGCGAAGCTGCACATCGCCTCGCCGGGCTCGGTCGACCCCTCCTTGATCGGGGTCGCGCTCACGCTCTCGGCCCTTCGCGGCGACGAGGCGCTCTTCCAGGACTACAAGAAGCGGTTCGAGACCGCCCAGATCCCGGCGGAGCGCGGGCGGTACCTGGCCGCGCTCGGAGGCTTCCGCGATCCCAAGATCGTGGAGGAAGCGATCCGGTATTCCCTGGAGGGGCCGCTCCGCCCGCAGGAGATCTTCACCATCCCCGTGAGCCTCGGGGGTTCGATCGAAAACGAGGACGTTCCCTACAAGTGGATGTCCGGGAATTTCGGAACGATCGCCTCCAAGGTGCCGCCCATGTTCATGGTCTTCATGCCGGACCTGGCGGGCGGCTGCTCGCTCGAGCGGCTCGAGGCGGCGAAGAAGTTCTTCGCCGACCCCGCGCATTCGGTGGAAGGCTCGGAGCTGGAGCTGGCGAAGACCGAGGACCAGGTGAAAGACTGCGCGGGACTGAGGCAGCGGGAGGGCAAGGTTGTCGCGTCCTACCTGACCCAGCTCGTGGGGGCGAGGTAGGCGCAAAAAAACAGGGGCTCCGGTGTTCCGGGCCCCTGTGCTTTAAGTGGTTGCGGGGAGAGGATTTGAACCTCTGACCTTCGGGTTATGAGCCCGACGAGCTACCAGGCTGCTCCACCCCGCGCGGGTATGTTGCCTCACCGGGGGGCATTTGTAAAGAGCCGAGCTACCGGGTGGAGTCCTCGTCGGCCTGGTAGCGGTAGAGGGTCTCGTCCTTCTTGACCATGTGGAAGCGCTCCCGGGCCACCCGCTCGGTGATGAGCGGATCGCGCGCGGTGTCCTTCCGGTTCCGTTCCACCTGGTCCGCCTCGGCGGCCAGCGCCAGCTTCCGGGCCCTAAGGGCCGCGGTCTCGTGCTGGAGCGCCCGAACCCGGATCAATCCGTCGTCTCCTCCCACGAAGGAATAGACGAGGTATCCCAGGAGCAGTCCCGCGCCCCAGAGAAGCACGCGCCGTTTCTTCCGCTTCATCTCGGTGGGAGGCAAGCGCAGATAACGGGAGGGAGCTTCCTTGGGGCTCTGATACGGGGATCGCATCATCGCGGAATCCGCCTCAGCGCGCGTCCGCGGTCTCGCGCGAGCCGCCCGAAAGTTTGCGGAACGCGGCCGCGCCCAGGTAGACCGCCTCGTCCGCGAGCTGCTCTTCGATCCGGAGGAGCTGGTTGTACTTCGCGATCCGGTCGGTGCGGGAGAGCGAGCCGGTCTTGATCTGGCCCGCGTTCACCGCGACCGCGAGGTCGGCGATCGTGGTGTCCTCGGTCTCTCCCGAGCGATGCGAGATCACCGTGGTGTAGGCGGCTCGCTTCGCCATCTCGATCGTGTCGAGCGTCTCGGTCACGGTGCCGATCTGGTTCAGCTTGATCAGAACCGAATTCGCCACGCCCTCCTCGATGCCCTTCCGCAAGATCTCGGGGTTCGTGACGAAGATGTCGTCCCCCACCAGCTGGATGGAGCCCCCGAGCGCCTCGGTCAGGTGCTTCCATCCGTCCCAGTCCCCTTCGGCGAGCCCGTCCTCGATCGAGACGATGGGGAAGCGCTCCACCAGCCCCGCGAAGTACTCCGTCATGGCGCGCGCATCCAATCCCGCGCGGCCGTCGAGCGTATAGGTCCCGTTCTTGTGAAGCTCCGAGGCCGCGACGTCGAGCGCCAAGGACACGTCCTCGCCCGGGCGGTAACCCGCCTTCTCGATCGCGCGCATCAGGAATTCCAGCGCCTCCGCGTTCTTGCCCAGGTTCGGAGCGAAGCCCCCCTCGTCTCCGACCGCGGTCACGAGCCCCTTCTCGCGAAGGAGCTTCTTCAGCGTGTGGAACACCTCGGATCCCATGCGCAGGGCCTCCGAGAAAGAGCTCGCGCCCACCGGCACGATCATGAACTCCTGGATGTCGAGGTTGTTGTCCGCGTGCGCGCCGCCGTTCACCACGTTCATGAGCGGGACCGGGAGCGTCTTGGCGCCGGCCCCTCCGAGGTATCGGTACAGCGGGAGCACGTGCGCCTCGGCGGCCGCCTTCGCCAGCGCGATCGAGACGCCGAGGATCGCGTTGGCGCCGAGGTTCTTCTTGTTCGGGGTGCCGTCCAGCTCGATCAGGAGATGGTCGAGATAGGCCAGATCGTCCGCGTCCTCGCCGACCAGGTGTCCCGCGATCGTCTCGTTGACGCTCGCGACCGCCTTGGTCACCCCCTTGCCCAGGTAGCGCTTGGGGTCTCCGTCCCGCAGCTCGAGCGCCTCGCGGGAGCCGGTGGACGCCCCCGAGGGGACCGCGGCCCGGCCGATGGCGCCGCCCCGGAGGGCGGCCTCGACCTCGACGGTCGGCATCCCCCTGGAATCCAGGATTTCGCGGGCGTATATGGACTCGATCTCGGTCATGGCGCGACCCGACGCTAGGGTTCGGGGCCGGGCCCGTCAAGGGAAAAGCCTTGACGCACAGAGGATAGGGCCACTAGCTTGCGCGCCCGATGCCTCAGGTCGGCGAAACCCGGTACGGCCCTGAAACGTACAGAATCTGAGCGGCATCGAGGACTCGAGGGTTTGAGTTGTCCGAAGAGCGGGACCTGGTCCGGCGATGCCTGGCGCGGGAGGAACGCGCCTATCGTGAGCTGATTCGGCGGTACCAGACGCCGGTCGTGAACCTCGCGTGGCGCATCACGGGCAATCCCGAGGATGCCGCCGAGGTGGCGCAGGAAACCTTCATCCGGGTCCTGCGATCGCTCCACACGTATGATCCGGAGCGGCCGCTCAAGACCTGGTTGTTCAAGATCGCGGCGAATCTGGCCCTGGACGCGATCCGGCGCCGCAAGCGTCGGCCGGTTTCGATCCAGGACCTCTTCGATGAGGACGAAGGCCCGCTGCTGGAGGCGGTGGAGCCGAGTCCCGGGCCCGAGGCCCTGCTGCAGATCCAGCGCTCGGTCGAGCGGTTCGACGAGCTGGTTTCGGAGATGCCGGAGCACTACCAGGCGATTCTCTACCTCCGTTACCGGGAGGACCTGGCCTACGAGGAGATCGCCGAGGCGCTCGACATCCCGCTGGGGACGGTGAAGGTTCGGCTCCACAGGGCGCACGAGATCCTGAGACGCAAGCTGACCGCGCGAGGAGCGCGAGGAACGAAGCCATGAAAGAAAATCTCTCCTGCGAAGCCTGTGAGCGCGAGCTCGTGGCGTTGATCGAGGGCACCCTGACGCCCTCGGTTGCGCGTGGGGTCGAAAGCCACGCCGCCTCGTGCGCCTCGTGCGGCGTCGCGCTCGAGGACTTCCGCCGCCAGACGCTCCGTCTTCGTCACATGCCGCTCTTGCCCGCGCCGGCGTTCCTCGAGGAACGCGTCCTGCGCGAGGTGTTGGGCGCGCGCGGATTCCTGACGGCGGGGTGGCAGCGATTCGGCGCGGCTCTGGGAGTGGCTTCCTTCGCGCTCACGGTCGTGCTTCTCGCGAACCTGACGCGACTGGCGAACGCGCTCGGGATTCCGGATCCCTTTGTGTGGATCGTGTCCGCCATCGACCACTCCATCTCGACCGTGACCGCGGGCTCGAAGTGGCTCGCCAGCGAGATCGCCTTCTACGTGCCGCTGGCGCGGCAGCTCTGGCTGGCGACGCAGTCGCTCCGGACCCTGCCACGCGCCGCGATCGTCCTGCTCCGCACACCCGAAGTCCAGGTGGTCGGCGCTCTCCTCATCACCCTGGGGTTCGCGCTCTATGTCCTACTTAAACCATCCCGCCACGAAAGGAGTGTGGGCCATGTTTGCCTCTCGCTCTGATGTGATGGTGCGGACCAAGTCTCATCTTTGGGTCGTGGCGGTTTCGTTCCTGGTCCTCCTCTTCGCCGCGCTGTTCGCGCAGGCGCCGCCCGCGCAGGGCGCGACGGCTCCGGCCAAGAGCCGGGCGAAGGCGGCGGCCGATAGCGCCGCCCGCGCCGCCGAGTCGCGGGACGAAGGGATCTCGGTCCGGGTCGTCGACGGAAAGCCATCCACCACGAAGCGGGCGCGGATCTCGCACGCGAACGAGAGTACCGACGATGAGGGAGCGGCGGGCTCGGTGGACAAATCCGAAACGCCCGATGCGCCCGATGCGCCCGATATTCCCGAGCCGCCGGATCAGCATGACAACGATCTCGTGCGGTTCGGACAGGACATCGAGATCCCCGAGGGCAAGGTGATCGACGGCAGCGTGGTCGCGATCGGCGGGTCCATCCATGTCCTCGGCCGTGTGAAGGGGGACTGCACCGCGGTCGGAGGAAGCGTCTCGGTCAGCGACAGCGGCGTCGTGAATGGGGACGCGGTGAGCGTCGGGGGATCCACGACGGTGAGCGACGACGGCCGCGTCCTGGGAAGCAATGTCTCCGTCGGCGGGTGGCCGATGCACCATGGCCATGCGGGGGGCATGATCCCCCTCATGGGACTCGTGGGCCTCGGCGCCATCGCGGGGATCGTCGGAACCTTCATTCAGCTCCTGATCACGCTCTTTCTTGCCTGGCTCTGCCTGCTCCTGGCCCGGGAGCGCATGGAGCACGCCGTGGACCGGATGGGCGCGAAGTTCGGGAAGTCGTTCCTGTGGGGGCTGGTTGCCTGGATGGCGATGATCGTGATCATTCCGGCCATCGCGATCGTGGGCGCCATCGCCATGGTGATCCTCGTGATCACCATCATCGGAATCCCCGTCGCCATCCTGCTCGCCATCGCCCTGGTGTTCGCGCTCATCGGCGCGGTGCTGGGGATCATCGTCTTCGCGTTCCTGGGCTACGTGAACGGGGCGATGTATCTGGGTAGGGCGATCCTGGCGCGGAGGAGCCCGGGGGTCGCGGTGACGCCGCTCAAGGCGGTAGTGGTGGGAACGATCCTGATCCTCGGCCTCAAGCTCGTGGGCAAACTCCTGGCCTTCCTGGGCTTGATCTTCGTGATGCCCATCGGCATCGCGCTCGGGATCGCCTCGGTCGTGCTCGGCCTGGTGCTCATGACGGCGGGCATGGGAGCGATGGTTCTGACGCGCTTCCAGAGAAATCCGCTCGCGCCGGCCGCGGCGCCCGCGTCACCCGCGGCGGGCTGGTACGCGCCGCCACCGTCCACGCCGCCGGCTTCATCTACGCCCCCGTCGGCTCCTTCAATGCCGCCGCAACCTCCGCCGGCGTCCGAGGGAGGCGCGCCCTAGGCGCCCTGCCCCTTACTCTGACCTACTCCGGCGCTTCGAGGAACGAGGGCCGAAACGCCCCGCTCTTCGCGAGCGCCGTCCGGTCGCCGAGCCCCGAGATGTTGACCGCGATCCCCAGCAGGTAGCTCCGCACGCTGTGCTCCGGCGTGTCCGAAGCCTTCACTTCCCCTGAGAGCCAATCCTCGACCTCGTCCAGATCCTCCGCGCTCAGGGGGCGGATGGTGGCGCGGACCGAGACGTAGTAGCTGGCCTCGGGCTCCAGCGTCTCCGTCGCCGCGAGGGCCACGCGACGCTCCGAGAAGAGATAGATTCCGAGGGAATCGAGCGTGGGCAACGTGCGCGACTTCCCGCGCGCGGGGCCCGTGCGCACGCGGAAGGTGTGCTGCCAGGGATCGTAGAAGACGCGGTGCTCGCTCTGGATCGCGAGAACGAGCTTGTCGAACCAGAACGTCCGCCGCTTCCAGACGCCGATCTCGAACGTCACGGTGGCCGGCATGCCGCCCAGAAGCGTCTCGGTGAGGCGGGGCGTCCAGGGATTCTCGACACGGTAGGAAACGACGATCGTGCCGTTCTCCTGCTCGACCGGCCCGACGCTCAGGCCCAGGCTGTTCGCGCCCGCGGACGGGGACGGAGCCAGGGCCAGGAGCGAGATCGCCAAGGCCGCCCCCAGAGCCCCTCTCAAAAGGTCCCTCCCAGCCGGACCCCGACCAGCGGCTTCGACCCTCCGTCGCGCAGGTTCTTCGCCACCGTGACCGCGGCCGGACCCTCGCCGATCCGCACGCCCAGCCCCGCGTCGAGGGCGGGGTGCTGACGATCGAGATTGTCCTTCCCGAACCACGCCGCCCCGGAGTCCAGGAACGTGAACGCGTAGATGTTCTTTCGCGCCCGCTGGTAGAGCTCCGCGTTGACGAGGAAGAACTGGTCGCCGGCGAAGGACTTGAAGTCGTGGCCGCGGAGCGTCCCGATCCCGCCCACGTACCAGACCTTCTGGAAGGGGAGCGTTCCGGTGAGCGTGGATCCCGCGATCAGCCGCGCGCGAAAATCCCTCGTCTTGGAGAGCCGGACCCGGTGCCGCACCGCGCCCCGCAGGCGCCCGTACTCGAAATCTCCCGCGAGCGGCGCGCCCGAGCGCTCGTAACTCGCCTCGCCGCGGGTGCCTCCCTTCGACGGGAATTCCGCCGGACCGACGCGCGCCTGGATCGTGAAGGACTGATCGTCCCCCTCCTGGATGGGAGAATTCGGGCGAAAGACCGGACATCATCCGGTCTTTCGCCCGAAT
>JBGPMB010000103.1:0-10200 GCA_041486775.1 Candidatus Eiseniibacteriota bacterium | reverse complement strand
TACGGCATGATCCCGAGCGCGAAGACCGTCGCCTTGGCGAAGCTGCCGCCGACGAAGAGGTCGTAGAGGCCGAAGAGCGAGTTGGCCTGGCTCGAGAACGCCGTGACCAAGGCCTCGCTGTTCACCCCCGGCGTCGGGATATGCCCGCCCAGGCGGTACACGCACAGGAGCGCGATCGTGAACAGAACCCTGCGCTTCAGCTCCGGAATGCGAAAGACGTTCTGAAAACTCTCGAACATCGGCTAGGCCCGGCTCCTGCCTGACGGGCCCGGTTTCGCCGCCGCGCGGATCCGCCCGTGATGGCCGGGCTGCCGCCCGCGGCCACTCTTCGGTCCGCCGGGCTCGTGAGTCCGCGCCGTGCGTTCCTTCCGCTCGCCGCGCGCGCGCCGCGTCTTCGGCTCGGGCAGCGTGATCGTGCCGCCCGCGGCTTCGATCTTCGCTCGCGCACTGGCGCTCGCGGCGTCCACCGCGATCTGGAGCGCGGCGGTGATCTCGCCTTCGCCCAGAAGCTTGACGGGGCGATCGCCGCGGGCGATGAGGCGCTGCGCGCGCAGCAGGTCGCGATCCACCTTCTGTCCGGCCGCGAAGCGGTCGAGCGAGCCCACGTTCACCGCCTGGTATTCCACGCGGGTGAAGTTCACGAATCCGCGCTTCGGGATGCGGCGCTGGATAGGCATCTGCCCGCCCTCGAACCATCCGGGGATGCGGGAGCCCTTGCCGGCACGCGCCTTCTGTCCTTTGTGGCCCTTTCCGGCGGTGCCGCCGAGCCCCGACGCGGGACCAAGCCCGCGGCGCTTCCTCGGATGCGTCGCCCCACGCGCCGGTTTCAGCTGTCCGATCTTCATGACCTGGGCACCCTCTTCTTCCCCTTGATATTGAGGCCCGAAGCGGACCGGGCCTTCTTCCGGGCGCCCGAGGCCGCGATCTTCTTCTTCCTTTTCGTGCCCGCCTTCTTCTTCCCGCCTGTCCTCTTATTCGGAGCCGCCCTCTTCTTGGGCCGCGGAGCGGCCGCGCCTTCCGCGGACGTCACCGCGTCGGCTGGCTCCATCCGCACGAGATAGCGGACGAGGTGGACCATGCCGCGGATCTGGGGCGTGTCCTCGTGGACCACCGAATGGTCGATGCGGCGCAATCCCAGAGCCTCGAGAGTGCGCTTGTGCTTCTCGATGCAGCGGATCTTGCTTCGCTCCTGCGTGATCCTAACGAGTGCCATTGTCCGCAACGGCCTTCGGCCGAATTCCGAGTAGCTCCTGGACCGTCTTCCCGCGCGCCGCAGCCACGTCGCTCGCGTGCCTCAGGCTCTGGAGCCCCGCGACCGTGGCCTTGACCACGTTGTGCGGATTTCCCGAGCCGAGCGATTTTGTGAGCACGTCCTTGATGCCCGCCGCCTCGAGGACCGCGCGCACCGTCCCGCCGGCGATCACGCCCGTACCCGGCGTCGCGGGCTTCATGAGCACGACCCCGGCCCCGAACTTGCCTTCCACCTGGTGCGGGATCGTCGAGCGCTTCAGGGGAACCGAGAACATGCCCTTCTTCGCGGCTTCGCCCGCTTTCCGGATCGCGTCCGAGACTTCGTTCGCCTTACCGAGGCCCACGCCGACGCGTCCCTTGCCGTCACCGATCGCCACGATCGCGTTGAAGCTGAACCGGCGTCCGCCCTTCACCACCTTGGCGACGCGATTCACATGGATCACGCGCTCGATGAACTCGGAGTCCTGCTGGGACTGCATGCGTCCGCGCATTCCTGAGTAAGCCATAAGTCTCCTAGAAGTTCAGGCCGCCCTCGCGGGCGCCCTCAGCGACCGCCTTGACACGGCCGTGATAGAGATAGCCGCCGCGATCGAAACACACGCGTTCGATACCCTTCTCCTTCGCCCTCGCGGCGATCTGCTTCCCGACCAGCTTGCCCGCCTCGATCTTTCCCTTCGCCGCCTTCGCCTTCGGAACGACGTCCTTGTCGAGCGAGGAGACGGTGAGGATCGTGCGCCCCGCGAGGTCGTCCACGAGCTGCGCGTAGATATGGTTCAGGCTCCGGTACACGGCGAGGCGCGGCCGCTCGGCCGTCCCCATCACCTTCTTCCGGATTCTCATGTGCCGCCGGGGGCGGCCCTTGAGCCTCGGGGTTGCTCTCGATTTCATGGTTTTGCGCTACCTCGTTCCTCTCGCCGCGCCGCGCGCGGCTGTCCTTATGCCGCGGTCTTGCCGCCCGCGGCCTTGCCCGCCTTCCGCCGGACGTACTCGCCGACGTAGCGGATTCCCTTGCCCTTGTACGGCTCGGGCGGCCTGAAGTCGCGGATGATCGCGGCCACCTGGCCGACCAGCTCCTTGTTGTAGCCGCTCACGACGACCTTCGTCTGCGATTCCGCCACGATCGTGATGCCGGCCGGAGGGTCGTACTCGATCGGATGCGAATACCCGAGCTGGAGCACGAGCTTCTTGCCGCTCATCTGGGCGCGGTATCCCGTGCCCTGAATCTCGAGCACCTTGCTGAAACCCTTCGTGACGCCTTCCACCATGTTCGCGATGATCGCGCGCGTGGTCCCGTGGAGGGCCAGGGCCTGCTTCCCGCCGCCGACCTGGGCGACCAGGATTTCGCTGGGCTCCACCTTCACGTCGACGCCGTGGGCGAGCGTGAACTGAAGCTCCCCTTTCGGGCCCTTGACGTGGACCGCGTGGGCGTCGCGCTTCACCTGCACGCCCGACGGAATCTTGATCGGCATCTTCCCTACGCGCGATGGCATGGTGCGCTCCTACCAGACGCGGAAGAGGTACTCGCCACCGAGTCCCTCGTCGCGCGCTTCGATATCGGTCATGACGCCGCTGGGCGTGGACACGATGGCCGAGCCCATACCGCCCTGCACCTTCGGAATCTCGTGACGGCGCAGGTACACGCGGCGGCCGGGCTTGCTCACGCGCTCGATCCCCTGGATGACGCTTCTCTCCTTCGCGTCATACTTGAGATAGATGCGGAGAATGCCCTGCTTCTTGTCGTCGATCGACTTGTAGTTGTTGATGAACTTCTCCTTGAGCAACAGCCTCACCAGTTCCGTCTTCAGATTCGAGGCCGGAACGTCCACCTTCTTGTGCTTCGCTTTGCATGCGTTGCGGATGCACGTCAAGAGATCCGCAACCGGATCGCTAACCGACATGATTCCCTTTCGGCTTCGGGCTTACGCCCGGGTTACCAGCTCGCCTTGACCACGCCCGGGATCTGGCCCAAGAGGGCGAGCTCCCGGAAGCAAATACGGCAGAGTCCGAAGTCGCGCAGAAACGCGCGCGACCGGCCGCAGCGGTGGCAACGGTTGTAGCGGCGCACCTTGAACTTGGGCGTCCGCTTCCACTTCTCTATCAGAGACTTCTTGGCCAACGTTGCTCCTTTGCCGTCAGGCCTGGCGCTGACGGAAGGGCATGTTCATGAGCTTCAAGAGCTCCTGTCCCTCCTCGTCGTTTGCGGCCGACGTGACGAACGTGATGTCCATCCCGCGGATCTTCTCGACCTTGTCGTAGTTGATCTCCGGGAAGATGATCTGCTCGGTGATCCCGAGCGTGTAATTACCCTGCCCGTCGAACGATTTCATGGGCACGCCGCGGAAGTCGCGAATACGCGGCAGCGCGACGTTGATGAGCCGGTCGTAGAACTCGTACATCCGAGGCCCGCGCAGCGTCACCATGCAGCCGATGGGCTGTCCCTCGCGAAGCTTGAAGTTCGCGATCGACTTCTTCGCCTTCCGGATGGAAGGCTTCTGCCCCGTGATCGTCGCCATCTCGGCCACGGCGGCATCCAGCATCTTGATGTTCACCAGAGCATCGCCGACACCCATGTTCACGACGATCTTCTTCAAGCGCGGCGCCTGCATCGGGTTCTTGTAGGAAAAGCGCTTCATCAGCTCCGGAAGAACGTTCTTCTCGAAGTGCTCGCGGAGCCGGGGAATGCGCGCCGGCGGTTCGGCCTCGCCCACGGCCGGACCCATCGCCTGGTCCTTGCCGCCCTTCCGCCTCGAGTCCCCCTTGCCCTTCCCCTTGGCGTCGCCGTCGCCGCCCTTCGGCTTCGCCTTCGCCTCGGCCTTGGGCTTTCCTTCGGCCTTCGGCTTCGCGTCGCCGCCTCCCGCCTTGGCTTTCGCGGGCTTCTTCTCTTTTTCCTTGTCGTCCGCCATCAGCGCACTCTCGGGATCGCCTCGCCACAACGCGCGCAGTAGCGTTCGCGCTTGCCGTCCTGGCCCCGCTTCATGGTCACGCGGACGCCGGTCTGGCATTTCGGGCAGAGGTGCATCACGTTGGAGACGTGGATCGGGGCCTCACGCTCGAGGATCCCGCCCTGGGTCTTCTGGCCGCGCGGCTTCGTGTGCCGCTTGATGAAATTGACCTTCTCGACGATCACCCGGCTCTTCTCGAGCAGGACCTTGAGCACACGTCCGGTCTTGCCGCGGTCGTCGCCGGCGATCACCACCACTTGGTCGTTTCTCGCGAATGACATTTCCCTTACCTCAGATGACTTCAGGCGCCAGCGAGATGATCTTCATGAACTCCCGCTCGCGCAGCTCACGAGCCACGGGGCCGAAGATGCGGGTCCCCTTGGGCTCCTTCTGTTCGTCGATCAGTACCGCGGCATTCTGGTCGAATCGGATGTAGGAGCCGTCCCGCCGCCGCACTTCCTTCACGGTCCGGATGAGCACCGCCCTGTGGACGTCACCCTTCTTGATCTGCGCGCCCGGAAGGGCGTCCTGGATCGAGACGACGATGATGTCGCCCAGACGGCCGTAGCGCTTCCGGGTGCCTCCGAGCACCTTGACCACGCGGGCCACCCGCGCTCCGGAGTTGTCCGATATCGTGATGATGCTGCGTGGCTGAACCATGAGCTCCTCCTCCCCGCCCGCTCAGCGCTCTACGCGCTTGACGAAGTCGAGAAGGCGCCAGCACTTGTCCTTGCTCAGCGGACGCGTCTCCATGAAGCGGATCACGTCGCCCACTTTGCATTCGTTTTTCTCGTCGTGGACCTTGAACCGGTTCCGGCGGCGAATGTACTTGCCGTAGTCCGGGTCCTTGACGAGCCGCTCGATTTGAGCCACCACCGTCTTCTGCATGGCCGTGCTGACCACCGTGCCGGTCATCAGCTTCCGACGTCCGCGTTCCTTCGAGTCGGGCGTCGCCCGCCCGCGATCCTTCGAGTCTGCTGTCACTTCTTGGGCTCCTTGGCCGCTTTCTTCGCCTCTTTCGGCGCGCGCTTGCGCTCCGTGGTTTCCCGCTTCGGCTCCTTCACCGCTTTCGCCGGCTTCGGGGCCGCGGCCACAGGCTGCGCGGCGTCGCCATGGCCGGAGAGCTTCCGAACACCCTTCCGGTGCTCCACAAGAATGGTCCGCATCCGCGCGATGTCGCGGCGCCGTTCCCGGATCAGGACCGGGTTCTGGAGCTGACGCATCGCGTTCCGGAAACGCAGATTGAACAACTCCTCGTGCAGCTCCCGGATGCGGGTCTCGATTTCCTCTTCGGTCATGTCGCGGATCTTCTCCGCTTTGAGCTCTCTCATCTCAGCTCCCCGCCAGATCCTGCCGCTCGACGAACTTCGTCTTGATCGGCAGCTTGCTCGCGCCGAGCTTCAAGGCCTTCTTGGCCAGCTCCGCGCTGATTCCCTCGAGCTCGAAGAGGACGCGCCCGGGCTTCACGACGGCCACCCAGAACTCGGGCGAGCCCTTGCCTTTTCCCATACGCGTCTCCGCGGGCTTCACCGTCACCGGCTTGTCCGGGAAGATGCGGATCCACATCTTGCCGCCGCGCTTGATGAACCGCGTGATGGCGACGCGCGCGGCTTCGATCTGGCGGTTGGTGATCCACGCCGCCTCAAGCGCCTGCAATCCGTACTCGCCGAACGCCACGTTCGCCCCGCGGTGCGCCATGCCCTTCCGGCGTCCGCGCATCTGCTTGCGATGCTTGACCCGCTTCGGTACGAGCATGCCCGCCTATCCTGCCACCGTCGGGGCGGCGGTGCGGGTCTGGCTGGGCGCCGCTGCAACCGGCGTCTCTTTCTTCTCCAGCACCTCGCCCTTGAAGATCCACACCTTCACGCCCACGGCGCCGTAGATCGTCCGCGCCGTGCCGCGCGCGAAATCGATGTCGGCGCGGAGCGTATGGAGCGGCACGCGTCCCTCGCGATAGCCTTCGGTCCGCGCCATCTCGGCGCCGCCGAGGCGTCCCGAGCAGACGATGCGGATGCCGCCCGCGCCCGAGCGCATGCTCGAGGCGATCGCCTTTTTCATCGCGCGCCGGAACGAGACGCGCTGCTCCAACTGGCGCGCCACGTGCTCCGAGACCAGAATGGCGTCGAGATCGGGCTTCTTGACCTCGTCGATGTTGAGGAAGATCTCCTTCTTCGTGATGTGCTGCAGCTCGTCACGAAGCTGATCCACCTGCTGGCCGCGGCGCCCGATGACCAAGCCGGGACGCGCGGTGGAGATGTTGATCGTCACCTTCGCGATCGCGCGCTGGATGATGATCCTCGAGATCCCCGCCTGGGCCAGCCTTTTCTTCAAGTACCGGCGGATGAAGATGTCCTCTTCGAGAAGCTTGGCGTAATCCTTCCGGGCGAACCACCGCGAGTCCCAGGTCGCGATGATCCCGAGCCGCAGCCCGATCGGATTGGTTTTCTGTCCCACGGCGTTAAGCCTCCTTCGCGGGCGCGCGACGACGAGCGCGGCGCGCCGGGGTCGTCGCCTCTTCGGCCGGCGCTTCCCCTTCGACGATGATCGTGATGTGGCTGGTCCGCTTGATGATCGGGGTGGCCCGTCCCTGCGCGCGCGGGAGGAACCGCTTGAGCGAGGGCCCTGCCCCCGCCGTGGCCTCCTTCACGCGCAGATGCTCGATGTTGATCTTCCCCTCCATGGCCACGGCGTTCGCCACGGCTGATTTCAGAACCTTGCCGATCACCTTCGCGACGTGCTTGGGCGTGAAATCCAGAATCTCGGTGACCTGGTCGACCCGCTTGCCGCGAATCAACGCGAGCACCTGATTCGCCTTGCGCGGCGTGACCCGGATGTATCGGGCAATGGCTTTGGCTTCCATGGTTACTTCGGGGGCCCGCTAGGGCCGCCTCCCGGACCGGACGCCGCGGCGGCCGCCGTTGTTTTCTCCACGTGCGAGCCGTGTCCGCGGAAGATCCGCGTCGGCGCGAACTCGCCCAGCTTGTGTCCCACCATGTTCTCGGTGATGTAGACCGGGATGAACTTGTTCCCGTTGTGCACGGCGAGCGTGTGACCCACGAACTCCGGAGAGATCGTGGAGCGCCGCGCCCAAGTCTTGAGCACGCGCCGCTCGTTCACCTTGTTCAGGTTCTCGAGCTTCTTCAGCAGCTTCACATCGATGAACGGGCCCTTCTTGACCGAACGGCTCATAACTCGCTCACGCTCCCCTGACCCTTAGCTCTGCTTCTTCCGACTGCGAATGATGTACTTGTCGGAAAGCTTGCTCTTGCGGGTCTTCTTGCCTTTCGCCAGCAGTCCCCACGGCGAGCACGGATGCCGGCCGCCCGAGGATTTTCCTTCGCCGCCGCCCATCGGATGATCCACCGGGTTCATGGCAACGCCACGGACGTTCGGCCTGCGGCCGAGCCAGCGCGACTTGCCGGCCTTCCCGATGACGACGTTCTGATGGTCTTCGTTGCCGACCTGCCCGATGGTGCACGCGCACTCGGCGGATACCTTGCGCATCTCTCCGGAGGGGAGCCGCAACACGGCCTCGCTCCCTTCCTTGGCCATCACCTGGCAGTAGGTGCCGGCGCTGCGCGAGATCTGACCGCCCTTGCCGGGCGTCATCTCGACGTTGTAGACGAACGTGCCGAGCGGAATCGCGCGAAGCGACATCGCGTTCCCCGGCTTGATCTCCGCCTCGGGCCCGGAGAGCACCGTGTCGCCGACCTTGAGCTGCTGCGGCGCCACGATGTAGCGCTTCTCGCCGTCCACGTAATGGAGCAGCGCGATGCGGGCGCTCCGGTTCGGGTCGTACTCGATGTGCGCCACCTTCGCCGGGATCCCCTTCTTGTCGCGCCGGAAGTCGATGATCCGGTAATTGCGCCGGTGACCGCCCCCGCGCTGCCAGGAGGAGATGTGTCCCTTGTTGTCCCGCCCGCCGCTCCTCTTCTTCCGCTCGACCAGGCGCGACTCCGGACGATTGCGCGTGATCTCCTCGAAGGTGGGAACGGTCTTGAACCGGGTGGCCGGCGTGAGTGGTCTGTATTTGCGTAGCGGCATGGCTATACCTGCTCGAAGAGCTCGATCGAATCACCCTTCCTCAGGGTGACGAGAGCTTTCTTCCAATCGGGTCGATGTCCCGCGTACCGGCCCTGCCGTTTCGGCTTGCCGTGCACGCGCATGGTGCGCACCGCGTCCACCTTCACGGGGAAGATCGCCTCGATGGCACGCTTGATTTCGATCTTGTTCGCGTCGCGTGAAACCTCGAAGAGGTACCCGTTCTGCTTCTCGCGAAGCTGGGTCCCTTTTTCCGAGATCATCGCGCGGCGCACGATGGTGCGGGGTTCGCGGTTCATGCGTTCACTCGCTCCGCCAGGCTCTTGAGGCCGCCTTCCGTGAGGACCAGGCAGTCACAGTTCATGAGCGCGTAGGTGTGGAGGGTGCGGCTCTCGGCCGTCTGGACCCGCGCGAGATTCCGCGTGGACTTGAGTGCCGACTCGTCGATCTTGTCGAACACCCAGAGGACCTTCTTCTCCCGGAGCCCGATCTTCTCGATCAACGTCGCCATCGTCTTGGTCTTGGGCTGATCCAGAGCGGGGGCGTCCACGATCACCACGCCTCCGTCGTTCGCCCGAGCCGTCAGCGCCCCGCAGAGCGCCTTCATCCTCGACTTCGCGTTCATCTGGGTCGTGTACTTGCGCGGTCGCGGCGGGAACGCCACGCCGCCTCCCGGCCAGAGCGGGGACGTATTCGAGCCCGCACGGGCGCGGCCGGTGCCCTTCTGACGCCACGGCTTCCGACCGCCGCCGCTCACCTTGGCGCGATTCTTCGCCGCCGCGGTGCCCTGGCGCTGGTTCCCGAGGTACATCTTCACGGCCTCCCAGATCAGATGCTCGTTGACCTCGGCCTCGAAGAGCTCCTTGGGAAGCTCCACCGACCCCTTTTCCGTGCCGTCGATTCCGTATCGTTTGGCTTTCATTTCACGCCGATCTTCCGGATGAGGACGGTGGTTTTCGGCGGACCGGGAATCGAGCCGCGCACCCAGATCAGGTGCTGCTCGGGATCCACGCCCACCACGTTCAGGTTTCTCACCGTAACGCGCCCACCGCCCATGCGGCCCGGCAGGCGCTTGCCCTTGATCACGCGGCTCGGGTAGGCGCTGGCGCCGATGGAGCCCGGCTGCTTGTGCGTCACGCACCCGTGGGTCTCGTGGCCGCAGCTGAAGTGATGGCGCCGGATCACGCCGGCGAAACCGCGGCCCTTGGAGACACCGATGACGTCCACCTTGCTGCCCACCTCGAAGAGGGAGACCGTCAGCTCCTGGCCGACCTCGTACGCCGAGGTGTCGTCCACCCGGACTTCCTTCAGCGAGCGCACGCCCGCCGCCTTGTGCTTCTTCAAGTGGCCCTGAAGCCCCTTCGGGATCAGGCTCTCGCGCTTCTTGCCGAAGCCGATCTGCAGCGCGGCGTACCCGTCCGTCTCCGGCGTCTTCACCTGGACGATCGGGCACGGCCCGGCCGACAGGATGGTGACGGGCTGGACGCGTCCCTGCTCGTCGAAGACCTGGGTCATTCCTATTTTTTGAGCGAGCAATCCGATCATGATCCGGTCCCTTGGGAGTTCCTTCCCTCTAGAGCTTGATTTCGATATCGACGCCGGCGGGCAGATCGAGCTTCATCAGCGCGTCGATCGTCTGCGGCGTGGATTTCACGATGTCGATCAGCCGCTTGTGGACGCGGATCTCGAACTGCTCCCGCGATTTCTTGTCCACGTGCGGCGAGCGGAGCACGGTGTACACCGAACGCTGCGTCGGAAGCGGAATGGGTCCCGCGGTGCGGGCGCCCGTTCGCTTCGCCGTGCGCACGATCTCGCCCGCCGACTGGTCGAGCACGGCGTGATCGTTCGTACGCAAACGGATGCGGATTCTCTGTCCAGCCGGCGCGGTCGCGGGCATTATTGGATGATCTCCGTAACGACGCCGGCGCCGACGGTGCGGCCGCCCTCGCGGATCGCGAACCGTTGC
>JBGPMB010000102.1:0-10331 GCA_041486775.1 Candidatus Eiseniibacteriota bacterium | reverse complement strand
GAAGCCACCGTACACGAGCATCCGGTCGCTCACCGGATCGTAGATCGCGGAGTGAAGGCCCCTGGGAGAAATGGGTCCGCCGGAGGCCACGATCTGCGTCCATTGCGGCGTTCCGGACAGGTCGAGCGCCCAGACATCGTTCGTGTAATGGTTCAGGCCGGGGTTCGGACTGGCACCACCAAAGACGATCATCCGGTCGCGTACCGGATCGTAGATCGCGGAGTCGAGGCTGCGCCCCGGAGGAGGACCGCCGGATGGGGTCAGCTCTCCCCACGCCGGAGGGTCCGAGAGGGACAAGGCCCAGGTGTCGTTCTGGAACACCGCCCCGGGCGCGACCCCGCCAAAGAGGATCATCCGGTTACGAACCGGGTCGAAGACATAGCTGAATCCAGCCCGGTACGGAGGCGGGGCCGAGGGGATCCATGGCGTCCACCAGGACGAATCCATCGCGGCCATGGTGCGTTGGCTTCCCGCACCGGGGTTCCAGACACGCGCTCCGGCTGACGTGCCGGGTCGAAGGAGGATCGAAGAGACGACGATGAGCATCGTGAAGAACGGAACGATGGGGCTCTGGGGGGGACGGTGGAACGGGTGAGCTCGACGGGCCACGGTAAGCCTCCCCTGCGTTTTCCCCGTGGGGGGGCCGGGGCGTCTGCGGCTTGGTCAGGGAGGGACTAGTCGCAAGCTATCAGATATCCGAGCTCATGGGGAGAGGTCTTTCCACCCGCGCGACGTGGCCCACCGATGGTATTCTCCGGCCGATGACTGTCTCCGGAGTCCTCGAGATCCTCGATAGAGGTGGCGGGTTTCTCCGCGACCCCGCCCGCTCCTTCGCGCCGACACGCCAGGACGTGTTCGTCCCCGCGGCGCTCATCAATCGCTTCCAATTGATCTCCGGCGCCCTCGTCTCCGGCATCGCCAAGCCGGAGAGACAAGGCCAGCGGCTCGACAGCGTCGAATTGATCTGCGGCATGGCGCCCGAGGCCTTTCGCGCGCGCGCCTCGTTCACCCAGCTGACGGCCACGAATCCCGACCGGCGCTTCCATCTGGGAGCCGGTGGAAACGTGTCCATGCGCATCATCGACCTCTTCGCTCCCATCGGACGCGGCACGCGCGGGCTCATCGTCTCGCCGCCCAAGGCCGGAAAGACCCAACTGCTGGAGGACTTCGCCATCGCGATCCTCGCCGACGCGCCGGATACCAGCGTGATCGTCCTGCTCGTCGATGAGCGCCCCGAGGAGGTGACCCACTTCCGGCGCAAGGTTTCGGCCGAGGTGCTCGCCAGCAGCAGCGATCAATCCCTGGAGGATCACGTCCAGCTCGCGACCATGTGCATGGCCAAGGTGCGCTGCGAGCTGACGTGCGGGAAGCACGTGGTGGTCCTGGTGGACAGCCTCACGCGCATGGGCCGCGCCTTCAATTCGTACGGCGCCGACTCGGGACGCACGATGAGCGGCGGACTGGATTCCCGCGCGCTCGAGATCCCGCGCAAGTTCTTCGGCATGGCGCGAAACGTGGAGAATGGCGGATCGATCACGGTCCTCGCGACCGCGCTGATCGAGACGGGCTCGCGCATGGACGACATGATCTTCGAGGAGTTCAAGGGAACGGGAAACAGCGAGATCGTGCTCGACCGCGCCCTGGCGGACCAGCGGATCTTCCCCGCCATCAATATCGCCAAGAGCGGAACACGGCACGACGAGCTTCTCTACTCCAAGGAGGAGATCGACGCGATCAATCGCCTCCGCCGCCACGCCCTGGGACTGCCGCCCAAGCAGGCCATCATCGAGCTGCGGAAGGCGCTGGAGCAGTTCCCCACCAACGAGGAGTTGTTGAAGCAGGTGGGGTGACCGCTTAGAATCGAGTTCCCCCCCCACGACATCCCCCATCCGGGACTTTGCGCCCAGGACCATCGCCGGCGAGGGCTTCCTTCGTGACTGCTCGGCATTTCCACCATGGGGTTCCCTGTTCCCTCATTCTCGCCGCATGCATCCTCGCGACTCCGGCGGCCCGCGCCGCGACGACGCCTGCCTCTCCCACGTGGGAGGAGGCCGGAGCCGCCTATGAGAAGGCCGACTGGAAGACCGCGGTGGCGGCCTACGGCGCGATCACGAAGCGTGAGCCGGAAAGCGGACGCGCCTGGTACCGGCTCGGGGTGAGCTACGCGAAGCTCGGGAGACCGAAGGAGGCGATCCCCGCCTATCTCCGCGCGGACGCCATCGGACAGAATCCGGTGGTCCGTTACGGGCTGGCGTGCGCCTACACGCAATTGGCGGACACCGCGAACGCGTACGCGTGGCTGGAGAAGGCGGTCGCGAGCGGCTTCCGCTCCGTGGAGCAGATGAAGAAGGACGAGGATTTGACTTCCCTGCGGGGCTCGGCCCATTTCGCAGCGCTCGTCCAGCGCGTGGAGTGGAACGAGCGCCCTTGCGCGCACCGGACGGAAAACCGACAGTTCGACTTCTGGCTCGGTGACTGGGAGGTGCGGTCACCGGAGGGAACCGTGGCAGGACAGAACTCCATCACGGTCGAGAACACCGATTGCTGGATCCATGAGCACTGGAACGGAGGGCTCGGCGGAGCGGGCGAGAGCTTCAACTACTACAACGCGACCACCAAGCAATGGCATCAGACCTGGGTGGACGACCAGGGTGAGATCGCGGAGTTCGACGGAACCTTCAAGGACGGGGCGATGCGTCTGGAAGGATATCGGCAAGGTCCGGGACAGAGCAGGGTTCCCGCCCGCCTGACGTTGACGCCGTTACCGGACGGGAGCGTCCGCCAGCTCGGAGAGAACTCGACGGACGGCGGCAAGACCTGGACGGTCCTCTACGATTTGACCTACGCCAAGCACAAGGGTTAGACGGTGTCCAGCCCGACCTTGTGCACGAGGGCCTTGTGGCGGGGATCGTGGCGGATCCGATCGATACGAGGATGGACGCGCAGGAACATGAGTCCCGTGGCGTGCTCCTCGACCGCGACGTCGAGCCACCGGAACGCCTCGTCCACGTCGCCGAGGCTCGCGTGGAGCGCGGCGATGCCCCAGGCCGAGACGACACGCTTCGAGCGGGCCTCGGTCAGTTCCTGGAGGATTTTCCGCGCGGCCACCTGGTTCCCACTGCTGGCCTCGAGGTGCGCGAGGCCGAACGACGGCCCGGCGACCCCGCCGCTCATCCGCCGACCCTCCTCGTACTGGCCACGGGATTCCTCGAAGCGACCGAGCATTTCGAGAGAACGGGCCAGATCCGTGTGCGCGCCGTCGAAGCGGGGGTCCAGCTCGACCGCCTTCCGGTAGTAGACGATCGAGCGTTCATATTCGCGGGCGTAGAAATAGGCATCGCCGACACACGTGTGGATCATCATGGAAAGCGGGTCGAGGCTGAGCGCCTTCAGCATCGCCTCCTGCGCCTCCCGGTGGCGTTCGGAGCAGTAATACATGCTTCCGAGTGCGGTGTATGCGCTTGTCAGTCCGGGATTCAGCTCCACGGCCCGCTGTAGGGACCGGATCGCGCCCGAGAGATCCATCTCGTCCAGCGAAACGGCGCCCAGCGCGGCATGGGCCTCCGCGAGGGAATCGTCCAGCTCCAGCGCCTTCATCGCGGCCGCGCGGGCTTGCGCGTTCGCCTCGGCGGGCGGGGCCATGCCCCGGCCGGCGCGGGTGTTGTGGCAGTGCGCGATCCCCGCCCACACAGGGGCGTACGTCGGATCGATCTCGAGCGCGCGCTGGTAGTACCGCAGGCTCAGCTCGATCGCCTGCGGGGAGCCGGCGGCCGCGGTGTGGCGCCCCTTGAGGTACTCCACGTGCGCTTCAGGGTTCACCGGGCGCCGTTTCGCGAGGTGCGTCGCCTCGCGCGGCGTCACGTGGACCGCGATTTCCTTGGCCACGGACTCCGCCACCCGGCTCTGCATGTCGAGGACGTCCTCGATCTCGCCGTCGTAGCGGTCACCCCAGAGCATCTCCTCCACCTTCGCGGAGACCAGCTGCACCGTGACGCGGACACGCTTGCCGACGAGGAGCGCCGATCCCTCGAGGATGGCGTCCACGTTCAATTCACGGGCGATTTCCGGAAGGGCCTTCTGGACCCCCTTGTACTTCATGGCCGATGTGCGCGAGATCACCCGCAGCGCTTTGACGCGCGCGAGCTCGGTGATGAGGGCCTCGGTCATGCCGTCGGCGAAGTATTCCTGCGCCGGATCTCGTGAGACATTCTGGAGTGGAAGCACGGCCAGCGAGCGGATGACATCCGGCGCCGGCGCCAAATCGCGCCTCTCAGGCTCGCCCAGACGCCGAAGCGCCTGGCTCACGGCTCCCGCGGACTCGGGACGCGACTCCGGATTCTTGCTCAGGCAGGAGTCGATCAGGCGGTCGAGCTCCGGCGGAGCCTCGGGGCGAAGCGAGCGGACGGGACGCGGGGCTTCGTGCAGGATCTCGAACATCAACGCCTCGGGCCGGTCCTTCTCGAACGGGCGGCGGCCGGTCGCCATCTCGTAGAGCATCGCTCCGAACGCATAGACGTCGGTGCGGGAATCGTCCGATTCGCCGCGCAACTGCTCCGGCGCCATGTACGGAAGCGAGCCGAAGACCGCGCCGGCCTGCGTCAGATCGGTCGCGGTATGGGACGCGTGAAGCAGGCCGGCCAATCCGAAGTCGAGAATCTTCGGAGTTCCGGCCGCGGTCAGCACGACGTTCCCGGGCTTCAGATCGCGGTGCAGGAAGCCCAGACGGTGCGCGGCCTCCAGGGCGTCTCCGATCTCCGCTCCGATTCGCCTCAACTCGTCCAGGCCGAGCGGCCCTCTCTGCAATCGCGAGAGAAGGGTGCCGCCGGGGACGTATTCCATGACCAGAAAATCCACGCCGTCCTGCGCGTCGAAGTCGAAGATGGTGGCCACGCCGGGGTGCGAAAGGCGGGACAAGACGTGCGCCTCGCGGCGGAACCGCTCCCGGGCCGTCGGGTCCGCGAGCGCGCCCTGCTGGAGCACCTTGACGGCGACATCGCGGTCGAGGTGGAGATCGCGCGCGCGAAACACCTCGCCCATGCCGCCGGCGCCGAGCGGCTCGAGGACGCGGTAGTGGGCGATCGTCTTCCCGATCATGCGGTCATGAGTTGTGCGCGTGGTCTCGCGGGGCGGTGCCGATTTCTCCGGCTTGAGTGGCCCGCTCCAGCAGACGATCGGCGAGTGAGAGAAGCTGGTCGGCGTTGGCAATGTGCGTCTTCCAGCGATCGGGAATCGCGCTCGCCCCGAGGAGCGCGCCCAGGATCGCCCCCGCGACGGCGCCGTTGGTATCCGTGTCGCCCCCCGCGTGAATCACGGTGACCAGCGACTCCTCGAAATCCTCCGGGTGCTCCAGACACCATAACCCCGCCTGCATGGCCTTCAGAGTGAATCCGATCCCGCTTCCATCGAGGCGCAGGCGTTCCAGGGTATGGTCCGCCACGGCCCGGACAGCGAGGAGCGTGTGCGGACCCACGCCGGCGCCCTCCATGGTGTTCGCGATCGAATCGATCGAAGCGGTCCTTCCATTCAGCGCCTCGGCCACGGCGAGGTTGACCGCGAACGCCGACCAGGAGCACCGGGGATCGTGATGCGTAACACGGGCGCTGTTCTCGGTCTCCTCGAGCAACTTCTTCCTATTCCGCGGCCAGCGCATCGCCACCGGCGCGCATCGCATGACGGCCCCGTTGCCGGCGGGCTGCCCGCCATCGCGCTCCCAAACCAGCCGGGCCGCCTCGGACGCCAGCATGCCCTCGCGAAGGGCGTTCAAGACGGCTCTCGTCTGCGAGCCCATGCCGCGTCCGTTCGACTCGAACCATTCCGTGAGGCGGGCGGCGAGATCGTCGTGACCCAGGGTGTCGTGCTCGAGAATGGCCTCGGCGAGGATGACCGCCTGCGCCAGATCGTCATCCCAGGGGAGCTTCTCCTCCAGAGGATCGATCTCGCGAATGCCCCGCGGATACCGGAGCCGGATTTCCCGGCTGGGCCAGGACTCGACCGGTAAGCCCAGGGTGTTCCCGACGGCGAGCCCCAGGAGCGTTCCGCGATAACGGTCGAGAAGTGTGATCATGGCCCTGGATTGTACCCCTGCGGCGAGGCGAGCTGAAGCGAAGGCTCTCTCTGGGGCGTCCAACCCATCTCCGCGGCCGCCCTCAGCACCTCCGCGCTTTCGCCGTTGCCCGGCGCGAGCCGCCTCAGCCTCAGAGCGAACCACGCCGCCTGCGCCATCGACCCGTTGTTCTGGAACCCGAGCATGATCGAGCGAATGGTGGGAGGGTCGGTGGCGGAGAGACCGAACGCTTCGAAGGCCGCGTCGTCGAGTGCCCCGCTGGGGCTCGCCTCGGCCAGGAGTCCCCGCACCAGTGCTAAGGCAATGTCCTTGGGAAAGGGCTCCGCCTTGGTCAGGATGGAGTCGGCTTCCCCACGGCGACCGGCCGCCAGGAGCATGCTCGCGATCAACCGATCGTTGAAGGTGCCCAATTCGGCGGGCTCGATGCGCTCGAGCCCCTTCATGATCCTGATCGCGCGATCGGTATCGCCTCCGGCCGCGACCGTTCTCGCAAAGTTGATCACCGGCCGGTGAATCTCGGCCAGGTTCGGCGACTGCCGCGTGGCGGAGCGGACGCGCACTGTATCGAGGTCGACCGCGAGCACGTCGAGATCATCGGTAATGCGAAGGAAGTATTCCGATGAGACCCCCGGACGACGATCGCTCGTCCGGACGGTGCGCAGGGAGGGGTCTCTGTACCACAAGCTCAACGCCTGGCCGTCGATGAGGGCGCTCTGAATTCCCCGGATGCCCGACGTGCCGAACGAAACGACCACCTGGCTCCCCTTCGGGAAGGTCGGAAACTCTTTCGCGATGTTGGCTCGAACCTCCCGCACGGCAGTCGACGCCTCCACCATGGCGGGCTCGCTCAGGATCCACTCCCCCTCCGCGCGAACCCCGCGGCACCAGATTCCGAGCAGCAAGAAGGCCCCGAGTACTGCGATCGCCGTGAGCCTTCCCTGCCTCGCGAGGGCCGGACCGAGGAGAATCGCGACACCCAGAGCCGGGAGGCAGGCGAAATAGGGCGCCCAATGACGAACCAGGATCGTAGGCATCAGAAGGCTTGGAACCGCGAAGAGCGCGCTGATCCAGGCGACCCGCGCGAGCGGAAGCGATCCGACCGACCCCTCGGGGTTTCGCCGGCGATCCAGGTACCACAGGCCGGCAACGAGAATCGCGAGGGCGGCGAAGCCGTACCAGGCGCGCTCCTCCCACCATAGGGCGATGAGTTTCGGAGGAGGCAGATTGATCAGAGTCATGAGGTATCGCCCCAGGTAGAGGCCCCAGCGCTCCGGGTGCTCGATCCCCACGTACATCGTCGACCCGCTTCGGAATCCTCGCCCCGCCAGCAGGTGGATCCCCGGATGGATGCACGCCCACGCGAGTGTTACCGAGGCGTAGCCGAGGATCTGAAGCCATGGCCGCTTGGGCTCCCGGCCGACGATCCTGTCCCAGAGCACGAGCACCGGGAAGGCCGCGATCGCGGGTTCCTTGCAAAGCAGGCCGGCCGTGGCGCACGCGAGTGCCGCGACGTCCTTGCCCCGATGTCGGAGAAGGAACGCCGCGGTCACGAAGAGGATGGCGAGAAGATCCTGGCTGCCGCTGGTCCAGGCGACCAGGCCGGGCACGTTGCCGTAGCTTGCGAACAGGAGCCCCGAGAAAAGTCCGGCGCGTTGACCGCACAAACGCGACACGAGGGTTACGAGGAGAACGATCGTGACCATGAGCCCGACCAAGTTCAGCAGGTGGCCCAGCACCCCGTTCACGGGATCCAGGAGCCGGAGGAACTTGAAATAGATGCCGAGTGGAATGGGTCGATAGAAGGTGCCCCGCGGGTCCGGAAGAAGATGGGCCCAGGCGCTTCCGTGCCCATGGAGCGACAGGAAGAAGAAATCGTCCCAGAAGTACCCGAGATTGAGACAGGGAACGTTCAGCACGACCACGACGAGGACGGGGAGCAGAAGGGTCCACGGGCCCCTGGCCCGTGGTTCGGGGGCCTGACGGCCACTTGCCTGCTTACGCCGCCTACGGTCCCTCGGCATGCCGCGCAGTATACCCCTGAGGGCCGCCGGGTTCATGGCCCAGCCCCGAGCGAACCCCTCACCCGACGTCGTTGCCCTTTCCGAGGTGCCAGGCGATAATGCGCCGCGGCGTTTGCGCCGACAGCGCATCAGGGGGGTGATCGACATGGGTCTGTATCGAGTGAACGGATTACGAGCCGGCGGATTCCTGGTGGCGACCCTGTGCGCATTCGCGGGCACCGCGTCCGCGTTCGACACGGGCCCGCACTTCGACATCACCGAGGACGTCCTGAGGTCGGAGTGGTTCTCCACCACGGCCATCCAGACCGTGCAGAGCGCCAATTTCTTCGTGGACTTCTACGAGTTCATGGGCACCTCCGGGCCCAGGAAATTGGAAGCCGGCGACTGCCTGGCGAAGGCCGACAGTATTCTGAAGATCGCCGACGCGCAGCACTTCGACGACCTGGATTCGACTCGGATGGTGGCGGAAAAATGGGACGCGATGCTGGCCGGGACGAAGGCGGCCGCCGAGGCGAAGACGAAGGCCGGCGACGTGCTGGGTCTCCTGGCTCTCCTCGGTATGTCCCTGCACAACGTCCAGGACTTCTACGCTCACAGCAACTGGGTGGATGGCGACACCCTGGGCCCCCCGCTCGGGAAAGGCGCCCTGGCCAAGTATGGCGATCATCCCACCTGGCTCTCCATGGACCGCAAGGACCGCGAAGCGCTCAACGTGTACACGAAGCATTACCCGCCTCCCAGCCGCACACACGGCGCGTGGGACGCCCGGCCGGAGTCGCTGGGCCTGAACAAGGATTGGGCCGGACGGCCGCACTACCGCGATGCCTATATCTGTGCCTGGTTCGCCAGCCGCCAGTGGGTCCGGTTGTTCCACACCTGGGTGACCGATCCCAACATGTGGAGCCAGATGCAGCGGTGGAGCACGAAGTCTTTCGACCCCGGCCGGGATTGGGACTACGCGCGGAAGATCTCCTTCTACGGCGGCCACTGGTACGGCAACGGAGCCCTCACGGGATTCAAGGACGCGTTCAAATCCAGGACCGCGGCCACATCACCGGATCTCCTGGTCCCGGCCGTGCTCCGCTTCATGGGCGGCCGTTGCATCACCAAGAATCCAAGCGCCCTGCGGTCCAAGGCGGTCGATCTTCTCGGAACCTGGGGGAAGATGCCCTATCGCGGGCCCGTGCCCGTGACCCTTCCGAGCGCCGCGCCCGAGAGCGTGCAATTCGCCCAGCTCAAGGTGCATCGCATCGACGCCACCGATGCGGACGACGGGCCCGGCGGCGGGCAGATGGACTGGTTCTGCCGCGTGCAGCTCGGCACGCAGCGTTTCATGTCGGGGCTCATCGACGAGCACGATCACTTCAATTTCGACGTTTGGCCGTATTACCCCTGGACGATGATCAAAGAGATCCCGGCCGGCATGAACAGCGTTCTGGTTCGATTCGAGCTGTATGACCTCGATTACAAGAACGACGACCTGATCGACATCAACCCGAAGTCCAAGGCGGAGAGCCTCGTTTTCAACTACCTTCCCGCCTTGAACCAGGTTCGTGGCGAAGTGACCGGAAAGCCGAGGTTCGTCGTGGAGGGCCATGGCGACTGCGACTGCGCCAAGGTGGACATGGAGGTCGGCCAGATGGCGGCGACGTGCTTGAAGTGAACGCCTCGGGAGGGCCTGCGAGATGGCACGGTTAGCGGCGAACAGGGCTTCGTTTTCTGTCGGAATCCTGATCACGGCTCTGTGCGCGTTCGCCGGCGCCGCGTCGGCGTTCGACACGGCACCGCACTTCGACATCACCGAGGACGTGTTGGCATCGGAGGGATTCTCCTCGACGGCGATCCACACCGTGCAGGCCGCCAATTTCCTGGTGGACTTCTATGAGTTCATGGGAAAGATCCCCCAATGGCCGCTGGACTCGTATTGTCAGGGCTATGCGGCTTCGCTCCTGAAGATCGGCGACGCGCAGCACTTCGACGACCTCTACCCCCGTACGGATGTGGCGCACAAGTGGGATGCAATGCTCGACGCGACCATGCACACCGCCGCGGACAAGACGAAGAAGACCGACGTACTGGGGCTGCTCGTGCTGCTGGGTATGTCTTTGCACAACGTCCAGGACTTCTACGCCCACAGCAATTGGGCGGAAGGCCCCCCCAGCGGCCCTCGGTTCGGTGCCGGACCGCTGGCCAAATACGGCGACCACCCCACCTGGCTCTCCATGGACCGCCAGGACCGGGAGTCT
>JBGPMB010000101.1:0-10478 GCA_041486775.1 Candidatus Eiseniibacteriota bacterium | reverse complement strand
GCGACGGTGACGTCGAGCGATTCGATCCAATCCGACACGATGTCGGGCTCGTTCATGACGAGCATCGGATACTCCATCGCCCCGCCGCCCATGAAGCTCTCGGCGCTCGTGAAGGAAGGCCAGACGTAGGGACCGACCTCGCGGGACATGAAGCCCATGGCCGAGACGGTGAACGTCCTCTGGTCCCGCCAGCGGTCCTGGTCCTCGCGGAACGCGAGCGCGCGGATCAGGATCTCGTTCCACGTCGTGTCCGCGCGCACGTACCCGGGAGACGCGACCCAGGCGAAGTCGTGGACGCGCTCGGCGCGGAAGCGGACGGTCTTGAGCGACGGCAGGGCGCTGTCCCCGGGCGCGGTCCGCGGCGCGAGCGCGCGGATGGAGTCCACGATCGTGGTGTCGCGGGAGGCGAGGACCAGGTGCAGCGGCCCCGGTCTCCCCGCGGCGTCCGCTTCGCGGCGTAGGTCCTTCTCGGATTCGACCCAGGCGTAGCTGTAATGGACGGGCGCGCCCCGGGGCGCGCGAAGGGAAATGCCCTGAGCGCGCTCCACCTCGAGCGGCCCGCCTCCCTTGCCGGGACGCGGCGTGAGATCGGTTTCCACCGTGAGCATGGTGCGGGGCCAGCGATTCCGGAGCGAGTCGGCAGGAACGGCCCGGATGTGGACCGTCACGCTGTCGCTGGATGCTTCGCGGTCCGCGAGCGGAATTTCGTTGTCCCCTCCCGAGGCCCCCCGGAATACACCGGTAGCGCCGACCCAGAAGCGGTCCGGGAGCGTGATCGCCACGTCGAACGTGCCGTAGTCGCCGTAGAACTCGGAGAAGTAGTGGAAGGGATCGACGTGCCATCCCAGGTCGTCGTAGACCGCGACCTTGGGATACCACTGCCCCATCGAATACGAGTCGCCGACGTGTCCGAGCCGGTTGAACGGCTTGGGTACCTGGACCGTGAACCGAAGCCCGAGGGTCACCGAGTCCCCGGGCAGGAGCGGACGGGGGAGATCCACGCGCGCGACGGTTTCGTCCACGTCGACCGCGGCCGCCTCGCCGCCCGCGGTGACGGAATCGATCGTCATCCAACCGCGGTCCTCGGCGCGCGAGAGCCGGACCGCGTAGTCCTCGCCCCACCGCTCACCCTCCCTGGCGTAGAGCGTGTGGTGGTCCCTGAAGGCGTTCGGATAGGCGTGGAGATAGATCGCATGGAGCGCGGAATCGGCGCCGCTCCGGTACGTGATCGTTTCGTGTCCGGTGAGCCTGTGGCGCAGCGGGTCGAGGGTGACTTCGATCCGGTACGTCAGGCCGGGTGGAGCGACGGCGCGGGCCGGGAGTGGAGCGAGAAGCGTCGCGGCGAGAAGGAAGAGCGGGGCGCCCGGGCTAAGCCTCAGGCCAAGACGTCTTCCACCGCCGCGAAATTGGCTGACCGTACGCCCTCCCCCAACAGCGCGTGAGGCGTGGCCGCGGCGACTCGAACCGAGACGAGATCCCCGACGCGCTCCCCTCGGTTCGGGAACACCGTCGTCTTGAAATGGGCGGATTTGCCGAACCATTCGGCGGGCGTCCGCTTCGTGGGACCCTCGACCAAGACTTCGACGGTTGAGTCCAGATCCGCCTGGTTCTTGAGGAGCGATCTCGCCTTCTGCTCCTCGATCAGGAGCGTGATGCGGCGGGTCTTCTCCTCCTCGCTCACGGTTTCGGGCCATTCCGCCGAGCGCGCGCCGGGACGCGGAGAATACTTGAAGATGAAGGCGCTCTCGTACCCGATTCGCTCCATCACCGCGCGGGTCGCCTCGAAGTCCTCCTCGGTCTCTCCCGGGAAGCCCACGATGATGTCGGTGGAGAGCGCGATGCCGGGGACGGCGCTGCGAATCCGGGCCACGAGCGCCTCGTATTCTCCGACGGAGTAGATGCGGCGCATGCTCGCGAGAACCGAATCGGAGCCCGATTGGAGCGGGAGATGGAGATGCGGCGGGACCTTGGCACAGGTCGCCATCGCCTCGATCGCGCGATCGGTCATGTCGGAGGGGTGCGGCGACGTGAACCGGATCCGGGCGATTCCCTCGACCCGGTTCGCGCGGAAGAGGAGCTCGGCGAAGTCCACACCCGCCTCGGCGTCGCGGTACGCGTTCACCGTCTGGCCGAGGAAGACGATCTCGCGAAAGCCCTCCGCCGCCACGTGCTCGACCTGGCGCATCACTTCGTCCGCGGGAAGGCTGCGCTCCCGGCCGCGCACGTACGGAACGATGCAGAACGCGCAGAACTTGTCGCACCCGCGCATGATGCTCACCCAGGCGCGCACGCCGTCCGCGCGCGCCGGCACGAGATCGCCGTAGGTCTCGACACGGCTCAACCGCACCGCGAGCGTCGGCTCCTCCCGCGCCTCATCGATCAACTCAGGGAGGCGCCGGTATCCATCGGGCCCGACGACCAGATCAAGTTGCGGCACACGCTCGATCAGCTTCGCGCGAAGGTGCTGCGCCATGCAGCCCGCTACGCCCAGGATCACGCCCGGGCGGCGGAGCTTGTGGCGTGTCAACTCGCCCAGGCGTCCGTAGATGCGCTGCTCCGCGTGCTCGCGGATGGCGCACGTGTTCACGAGAATGACGTCCGCATCCTCCGCCTTCTCCACGCGGCGGTAGCCCGCGCGATCGAGCTGGCCCAGCATCAGCTCCGAGTCGGCCACGTTCATCTGGCAACCGTACGTCTCGATGTAGAGTCGGCGCTCCATGGGGGGCGAATTATAAGCGAGGGAGGGCCGGGCCGGGTTCAAGTTTCGAGCCCGGGCCGCCGATGAACCGAGCGGGGGAGAGAGCCGTCCTGTTCCTACCTCTTCGGGGGACCCGTTGGCCGAGACCAAAGGCACTGTGCTCGTCGTGGACGACGAAGATTCCGTCCGGGAAGTCGCCTCGGAGATCCTGAAATTCCTGGGCTACTCCGTGCTGGCCGCTCCGTCCGGCGAGAAGGGAGTCGAGCTATTGCGCGGCGGGGCCCGGCCGGACGTCGTGCTCCTCGATCTCATCATGCCCGGCATGAACGGCTTCCAGACGCTCCAGGCGCTCCGTGCCATCGAGCCGGACCTCCCGGTCCTGATCTCCACCGGATACGCCGATCGCGCCGCCTCCGAATTCCTCGTGAGCGAGGGGGCGGCGGGGTTCGTGAACAAGCCCTACAAGATCGAAACCCTGGACCAGGCCCTCCAGAAGGCTCAGCGCGCGGACAAGCCGCGCGAGTAGCCCATCCCTGGACCGGCCGCGGGGGCCGTGTCACAATGCGCGGCTCAGACGCAGCGTCGACGACCATTCTCCACGGGGATGATCATGATCAAGAGCGACAAATGGATTCGCCGGATGTGCCGGGAACGCGCGATGATCGAGCCCTTCGCCGAGAAGCAGGTTCGCGAGGGGGCCATCTCCTTCGGCGTGTCCTCGTACGGATACGATCTCCGCATCGCGGACGAGTTCAAGATCTTCACGAACATCAACAGCTCGGTGGTGGATCCGAAGAAATTCGACGCGAGGTCGTTCGTCGATTTCCAGGGACCCGTCTGCATCGTGCCCCCGAACTCCTTCGCGCTCGGCCGAAGCGTCGAGTACTTCCGCATTCCGCGCGATGTCATGACGATCTGCCTCGGAAAATCGACTTATGCAAGGTGCGGCATCATCACGAACGTAACGCCGCTCGAGCCGGAATGGGAGGGGCACGTGACGCTCGAGATCTCGAACACGACCACGCTGCCCGCGATGATCTACGCCAACGAGGGTATCGCGCAGGTCCTCTTCCTCGGGGCGGACGAAATCTGCGAGACCTCCTACAAGGACAAGAAGGGCAAGTACCAGGACCAGCGCGGCGTCACGCTCCCCCGCCTCTAGAACGCCGCGTGGGTCACACCCAGGTAGAGATTGAAATCCGAGACCAGGTTGATCCCGTTCACGCGCTGGTAGACCGGAAGCTGGACGATCCCATAGAACGCCGTCTTCGCCACCGCCTGGACCCGCACGCCGGGGCTCACGAACGCCGCCGTCCCTCCGGTGTGTCCCGCTTCCGCGTCGGTATCGCCCGGATCGTCTTTCGCGCGGACGCGAACATCTCCGGATAGGAGCACCTCGATCGAGCGCGTGAGCGGATAGCTCATCCCGAGATTGGTCTGCAGCTCCGACCCCACCTTGTAGCGTTCCGTTCCGCGGCCGCTGGTGTGTCCGAGCACGCTGAGCCGGATCGGGATCGCGCCGTACTTGCCGCTAGGCATCTTCGCCGTGATCGACCACTGCGCGCCCGCGCCCGCGATCGCGCCCCAGGCGCCGTTCCCCGGGCGAGCGGGCGGCTCAGGCTCATCGCCGTTGAACTCCGGAACGTGACGCACACCCGTCGGCGCCTTGACCCCGGCGGTCAGGTGATAGCGCACCGGGTTCTCGCCCCCGCCCGCGAACATTCGCGAGGCGTCCACCTCGAGATCGCCCACGCCGTTGAAGCTCCAGCGCTGCGTCTCGGGTGGATTGCCAGTTTCGTTGTGGATGTGCTCGTGATAGCGGCTCACGAAGGGAAGCGAAGCCACCACCGACCAGTGCTCGCCGGGCTGATAGATGGCGTGGGCGGTCGTGATCCGGCTCAAGGTCCGGACCTCGTCCTCCGCGGATGGTATCGCCCCCACCGCAACGTCGTTCGTCCCGGCACGCGGCTGATTCTGGTCGATGTACTGCTGGGTCAAATCGAACGTGAGAAGCGAATGCTCCCAGAGCAAACCCGGGTCGACGGGACAGTGATCCGACCCGCAGCTCGCGAACGCGCGCGCGGGCAAGAGGCCCAGGGCCGCGAGTAGGAAAACGGCACGCCACGACATGAACATCCTCCTCGGAACAGGACGGGGGCGCGACGCTTCGACGTAAAGCGCCTGCCGAATGACGTCTGTTGGGTGCGGCGATTCGCGCTAGGCGCGCGGAGGAGGATCGGCGGGTACAGGGTTACAGGTCGGAAGCTCGCCTAAGGCGGGCAGTGCCGATGGGGTCTCGGAGAGGAGCGTGGCGGGCGCGGCGGCCGGATCCAGCGTTCCCGGATCGGGAACCCCGGGCATCACGCGGACACCCTCGCGTCCGCACGCGGGGGCGCAGAGCTTGTGGCTGGATGCGCCGGTGCCGGCCATCGGACAGGCTTCGCGCGTGGCACACCCCTTCCCATGCATGGGGCAGGAGGGGCTGCCGCAACAGGACTTGGCCGAGCCCGGCGCCGTGGCCTTCCGGGCAACGGTAGCCTTGCCGTCCACCGCGGCGCAGACGGGCGATTCGATGAAGATTCCCGGAGCTTCCGACGCCAGAACCAGGAGGGCCAGGCCCAAAGCGAGGATAGAGCGCATCAGGCGTCGATCATATACCATGGGGGCCTATGGCTGCGAAGGCCGCAACGCCCGAAACCAAAGAGACCATCCACAGCGTCGTGGTCATCGGCGCCGGAATCATGGGGCGCGGGATCGCGCTCGCCTCCGCGCGGGGCGGATACAAGACCGCGGTGATCGAGCCCAATCCGGCCTCGCTCCAATCCGCGCGCGCCGAGACCGAGAAGATCCTGGATCGGGCGCGGGAAAAAGGCGAGATCGATGAAGCAGCCGCCCGCTCCGCCCGCGAGCGGCTCACCTACGCTTCCGGCTTCGACGCGGCGCAGGGCGCGAACCTCGCCATCGAGGCCGTCCCCGAGTCGGTGGCGATCAAGGCCCAGGTCTACGAGCAGCTCGCGCCGCGGATGGCGCCGCAAGGCGTCATCGCCACCAACACTTCCTCGCTCAGCATCACGGAGCTGGCCGCGACCTCGGACCGCCCCGGACGTTTTCTCGGCATGCACTTCTTCAATCCGGTGCACCGGATGCGCCTGGTCGAGCTGGTGCGCGGGCTCGAGACCACGGACCAGGCGCTGGCGATCGGGGAGCAGGCGTCGAAGGCCATGGGCAAGGAAACCGTCCTGGTTCGCGAGTCCCCCGGCTTCGTGACGAGCCGGATCAACGTCCTGATCGGGAACGAAGCCTTCACCATGCTGGAGTCCGGCGTCGCCTCCGCGCGGGACATCGACAAGGCGCTGAAGCTGGGCCTGAATCACCCCATGGGGCCCTTCGAGCTGGTGGACCTGGTCGGCCTGGACACGCGACTCAGCATCCTGGAATATCTGCACCGGACGCTTGGCGACAAGTACCGGCCTTCCCCGCTCCTCATCCAGTACGTGAAAGCCGGCCGACTCGGCCGGAAGGTGGGACGCGGGGTGTATGAATACCCGAGCTAGAGGATGGCGCCGATGAACCCGACCGAAACTCTGCCCAAACCCGCGCTCCAATCCGGTGGCCGCATGCTCATCGGTGGCGACTGGCGCGAGGCGCTTTCTGGTAAGAGATTCCAGACCATCAATCCCGCTACCGGCGACACGCTCCTCGAGGTGGCCGAGGGGGACGCCGCCGACGTGGATCTCGCGGTCCAGGCAGCCCGGCAGGCCCTGAAAGGGCCGTGGGGCAAGATGTCCGCCTCGGAGCGGGGCCGGCTTCTTTGGAAGCTGGGCGATCTCATCAACGAGAAGACCGCCGAATTGGCCCAGCTCGAGACCCTCGATACCGGAAAGCCGATCTGGGAGTCCTCGAAGGTCGATGTGCCCATGACGGCGGACGTCTTCTACTACTACGCCGGGGCCGCGACCAAGATCGAGGGGAGCACCATCCCCGTCAGCGGACCCTTTCTCAATTACACGCTCCGCGAGCCGCTGGGCGTGGTGGGGCTGATCGTTCCCTGGAATTACCCGCTCCTCCTCGCCTCGCGCAAGGTGGCGCCCGCGCTCGCGGCCGGGAACACGGTCGTGCTGAAGCCGGCCGAGGAGACCCCTCTGACCGCGCTCCGCCTCGGCGAGCTGGCGCTGGAGGCGGGCATCCCACCCGGTGTGCTCAATGTGGTGCCGGGCTTCGGCCCCACGGCGGGAGGGGCTCTGGTTGCTCACGCGGGCGTGAACGGGATCGCCTTCACCGGCGAGACCACGACGGGCCGGCTCATCATGCAGAACGCCGCGCGAACCTTGAAGAAGGTCACGCTGGAGCTGGGCGGGAAATCCCCCAACATCGTCTTCGCCGACGCGGACCTCGAGGCCGCCTCGCGCGGATCGGTCTTCGCGATCTTCTTCAACAAGGGAGAGATCTGCACGGCGGGCTCGAGGCTCTTCGTGGAGCGAAGCATCCACGACACCCTGATGGAGAAGGTGATCGACCGCGCGCAGAAATTCCCGCAGGGCGATCCCTTCGATCCCAAGACGCGGCTGGGCGCCCAGACCTCGGAGGCGCAGATCGAGAAGATCTCGCGCTACGTGGAGATCGGGAAGAAGGAGGGCGCTAGATTGGTGCTGGGGGGCGAGCCCGCGCGGATCGGGAACGGCCGCGGCTACTTCTGGAAGCCGACCATTTTCGACAACGTGACGAACTCGATGACGATCGCCCGCGAGGAGATTTTCGGGCCGGTTCTCTCGGTCATCTCCTTCGACGATTTCGACAAGGCGCTCGAGGAGGCGAACGACTCCTTCTACGGCTTGAGCGCCGGAATCTGGACGCGCGACATCAAGAAAGCCCACCGCGCCGCGCGCATCCTCCAAACGGGCACGGTGTGGATCAACAACTACAACCTCTACGACGCCGCCTCCCCCTACGGCGGGTACAAGGGCTCGGGCTTCGGCCGCGAGTCCGGCATGGCGGGCCTCGACTTCTACACCCAGACGAAGAGCGTCTGGGTGGACCTGAGCTGACGGCGATGGCGGACGTTCGGACCGCCGAGGTTCTGACGGAGCGACGCGGGCGCGTCGCCCTGATCACGCTGAATCGCCCCGAGTCCCTGAACGCGCTCGTCGTCGAGATGGGGGCGCCGTTGCTCGAGGCGTTCGGAGAGGTCTCGCGGGACCCGGGCGTGGGCGCGATCGTGGTCACCGGCGCGGGACGCGGATTCTCCTCGGGCGGCGACATCACGTTCATGGAATCGGTGATGGCCCGCGGCGGGAAATACGAGGACTTCCGCGGCCTGGTGGATGCCGGGCGCGATCTCATGCTCGCGATCGACAAGATCGAGAAGCCTCTGATCGCGGCCGTGAACGGGGCCGCCGCGGGCGGCGGCATGAGCCTGGCCCTCGCCTGCGACGTGCGCTGGGCCTCCGAGAAGGCGAAATTCGCGCAGAGCTTCGTCCGAATCGCGCTTCATCCCGACTGGGGCTCGCTCTACACGCTCCCGCGCCTCATCGGCCCCTCGCGAGCGCTGGAGCTGATGTGGACCGGCGATCTCATCGATGCCGCCGAAGCCCTGCGCCTGGGGATCGTCTCGCGCGTGCTCCCCGCCGAGCGTCTCCTCGAGGAAACGGTCCAATTCGCGGAGCGTCTGGCGCAAGGCCCCGCCGTGGCATTGGCGGAAATCAAGCGCTCCGTCCGCGGCGCGCTCGGCTATACTCTCGAGCAAGCGTTGCAGCGTGAGCTCAAGGCCCAGGAACGGTGCTGGAACACTCGGGACGCGCGCGAAGGATTCGCCGCCTTTCTCGCGAAGCGCGAGCCCCGTTACGAGGGCCGGTGAGCGCGCCCCACACCTCGAGGCCACGAGCTTGAATCCCACCCCCAAGAAGGAGGTTTCACCCGTGACACCCGAGACTGCGACCCTTCCGGCCGCCGGAACGCGGGTCAGCTACCGCGTCGACGGCGGCATCGCGATCCTCGAGCTGACCGATCCGCCCGCCAATACGTACACGTACGAAATGATGCGCGACCTGGACGAATGCATTCTCAAGGCGCGCTTCGATCCCGCGGTCCACGTCATCCTGATTCGCGGCGCGGGAGACAAGTTCTTCTGCGCGGGCGCGAACATCAAGATGCTCCAGACCGTGGATCCCACCTTCAAGTACTTCTTCTGTCTCCACGCCAACGAGACCCTGAACCGCCTGGAGCAGACGCCGAAGCTCGTGATCGCCGCGCTGAACGGCCATTGCGTGGGCGGTGGTCTGGAGATCGCGATGGCGGCCGATATCCGCATCGCCAAGCGGAACGCGGGCAAGGCCGGCCTCCCGGAAGTGACGCTGGGGGTTCTCCCCGGCACGGGCGGCACGCAGCGCATGGCCCGCCTCGTCGGGAAATCGCGCGCCATCGAGCTGATGGCCACAGGCTCCACGTTCTCCTTCGAGGACGCCGAGAAATACGGGCTGGTGAATCAGATCTTCGAGGCGGAGGGCTTCGACGCGAAGCTCATGGAGTACGCGCGGCAGTTCGTGCCGCCCGGAAAGGCCTCGAAGGCCGTGGGCCGGATCAAGCGCGCGGTGCAATCGGGCCTCGAGGTTCCCTTCAGCGAGGCGCTCGCGATCGAGCGCGAGCTGCAGCAGCAGCTCTTCACGAGCGAGGATGCCCGCGAGGGTCTGAACGCGTACGTGGAGAAGCGCCCGCCGAAGTTCGGCGGCAAGTAGCGGGTCCGGAGGCCATCGCGCAGCCCGGATGATTCCGAACGCCGTCGCGCCGCGCGAGCGGATGGTGCTCCGCGCCGCGCGTGAGATCGAAGAGGGGGAGACCGTGTTCGTGGGAACGCGGCTCCCCCTTCTTGCGTATCTGGTCGCGAAGGCCACGCATGCCCCGAACGCGGTCGCCCTCTATGAGAACGGGCTGGTCCGCGAAGAGGCGGCCCGCGAGCTTCTCTTCACGATGGGCGATCCGCCCAACATCCTGAACGCCACCTCCGCCTCGACGACCCTCGACGTGATGGGCATGATGGCGGCCGGGCGCGTGGATCTCGGGCTACTGGGCGGCGCCGAGGTGGACCGCTTCGGAAACGTGAACTCCACCGAGGTCGAAAACGATGCCGGCGGGACGACCCGCCTGCCGGGCAGCGGCGGCGCGGCGGACATCGCCTCGCTCGCGCGGCGCACCGTGATCCTTCTGGCGCACGAGAAACGCCGCCTCGTGGAAAAGGTTCGGTTTCGCACGACCCCCGGCTACGGGGACGGCCCCGGCTTTCGCGAGCGGACGGGTCTTCCGCCCGGTGGCCCCACCGCCATCGTCACGACGCACGCCGTGTTCCGCTTCGACCGCGCCCTGGCGGAGGCCTACCTCTACGAGGTCTATCCGGGGGTCACGGTGGACCACGTCCTGGTCGGCATGAGCTTCACGCCGCGAATTCCCCAGCCGCTCGGCATGACGCGGCCCTTCTCCGAGGAGGAAATCGCGGCGCTCCGAAGAATCGATCCCGATGGATTTTGGACGGGCGGGGCCGGCTGAGAAGGCGCCGGGGCCCGTGGGACGGGATTGCGTCGGCGCGCCCCGGGTGGTACATTTCGCAGCTACCTTGCGCACCTTTTGCTCGAGGAGCGACGAGCGCGATTTCGTGACGCTCGAAACACAGGGGGATAGATCATGAAACGATTCTTGGCTCTGGCTCTGCTCGCATCCGCCATGGCGAGTGGAGTAGCCCAGGCGGGACCCGTCGGCGTCAGCATCGGCGTGTTCGGCGGCCTGAGCGTTC
>JBGPMB010000100.1:0-10563 GCA_041486775.1 Candidatus Eiseniibacteriota bacterium | reverse complement strand
GCTTCGGCTCCGTGAAGAAGCGCGCATAGACTTCGTTCATCGCGCTGAAGTCCGCCATGTCGACGAGGAACACCGTGGTCTTGACCACGTCCTTGAAGGTCGCGTTACCGGCTTTCAGGACCGCCTCGAGATTCCGGAGCGCGCGCTCCGTCTCGGCGGCCACGCCTCCCGGAACCAGCTTCCCGGTGGCGGGGTCGAGTCCCACCTGCCCGGAGGAGGCGAGCCATCGCCCGGACAAGGGGCCGGTCCGCGCCTGCGCGTAGGGTCCGATGGCCGCGGGGGCGTGCGGCGTCTGGATGGCCGTTCGGGGGTCCTGGCTCACTCGACCGTGACGCTCTTGGCGAGATTGCGCGGCTGGTCCACGTCGCAGCCGCGCTCCACCGCGATGTAGTACGAGAGGAGCTGGAGCGGCAACACCGCGAGGAGCGGCGTCAGCGGTCCGAGCGTCTTCGGGATGTAGATCACCTGGTCCGCCTTGGTGGCCACGTGGTCGTCCCCCTCCGAGGCGATCGCGATGATGTTGCCGCGTCGCGCCCGCACCTCTTCCATGTTGCTCAGGACCTTCTCGTAGGCGGAGTCCTGGGTGCAGATGAACACGACCGGCATGTTCTGATCGATGAGGGCGATCGGCCCATGCTTCATCTCCGCCGCCGGATAGCCCTCGGCGTGGATGTAGGAGATTTCCTTGAGCTTCAGGGCACCCTCGAGGGCGACCGGGAAGTTGTAGCCGCGCCCCAGGTAGAGGAAGTTGTTGTGGTGCGCGTAGGCCTTCGCGATCGCTTTCACCTTGTCCGCGCCCGCGAGGATGCGCTCGATCTTCTCCGGGATCACCGCCAGCTCGCGTGTCAGCTCGGCGCCCAGCTCGGAGGAGAGCTCGCCGAGCCGGCCCAGGTACAGCGTGAGAAGCGCCAAGGCGGCGACCTGGGAGGTGAACGCCTTCGTGGACGCCACTCCGATCTCGGGTCCCGCGTGGATGTAGACGCCGCCGTCGGATTCCCGCGCGATGGTGCTCCCGACCACGTTGCAGAAGCCGAGCACGCGCGCGCCGCGTCTCTTGGCCTCGCGCATGGCGGCCAGGGTGTCCGCCGTCTCGCCCGACTGGCTGATGGCGATGACGAGCGTGCCGGGCTCGAGGATGGGATTGCGATAGCGGAACTCGGAGGCGTACTCCACCTCCACCGGGATCCGCGCCAGTTCCTCGATCATGTACTCGCCGATCATCCCGGCGTGCCAGGACGTGCCGCAGGCGGTGATGACGACGCGCGTGATCGCGCGCAGCTCGGCGGGAGACATGTTGAGCCCGCCCAGACGGGCGGTCCCTTCCTCCAGGATGAGGCGCCCGCGCAGCGTGTTCCGGAGCGACTGGGGCTGCTCGAAGATCTCCTTCAACATGAAGTGCGGGAAGCCCGCCTTCTCGATCATGTCGAGATCCCAGTCCACGGTCTCCACGCGCTTGCTGACGGTCTCCTCGCGGATGGTGGTCGTGTGGATCCCCGCCGGTGTGAGCACCACCATCTCGCCGTCGTCCAGGTAGACCACCTGGTTCGTGTGCCGGATGATGGCGGAGACGTCGGAGGCCAGGATGTACTCCGAGTCGCAGATGCCCACGACGAGGGGGCTCCCGTGGCGCGCGCCCACGATCTTGCCGGGATCGTCCCGGGCGATGACCGCGATGCCGTAGGTTCCCGTGAGATGCTGCAGCGCCAGCGCGACGGCGCGCTCGAGGTTCCCCTCGAAGTACTTCTCGATCAGGTGGGCGATCACTTCCGTGTCGGTGTCGGTCGTGAAGCGATGGCCTTCCTGCACGAGAATCTTCTTCAGGGTGACGTAGTTCTCGATGATCCCATTGTGGACGATGGCGATGTTCTGCTTGCAGTCCACGTGGGGGTGGGCGTTCCGGGTGTTGGGCTCGCCGTGGGTGGCCCAGCGCGTGTGCGCGATGCCCAGGGATCCCTTGGGTCTCGCGCCGTTCAGGAGCTCTTCCAGCATCGCGATCTTGCCCGCGGCCTTCCGGACCGAGAGCCCCGTCCCGTTCAGGACGGCGACACCCGCCGAATCGTAGCCTCTATACTCGAGCCGCCTCAGTCCTTCGAGCAGGATGGGCAGTGATTCCTGCGATCCGACATATCCGACGATACCGCACATAGTGACTCCTCTCCCTAACGCGCCCGCGCGTGCGTCTGGGAACGCTCCACCGCTTCGCTGGCCCGGTGGGCCAACGACTCGGCCTGTTCCCGGGTTCGAGCCTCCGCGAGAATCCTCACGATGGGCTCCGTCCCCGACGCGCGCACCTGAACCCAGCAATCTTCCCAGAGGTACTTTTCCCCGTCCAGAACATTGCGCTCTCCGTCCGGAAAGGCCCGGGCCAACGCCTCTTGAAGGGCGACCGGATCCTCGAGCCTCACGTCGAGCTTGCGTTTCACCATGGTCACCGGCGGAAGCTCCGCCACGTGCGCGCTCAGGGGCCTCGCGTCGCGCGCGAGCCAATCCATGGTGATCGCGGCCGCGAGAAGCGCGTCTCGGGTGGCGTGGAGCGCCGGATAGATGACACCGCCGTTCCCTTCGCCGCCGATCACGCCTCCGACCTCGATCAGCTTCTGCGCGACGTGCGCCTCGCCGATCTTGGTGCGGTGGACCGGCGCGCCGTACCGCCGCGCGATCAGCTCGACGCCGATCGACGTGGAGGCGTTCACCGCCACGGCGCCCTTCTGATGCGCCAGCGCCCAGTCGACCGCGATCTGAAGCGTTCGCTCTTCCCCGATGGGCTCGCCCCGCTCGTCCACGATCGCGAGCCGGTCGGCATCGGGATCGTTCGCGAGTCCGATGTGGGCCCCCACCGCGCGGACCCGCTCGCCCAGGGCACCCAGGTGCTCGGGCAGCGGCTCGGCGACGCGGGGAAACTTTCCGTCCGGCTCGCAGTAGAGCCGCTCCACCTCGCAACCCAGAGCCTCGAGCAGAGCCGGGGTCGCGATGGACCCGGCGCCGTTCGTGGCGTCCACCACCACGCGGAAGCGGCGCTTGCGGATGCGGTCCACGTCGAGGCCCTCGAGCGCCAAGATCGCGTCGCGATGGCGCTGGATCGCGCCCTGGTCCTCGCGGATTACGCCGACGTCGGCGTGCGTCACCCAGGACGCGCGCCCCTGCCTCGCGCGGCGCGCCACCTCTTCCGATTGCGCCGGCGCCAGGAAGGTTCCACCCGGGCCGAAGAGCTTGAGCGCGTTCCACGGCGCCGGGTTGTGACTGGCCGTGATCGCGATCCCGCCGGAGGCGCCGTGATGGCGGATCGCAAAGAGGATGGTCGGCGTGGGCGCGATACCGACGTCGATCACGTCGTGCCCGGACGCCAGGAGCGCCGCCTGCGTCAGTCGCGAGACCCAGGCACCGCTCGGCCGCGTGTCCCGGCCCACCACGACCGGACCCGGATCGAGAAAGGACGCGTGCGCGCCCGCCACCCGGAGCACCACGTCGGGGGTCAAGGTCTGCCCCACGATCCCGCGAACGCCGGAGGCGCTGACCATGAGGCCGCGCAGCGGATCGTTGCCCAAGGTTTCCGTCATCGATGGAAGAGCTCCGCGTTCCGCGCGTGCGCCGCGTCCCCCTCGAGGGGGCGCGCGGCGTGGCGGCTGGTTTTCATGACGTGCGGCCGAGGGTTCGGACCGGCCGACCCGGGAATGGAGCTGGTGACCGGAATCGAACCGGTGACCCCGTCATTACGAGTGACGTGCTCTACCAGCTGAGCTACACCAGCTTGGAATTCGTGAGTCGCGAAGCTCTGTCGTGGGGAAAATCCTCGCGAAAATGAATGGTGCGACCCCGCAGAATCGAACTGCGGACACCCACGTTTTCAGCGTGGTGCTCTACCAACTGAGCTAGGGTCGCGCCGGACGGAAACCTTACCATGGTGACCCGCCAAGGTCAACGGCTAGGCCAGCCTGCGGCGCCGGTCGGAGCGCGTGTCGCGGCGATCCGGGCGTCTCCTGCGGTCGTCATTCTCTCGTGTCGGCAGATAGATCGTGACGATGCTGCTCCAATCCCCCTCGCTCCGAGCCCGGATCTCTCCGCCGTGCTCGCGGACGATCTGATACGCCATGGCAAGCCCCACGCCCGCGCCGTATCGCCGCGACGTCGAGAACGGGACGAAGAGCCGGTCCAAGGCCTCGCCCGCCACTTTGGGTCCGTCGTGCGCGATCTCCGCCTGCACCGCGCCCTGCGCCGCGCGCGTCTCCACGCGCACGCGTCCGCCGCTCGGCACCGAGTGGAGCGCGTAGCTCAGCACGTTGACCAGGACCTGGCGCATCTTCTCGTTGTCGAGGAGAAGGGTCGGGACCTCGGGCGAGAGCCGTTTCAAGAGCCGCACGCGACGGCGCACCAGGTCCTCCGCCTGCGATTGCAGCACGTCCTGCACGAGGGCGTTCAGGTTCTCGAGCTTGAGACGCGGACGGGTCATCTGCGCCAGCGCCACCTGCTCGCCCAGCACCCGCTCCAGCCGCTCCGTCTCGCGCAGGATGATCTCCAGATACTCGCGGTTCGGGTCTTTCGCCGTGAGCGACTTCAGCACGCGCTTCGCGAACGCGGTGATCGCGGCGACCGGGTTCCGCACGTCCTGTGCCACCTGCACTCCGCGCTCGCCCACGACCGCGAGCTTCTCAGCATGGCGGAGCTGCGCTTCCACTTCGTGAAGCCGGCGGTCTTTCACGCGAAGGGTTTCCTCCTGCGAGAACCGCGTGTCGGAGAGCGACGCGATGGCCGCGATCAACTCGGCGACCCGAGCGTCCTCCGCGTCGAACGAGAAGGGCTCGTCCTGGGTGCCGCCCGCCTTGTTGAAGACGAGCAGCACGCCGGTGACCTTCTCGCCGCCGTGGATCGGCGCCGCGAGAAGGCACCGCCAGTCATCCGGCAGCGTTCCCGAAAAGCGCGGGTCTTCGTTCACACCGTCCGCCGTGATGGGTTTGGAGTCCGCCTCGAACCACTGCACGAACCACGCTCCCAAAGACGCCATATCCTGCGTGGTGCCCGGATCCACGGCGTGCACGTGCGCGAGCTCGAGCGAACCGTCCTCCCCGCGCACCCACGCGACGCCCCCCGAGGCCTGCGCCGCGAAGAGGAGCGCGCGGAGCGCCTGCTCCGCGCGGACGTCGGGGCGGGACGGCAGGGCCGCCACGCGGCTGAAGTCGATCGCCGACCGGACCGCGGCGCCGCGCCGGCGCACGATATCCAGCACCGTGTTCCCCTCCAGCGCGATCCCCGCCTGCGCCGCGATCGCGCTCAGGAGCTCGATCTGATCCGCGGTCCAGCCGGAATGCCCCGCGGCCTGGGAGATGACGATGATTCCGAGCACCTTCTCCCTCCCGAAGAGCGGCAGGACGGCCAGCGGGCCCTCGGGAAGAGACTCGACCACGCGCTCCGGGAGCCGGAGCTCCCGTTGCGGGCTCAGCACCACCGACGCGCGGCCGTCGAAGACCGCGTCGGAAAGAAGGTCGCGATCGGGCTCGATGGGAAGCCGCTCTTCGCGAAGGCGCGTGAAGACGTCGCTCGAGAAACCGCCCTCGGCCTCGAAGGTGTCGAGATCGAGCGGAGTCCGCACCGGAGCGTCGGGATCCGTCCGGTCCGCCCGGCGGAAGCTGTCGGCCAGCTCGATCGCGGTCCCCTCCGAGACGATCCGAAAGAGCAGGATCGTGTCCACTTCCTGCGCAAACGCCCCGCCGATCGCGGTGAGCAGAAGCCGCCCGATCCGCTCGTGCGTGAGCGCGACGTGCATGAGCGGGATGGAACGGAACAGGAACCCGGCGCTCCGGTAGCGCTCCGCCTCGTCCTCCAGCCCGTCCTCGTGCTCGCGGCGAACCGCCTTCGCTTCCTCCTCGAGGAGATGGAGCAGGAGGGGGAGCGTGGGAACGACGCCGGAGGACCCTTCCGGAAAGGGCTTCAGCTCTTCCACGGCCCCCTGGATGCGCGGACAGTGGACGCAATCTTGCGCGAATCGGGTCTCGAAGTCGGGCCGCGGCTCGAACGGGCACGGGCGCGGCTCCATGTAGCATGCGCCCTCGGCGATGCGGTGCAGGCCCTGGGCCTTCCGGTCCGCGAACCGCTTCCAGGCCACGACAATCTGCTCTTCGACCCGCGCCGACCCGGCCCGCTTCGTTCCCATCACGCCCCCCTCCAAGAAGTGAATCCCTTCCTTTCGGCCCACACGGCCCTATCAGATTGATTTACGGCAGCTTAGGCGATATCTTGAGACGGCATTGTGGACGCAACTAATTGGAAAAAGGAGGCTTACGTATGGACGCCAAGCGTGAGGGGCAACCCGGCTCGATCAACATGGAGTTGGGTGAGAAGGAGGCGGAAGGCATCTACTCGAACTTCGTGCTGATCAGCCACTCCCTATCGGAGTTCGTGCTCGATTTCGCGCGGATCCTGCCGGGAAGTCCGAAGAGCAAGGTGTTCGCGCGCGTGGTCATGACCCCGCCCAACGTGCGTTCCCTGCTCGCGGCGCTCGAGACCAACGTGAAGAAGTACGAGGATCAATTCGGGAAGATCAAGACGTTCGACCCGCCCGCCAAGGACATCGGATTCACATCGTAGGCGGCGGGGTCTTCCAGCGGCGGTGGATCCAATACCAGTGGTCGGGGCGCCGACGCACGCCCGCCTCGATCGCTTCGTTGATCGCACGGGTGAGCCGCTCCACTTCGCGCGATTCCTCCGCCTCGGGATCCGGCGTGAGCGTGGCCACGAGGCGGGAACGAAAGCGCGCTCCTTTCTCGCGCTCGATCAGGCCGATCGCAATCGGAGAGCGCGTGCGGTAAGCGAGCCGCGCGGGGCCGGTGTGCGTGGAGGCGAGCCGGCCGAAGAAAGGAACGTGGATCCCGACGCGCCGCGCGTCCTGGTCCGGCAGCATCCCGAGGAAGGCGCCCGAGCGGAGCGCCTTCAACGCGTCGCGCATCCCGTACCCGATCTTGACCGAGGGGATGCCCAGTCTCGCGCGGATCCCGTCGAAGTACGCGTCGCTCCCCTCGTTGGACTGCGGCGGCAGCAGGTACTGCATCGGCGCGCCCAGGGCGCGCATCGACGCCCCGAGCATTTCCCAGTTCCCGTAGTGCGCCGTCAGCACGACCGCCCCCCGGCCCATCCGAACCCATTCGAGCACCGGCTCGAATCCCACCAGCTCCACGCGCGCCAGGATGCCCTTCGGCCCGAGGCGCGGGAGCGCGAGGAATTCCAGGAACGAGCGCCCGATCTGCGCGAACGTCCGCCTCGCCAGATCGCGCGCGGAGACGCCGTCGATTTCGGGCCCCAGGGCCCGCGTGATGTTCTCGATCGCGATGCGCCGACGGCGCCCCAGGAACTGAAACGCGAGAAGGCCGACGCCGGCCCCCAAGGTACTCGCCCACGCGAACGGGAGAGCGCGGGCGAGGAGACCGACCGAGCGGAGCGCGAGGATCTCGAGCTTCTGGCGGAGCGGCCGAAGGGGCGAGCGGCCCACGTCTAGGGACCGCGGCGACGACGGCGCGCCAGCCCGCCCGGCGCGCGCTGGGCCAGACCGTTCAGCTCGAGCGCGAGAAGCGCGACGTTGAGCTCCGCGGCGGTGAGCGATGCCGCCGCGGCGAGATCGTCGAGGGGGCGCGGGCGCTCGCGGAGCGCGCGGTACAGGGCCGCTTCGTGGGGCGGGAGGCTTTGGATGGCGGGGGCAGCGACGGGCGAACGCCCCGGAGCGGCGGGGGAGAGCGTGTCCTTCCCGAGCAACTCCAGCACGTCATCCGCGTGCCGCACGAGCGTCGCCTTCCCCGCGCGGATCAGTTCATGAGGCGCCTGCCCCAGGGCTTCGCGCGGATCCCAGGGCACGGCACCCACCGGGCGCCCCAGCCGCAGCGCCTCCTTGGCGGTGATCAGGGATCCACTGCGGGAGCATCCCTGAACCACCACGACCGCGTCGGCGATCGCGGCCAGGATGCGATTGCGGCTCGCGAAGGTGCCGGGGGTGGCGGGATCGCCGGGTTTGATCTCGCTCATGAGCCCGAGCGAGCGGGAGAGCGCGAGTTGAAGCGAGGCGTGCTGCCGGGGATAGATCTCATCGAGGGACGTCCCGAGCACAGCACCGCTCGGCCCGCCGGCCTCGAGCGCCCCCTCGTGCGCCGCGGCATCGATTCCTCGGGCCAGGCCGCTCACGACCGCGATGCCTCGGGCGGCCAAGGCCCCCGCAAGCTCACGAGCCACGTCCCGCCCGTCGTCGGTCGCGTTCCGCGCGCCCACGATCGCGACCAGGGGACCCGGATGATTCCAGGGGCCGACCAGAAAGATCGGCTGAGGCGCCGGGTGAAGCTCCGACAGTCCTCGCGGGTATCCCTTCTGCAGCGATCGAAGCGCCCGGACGCGCGATTCCTCTCCGTCTTCTTTCTTCCACCCCACCACACCAACCCCGCGTGGCGCGACGCCTTCAGCGTACCGCCTGTTTCGCTTCGCCCTCTCCGCCGACGACGTCCTTCCAGGCCAAATCGGCTTCCGCGGCATCGGCCGTCGTCCGCGGGGCGGTCGCGTTGTCCATGTGCCGCAGCACCTGCCCGGCCGCCTCGGAGTCGCGCTCCACCAGGCCGTCGAGCGCGAACCGACGCGCTTTCTCCGGGAGCGCATCGAACGCGGCCCCCAGCTCCGGCGTTGCGAGCTCGTTCCGGCACAGGAGCACCAGCGCGTCCCAGACCGCGTCACGCACCGTGCGGTTCGGGTCGTTGAGCATCCCGACCAGCGGGGCCGCCGCGCGCGGATTCCCCATCCGCCCCAGGGCAGCCACCGCCGAAGCCCTCGTGTACCAGAGGCCGGAGCTCAGGAATTCCACGAGAGGTTCCAGCACCGGCTCCCCCATCGTGGCGAGCACGCGGGCCGCCTGGTCTCTCAAGAACCAGCTTTCCTGTTGGAGCACGTCGAGGAGCACCTCGATGGATTCCTCGGTGGGATTCTGCGCGAGCTGCGTGATCCACCCGAGTTTCTCCTCCGGATCCCTGTGCCTCAGCTCTTCCCAGAGCCGCGCGACATCCTTCGCTACCATGGTTCTCGCTCCTCCATTCCGGCGACACCCCGGTCGCCGCCAACCCGACTCTACGCCGGCTTTTCCACACCGGCCCCGATCAACACGTCCCAGATAATGTTCAGGAGGTGCTCCAGACCCACCCCCGTGACTCCCGAGATCCACCCACCCCAGAGAGCTCCGTCGAGCGGAAACGGCGGCCCGCCAGGCACCTCGTCACCCCGAAGATCCGAGCGGCTCATCGCGACGACCGTGGGCTTTCTCGTTAAATCCTCGCTGTACTCCCTGAGTTCCCGATTCAGTTTCTCCCGGTCCCCGGCCGGATCCTCCGAGGCGCTGTCGATCAAGATCAAGATTGTCCGCGTCCGCTGAATGTGGCGCAGAAAATCGTGGCCCAGCCCCTTGCCCTGATGCGCGCCCTCGATCAAGCCGGGCAGGTCCGCCATCACGAAGCTCTGCTCTTCGCGCACGCGCACCAGCCCCAGGTACGGCTCGAGGGTCGTGAACGGATAGTCCGCGATCTTCGGCCGCGCCGCGCTCACGCGCGAGAGCAGCGTGGACTTTCCCACGTTCGGAAAACCCACGATGCCCACGTCCGCGATGAGCCGTAATTCCAATAAGAGCTTCCGCTCCTCGCCGGGGCGCCCGGGCTGCGCCTTCCGCGGCGCCTGCCTCGTCGGCGTCGCGAAACGCGCGTTCCCACGCCCGCCTCGTCCACCCCGCGCCGCGACGAATGGCGCGCCCGCCTCCACGAGATCCGCGAGGAGATCGCCCGAGGACGCCTCCATCACGAGTGTGCCCGGCGGCACGGGGACCACGAGATCCTCCCCGGAGCGGCCGCTCTTCTGATTCCCCGAGCCGTGCGCCCCCGACGGCGCCTGAAACCGCGCGCGGAACTGGAAGTCCAGCAGCGTGCGCAGGTGCTCGTTCACGACCAGGATGACGCTTCCCCCGTCGCCCCCGTCGCCCCCGTCGGGCCCGCCCTTCGGCACGTACTTCTCCCGGCGGAAGCTCACCGCTCCCGAGCCGCCGTGTCCGGCCAGGACGTCGATCGTCGCCCGGTCGGCGAGCATGGATTCCCGCCCTACCGGAGCAGCGCGATCACGGCGTCGGCGGTCGCCTGAGTTCCGACGGCGCTCGGATCGTCGCGCATCGGCTTCATGTCGTACGTCACCGACTTGCCCTCGCGGATCACCCGCGCCACCGCGCGCTCCAGCCGGTCGGCCGCGTCGCGCTCCCCGAGGTGCTGGAGCATGAGCATTCCGCTCAGAATCATCCCGAACGGGTTCACCTTGTCCTTGCCGGCGTAGCGCGGCGCGCTCCCGTGCGTCGGCTCGAAGAGCGCGATCTCGTCGCCGATGTTCGCTCCGGGCGCAACACCCAGCCCGCCGATCAGCCCCGCCGCCAGGTCCGAGATGATGTCGCCGTAGAGATTCGGCAGCACCAGGATGTCGTAGTTCTCCGGAGTCTGGACGAGCTGCATGCACATGTTGTCGACGATGCGATCCTCGAACTCCACGTCCGGCGCCTCCTTCGCTACCCGGCGCGCG
>JBGPMB010000099.1:0-10614 GCA_041486775.1 Candidatus Eiseniibacteriota bacterium | reverse complement strand
TCTGGCAGTTCGGGCGGGTGGCCTTCGTGGACCCCAAGAATCCCGATCCCAGGGATTTCGAGCTGGCGCGGCAGGGGATGGACAAGGCGTGGGAGATCGTCCGCGGAGGCGCGCACGATCTCCTGATTCTGGATGAGATCAACGTCGTCGCGGACTTCGGGCTGGTTCCCGTCGAGGAAGTGCTGGATCTGGCGAGGGCGCGCCCGAAGTGGATGGATATGATCTGGACCGGGCGAAGCGCCCCGGCGCCGATGGTGGAATTGGCCGACACGGTGAGCGAGGTGCGCGAGATCAAGCACCACTACCGGAAAGGGATCGAATCGCGCGCCGGGATGGAGTACTGACGCTCGCGGAGGGCCTTCTCGAAGGCGACGCGCGCTCGCTGGCGCGGGCCATGACCCTGGTCGAGAACGGCGCGCCCGAGGCGGAGACGCTTCTCGACCGGATCTACGGCAAGAAGCCGCCGGCTCCGCGCGTGGGTGTCACGGGGCCGCCGGGGGCGGGTAAGAGCACCCTCGTCGCCGAGTACGCGCTCTTGCTGCGCCGGGAGGGCCGGCGCGTGGGCGTGGTCGCGGTGGATCCGACGAGCCCCTACACGGGGGGCGCGATCCTCGGCGACCGGGTCCGCATGAGCGAGCTCTCCACGGATCCCGGGGTGTTCATCCGGAGCATGGCCACGCGCGGAAGCCTCGGCGGGTTGGCGGGGCGAACCGAGGAGCTGTGCGAGCTTCTCTCCGCGTGGGGAAGCGACGTCACGCTGATCGAGACGGTGGGCGTGGGCCAGTCCGAGCTGGACGTGGCCCAGGCCGCCGACACGACCCTCGTGGTGCTGACTCCCGAGTCGGGAGACGCGATCCAGTCCCTGAAGGCCGGGCTGATGGAGATCGCGGACGTGTTCGTGGTGAACAAGTCGGACCATGCCGGCGCGGATCAGCTGGTGGCGGCGATCCGCTCCTCCTTGGCACTCCGGCCGCCCGCGCCCTGGATGCCCTTGATCGTGCGCACGGTCGCGACGGAGCGGCGTGGAATCGATGAGCTTCATCAGGCCATCGAAGCCCATAGGGCGCATCTGGCCGAGCCGGGCCCGTCGGAGGGGATCCGGCGCGAGAAGATCCGGGCGCGTCTGAAGAACGCGGTGCGCGAGCGGCTGCTCGAGCAGGCCTGGGATCGCCAGGGGCTGGGCTCCCTTCTCGACCGCGCGGCCGAAGAGGTGCTTCGAGGATCTGTTTCACCGTATCGAGCGGCGCGGGACCTGATCGAAAGGATGACGGACCATGGCGAACGCAGCCCGAACTGAGACCGAGGCCCAGCGCGTGAAGCGCGAGGCCCAGGGTCCGGCCGCCGGGAAGCCGGGCGCCGCGGAGAACGAATCCTCCACGGCTCCGCCGCAGCTTTTCGAGACGCTCTCCGGGATCCCCGTGAAGGCGCTCTACACGTCGGAAGACGTGAAGCCGGGCCTCGCGGAGCGCCTGGGCGAGCCCGGGAAGTTCCCGTTCACGCGCGGTCTTCACACCGAGATGTACCGCGCGCGGCTCTGGACGATGCGCCAGTTCGCGGGGTTCGGCTCGGCCGAGCACACGAACCAGCGCTTCCACTACCTCCTGGCCCAGGGCATGACCGGCCTCTCGACCGCCTTCGACATGCCCACGCTCATGGGCTACGACCCCGACCACGCCATGTCGCTGGGCGAGGTGGGACGCGAGGGCGTGGCCATCTCCTCGCTCGAGGACATGGAGATCCTCTTCCGCGGCATTCCGCTCTACCAGGTGACCACGTCGATGACGATCAACGCGCCGGCGGTGGTGCTACTCGCGATGTACGTCGCGGTCGCCGAGAAGCAGGGGATCCCGCCCGAGAAGCTCGGCGGGACCGTCCAGGCGGACATGCTGAAGGAGTTCATCGCGCAGAAGGAGTGGATCTGCCCGCCTCGCCCCTCCGTGAAGATCTGCGTGGACATGATCGAGTGGTGCGCCCAGCACATGCCGAAGTGGAACTCGATCTCGATCAGCGGCTACCACATCCGCGAGGCGGGCGCGACGGCGGTGCAGGAGCTGGCGTTCACCATCGCCGACGGCATCGGCTACGTGGAAGAGTGCCGGAAGCGCGGCATGGACGTGGACGAGTTCGCGCCGAGGCTCTCCTTCTTCTGGGACGTCCACAACGACTTCTTCGAGGAGATCGCCAAGTTCCGCGCGGGCCGGCGCATCTGGGCGAAGCTCATGCGCGACCGCTTCGGGGCGAAGAACCCCAAGAGCTGGATGCTCCGGACGCACGCGCAGACCGCGGGCGTCTCGCTCACGGCCCAGCAGCCGCTCAACAACGTGGCCCGGGTGGCGATCCAGGCCCTGGCCGCCGTGCTCGGCGGGACCCAGTCCCTGCATACGAACTCCATGGACGAGACGTTGGCGCTTCCCACCGAGGAGGCCGCCACCGTCGCGCTCCGCACCCAACAGATCATCGCCTACGAGACGGGCGTCACGAACGTGGTCGATCCCTTCGCGGGCTCGTATTTCCTCGAGGCGCTCACGGACCGCATGGAGGAAGAGGCCACGGCGTACATCCGGCGCATCGATGAGATGGGCGGGATCATCCAGGCCGTGGAGCGCGGTTATCCCCAGAAGGAGATCGCGGATTCGGCCTATCGCTTCCAGATGCAGGTCGAGCAGGGGCAGCGGACCATCGTCGGCGTGAACCGCTTCGGCGGCGACGAGGAGATCTCGATCCCGGTGCTCAAGATCGATCCCGACATCGAGCGGCGCCAGATCGAGCGCGTGCGCGCGGTGCGCGCGCGTCGCGACGCCGCGCGCTGGGAGAAGACGATCGCAGCGCTGCGCGACGCCTGCATGAGCGACCGGAACCTCGTACCCTACGTGCTCGACGCCGTGCGGGCGTACGCGACGCTGGGCGAGATCTCGGACGTGTTCCGCGAAGCCTACGGTGTGTACCGCGAACCGGCTGTCTTCTAGGGGAAGGGCGAATCCAATGGCGCGGAAGATCCGGGTGCTGGTGGCGAAGGCGGGGCTGGACGGGCACGACCGCGGAGCCAAGGTGGTGGCGAGCGCCATGCGCGACGCGGGCTTCGAGGTGATCTACACCGGGCTCCATCAGACGCCCGAGATGATCGTGCAGGCCGCGGTCCAGGAGGACGTGGACGCCGTGGCGCTCTCCATTCTCTCGGGCGCCCACATGACGCTCTTCCCGCGCGTGCTCACGCTCATGCGCGAGAAGGGCATCACCGACGTGCTCCTGACGGGGGGCGGGATCATACCCAAGGAGGACATGGCGGCGCTCCGCGCGATGGGGGTCGGGGATCTGTTCGGTCCCGGCACCCCGACCACCGCGATCGTGGACTACATCCGGAGCGCCACGCGCGCCGGGGCGGAGGCGGCCCGATGACCAAGGTCGTGCAGGACGCTCGCGCGGCGCTGGAACGCGCCGGCATCAAGGACGGCGCGACCATCCTCTTCGGCGGATTCGGACTCTGCGGCATCCCCGAGAACCTGATCGTAGCCCTCCGCGATTCCGGCGTGAAGGACTTGACGTGTGTCTCCAACAACGCGGGCGTCGACGATTGGGGGCTGGGGCTCTTGCTCCAGACCCGGCAGATCCGAAAGATGATCTCGACCTACGTCGGGGAGAACCAGATCTTCGAGCGGCAGTTTCTGAGCGGCGAGCTGGACGTGGAGCTGATCCCGCAGGGCACCCTCGCCGAGCGGGTGCGCGCCGGCGGCGCGGGGATCGGCGGGTTCTACACGCCCACGGGAGTGGGCACCGTCGTCGCCGAGGGGAAGGAGCTACGCGTCCTGGGCGGACGCGAGTACGTGCTCGAGATGCCCATCCGCGGCGACTTCGCGTTCGTCCGGGCGTACCAGGGGGATCGCGAGGGCAATCTCATCTACCGGAGATCCGCTCGGAACTTCAATCCGGTGGTCGCGACGGCTTCGGAGTGCACCATCGCCGAGGTGGAGAAGCTGGTCGAGCCCGGCGCCATCGATCCGGACCAGGTCGTGACACCCGGTGTCTACGTGAACGCCATTTTCCAGGGGACCTATGGACCCAAGCGAATCGAAAAGAGAACGAATCGTCCGAAGAGCGGCGCTCGAGCTTAAGGACGGGTTCTACGTGAACCTCGGCATCGGGATGCCGACCTTGGTCGCGAATCACATCCCGAAGGGGGTTCAGGTGACGCTCCAGTCCGAGAACGGGATCCTGGGCGTCGGCCCGTACCCGTTCGAGGGGGAAGAGGACGCGGATCTGATCAACGCGGGGAAGGAGACCGTGACGGTGCTGCCCGGCGCCTCCTTCTTCTCGAGCGTGGACTCCTTCGCGATGGTCCGCGGCGGGCACATCGACCTCACGATCCTCGGGGCCATGGAGGTGGATCAGGACGGAAACCTCGCCAACTGGATGGTTCCGGGGAAGATGGTCAAGGGCATGGGCGGGGCCATGGATCTCGTGGCCGGCGCCAAGCGCGTCGTGGTGACCATGCTCCACACGGCCAAGGACGGAACTTCGAAGGTGTTGAAGAAGTGCACGCTGCCGCTCACGGGGAAGAAAGTCGTCGACCTCATCATCACCGATCTCGCCGTGATGGAGGTCACACCGCAGGGGCTCAAGTTGAGAGAAACCGCTCCCGGCGTCACCGTGGATGAAGTTCTGAAATCGACCGAGGCGGAGGTTCTGGTCGAGGAAGTCTGCGAGATGCCGGTCTAACCGGCTCGGAGACCCCGATGGAAATGACGATGGAGAGACGCTCGAACGACATCTACGAATTGACCGAGGAGCAGGGGCGGCTGCGCGACATGCTGCGCGGGTTCGCGGACGCGGAGATCGCGCCCAAGGCGGCCCGCTACGACGAGGCCAACGAGTTCCCGTGGGACAACGTGAAGAAGATGCGGGAGCTGGGCCTGTTCGGAATGATCTTCCCCGAGGAATACGGCGGCCAGGGCCTGGACACGCTCTCCTACGTGCTCGCGGTCGAGGAGATCTCGCGCGCGTGCGCGTCGACCGGAATCACGCTGGCGGCCCACGTCTCGCTGGGCACCTCCCCGATCTTCAACTTCGGGACGGAGGCGCAGAAGCGCAAGTACCTTCCCGCCCTCTGCAGCGGCGAGAAGCTCGCCGCGTTCGGGCTCACCGAGCCCGAGGCGGGCTCCGACGCGGGCGGAACGAAGACGCGCGCCATCCTCGAGGGGAGCCACTACACGGTCAACGGCCGCAAGATCTACATCACGAACGGCTCGGTGTGCGGCACCGCGGTGTTCACCGCGGTCACGACCCCGGGCATCGGCGTGAAGGGGATCTCGGCGTTCATCATCGAGAAAGGGACCCCCGGCTTCAGCGCGGGCACCCGCGAGAAGAAGCTGGGCCACCGCGCCAGCGACACCGTGGAGCTCCTCTTCGAGAACGTGAAGCTCCCCAAGGAAAATCTGCTCGGCCAGGAAGGCGAGGGCTTCAAGCAGTTCATGAAGACCCTCGACGGGGGGCGGATCTCCATCGGCGCGATGTCGCTCGGAATCGCGCAGGCCGCCTTCGACGCCGCGCTCCGCTACTCCCGCACTCGGAAGCAGTTCGGGAAGCCGATCGCCGAGTTCCAGGCCATCCAGCTCCTGCTCGCGGACATGGCCACGGAAACCGAGGCGGCCCGGCTTCTCGTGTACCAGACCGCGCGGTTGAAGGACCGCGGCCTTCCGTACACGCGGCAGTCCGCGATGGCGAAGCTCTTGGCCTCCACGGTCGCGATGAAGTCCGCGGACACCGCGATCCAGATCCACGGCGGGGCGGGCTACATGACCGACCATCCGGTGGAGCGGTATTTCCGCGACGCCAAACTCATGGAAATCGGCGAGGGGACCTCTCAGATCCAGCGCCTCGTCATCGCCCGGGAACTCTTGCGGGAGGCGGAAGGGCTCGCGCGCTAGAGCGCTCGCCGGAATCCGCACGTTCGTTTCGGAAGGAGAATGGACATGGCAGATCGTGACGCCTACATCGTGAGCGCGTGTCGCACGGCCATCGGGGAGTTCCTGGGCGGGCTTGCCTCGCTCCCGGCCCCCGAGCTGGGCGCTGTCGCCATCCGCGAAGCCGTGAGCCGGGCCGGCATTGCGCCCGGCGACGTCGAGGAAGTCCTGATGGGGAACGTGGTGCAGGCCGGGGTCGGCCAGGCGCCGGCGCGCCAGGCGGCGATCAAGGCCGGCATTCCGAACACCGTGGGCGCCACGACGATCAACAAGGTCTGCGGCTCGGGGCTCAAGGCCGTGATGCTGGCCGCCCAGGCCATCAAGGCCGGGGACTCGGACATCGTCGTGGCGGGCGGCATGGAATCCATGTCGAACGCGCCCTACTACCTGACCAAGGCGCGCACCGGGTACCGGCTGGGGAACGGAGATCTGGTGGACGGCGTGGTCCTCGACGGACTCTGGGATTCGTTCAACAACTTCCACATGGGAAGCGCGGCCGAGCTGATCGCGGGCAAATTCAACGTCACGCGGGAAGATCAGGACCGTTTCTCCGTGGAGAGCCACCAGAAGGCGGTCCGCGCGCAGAAGGAAGGGAAGTTCAAGGAGGAGATCGTTCCGGTCCTGGTGCCCCAGAGGAAGGGCGAGCCCAAGTGCTTCTGCGTGGATGAGCGTCCGCGCTCGGATTCCACGATGGAATCCCTGGCGAAGCTCCGCCCCGCGTTCCAGAAGGACGGCACCGTGACGGCGGCGAACGCGCCGGGCTTGAACGACGGCGCCTCGGCGGTCGTGGTGATGTCGGGAGCCGCGGTGAAGCGTACGGGGGCGAAGCCCCTGGCGCGCGTCAACGGGTACGCGACGGGGGGCGTGGCTCCGGAGATGGTCTTCTACGCGCCGGTCGTCGCGGTGAAGAAGCTCGCGGAGAAGCTGGGCCGGAAGCCCAACGACTGGGACCTGATCGAGGCCAACGAGGCGTTTGCGGCACAGGCCATCGTGGACGCGCGCGAGCTCGGGTGGGACTTCGCGAAGCTCAACGTGAACGGCGGCGCGGTCGCGCTGGGGCATCCGATCGGCGCGAGTGGCGCGCGTGTGCTCACCACGCTCCTCTACGCGATGAAGGACCGCAAGGCGAAGACGGGACTCGCGACCTTGTGTCTCGGAGGCGGAAACGCCGTCGCCCTGAGCCTGGAGGCCGTGTAGTGGCGGTCTCCACGGCGACGCGTCCCGTCGCCGTGATCGGCGCCGGCACCATGGGGAGCGGCATCGCCCAGGTGTTCGCGGCCGCGGGCCGGCAGGTCTATCTGGGGGACCGGGACGAGCCGTCTCTTCAGCGGGGCCTCGCCACCATCGCGAAGAGCCTCGACCGGCTCATCAAGAAGGGAACGCTGGACTCCGCCGCGCGGCAACAGGTCCTGGGAAGGATCCGAGGCGCCGTGGCGGGACTCCCGCTTTCGGAGTGCGCGCTTGCCGTCGAGGCGGTGCCCGAGCGCCTGGATCTCAAGAAGGCCGTGCTGCAAGAGTTGGATCGCGCTCTTCCGCCCGATGCCATCCTGGCCACCAACACGTCGTCGATCTCGATCACCGAGCTGGCCGCGGCGACCGGGCGGCCCGGCCGCGTGGTGGGGATGCACTTCATGAATCCCGTCCCGGTGATGCCGCTGGTCGAGGTCGTGCGCGGGCTCGAGACATCGGAAGAGACCGTCTCCGCCGTGATGGAGGAGGCGCGCGCGCTCGGAAAGACCCCCGTGCTCGTGGAGGATCGTCCCGGATTCGTGTCCAACCGGGTCCTGCTCCCGATGATCAACGAGGCGGTCTTCGCGCTCCAAGAAGGCGTTGCGACGCGCGAGTCGATCGACACGGTCATGAAGCTCGGCATGAATCACCCCATCGGCCCCCTGGCGCTGGCGGACCTCATCGGGCTGGACGTCTGCCTCGACATTCTCGAAGTGCTGCACCGCGGATTCGGGGACGACAAGTACCGGCCGTGCCCCCTATGGCGCCAGATGGTCGTGGCCGGCCGGCTGGGCCGGAAATCGGGCCGGGGATTCTACGAGTACCCCGATTCCTAGCTCCCGATGAACTTCCAGCTCACGGAGCAGCAGGAAATGCTCCGGGCGATGACCCGCTCCTTCGCGGAGGGGGAGATCGCGCCCATCGCCCACCAGATCGACGCCACCGAGGAAATTCCCCAATCCCTCCGGCAGAAGCTCCGGGACAACAATTTCTTCGCGCTCTCGGTCCCCGAGGAATACGGCGGCGTGGGCATCGACGCGGTCGGGTACGTCCTCGTGATGGAGGAACTCTCTCGCGCGTCGGCCGCGGTGGCCATCACCGTCTCGGTTCACAATTCGGTCGCGGCGGGCCCGATTTCCAAGTTCGGAAGCCCGGAGCAGAAGGAGCGATGGCTTCGCGGGCTGGCCAAGGACAAGCTGGGCGCGTTCGCGCTGACGGAACCCGGCTCGGGTTCCGACTCCGCGGCCCTCACCACGCGCGCGGAACGGCGGGGCGATGAGTACGTGCTGAACGGCTCGAAGACCTTCGTCACGAACGGCAGGTACGCCGACGTCATCGTTCTCCTGGCTCGGACCAGCCAGGAGTCCAAACATCGCGGCATCAGCGCGTTCCTGGTCGAGAAGGATTCTCCCGGTCTGAAAATCGGGAGGAACATCGACAAGATGGGCATTCGCGGCTCGGACACGGTAGAATTGGCTCTCGAGGATTGCCGCGTACCCGTGGCGAACCGCCTCCACGATGAAGGCCGTGGGTTCCGCGTCGCCATGCAGACGCTCGATGGCGGACGGATCGGTGTCGCCGCCCAGGCGTTGGGTATCGCCCAGGCCTCGCTCGATGCGGCGTCCCGCTACGCGCGCGAGCGGCACCAGTTCGGCCATCCCATTGCCGATTTTCAGGCCATTCAATGGATGGTTGCCGAGATGCGGACCGAGATCGAAGCGGCGCGGCTCCTCACGCTCCAGGCCGCGTGGATGAAGGACCAGGACGTCCCCTACGGGCCCTACGCCTCGATGGCCAAGCTCAAGGCTTCGGCGGTGGCGCGCATGGCCGCGGACCGGGCGGTCCAGATCCACGGGGGATACGGTTACACGAAAGAGTTCGCGGTCGAGCGCTACTACCGCGACGCCAAGGTGACGGAGCTGTACGAGGGAACATCGGAGATTCAGCACATCGTGATCGCCAAGTCGGTTCTCTATCCCAAGGACGGAAAGGCTTCGACGTGAACTCCAAGGTCGCCGTGCTCCGCACGACTCCGAAGACGGTCGTCGACGACATCGGGCGCTTGATGGAGCTCGCGGATTGCGGCTCGGAGATCAAGCCCGACAAGACGACGCTTCTCAAAGTGAATATCTCCTGGCATGTGTACTACCCCGGATGCTCCACCAGCCCCTGGCAGCTCGAGGGCGTGATCCGGGGCCTCGAGAAATCGGGTTTTGCACGAGACCGCATTCTCGCCGCGCAAAATTCAACGGTCGTCGTGGACCCGCACGTGGGCATCCGGAACAACAAGCTCGAGCCGGTGTTGGACCGGTATGGGATTCGCTCGGTATGGTTGAACGACAAGGAAGGCGAGGCCGATTGGGTTCGCTACGAGCCGAAAGGAAAGATGCTCGTCTTGAACGACGTCTATCCGGACGGGCTCATGCTTCCCCGGACCCTCATGGGGGCGAACATCATCCATCTGCCGACGCTCAAGACGCACGTCTTCACCGAGATGACCGGCGCCATGAAGAACGCGTTCGGCGGGCTCCTCCATTTGAAGCGGCACTGGACCCACAGCGTGATCCACGAGACGCTGGTCGATCTGCTGACGATCCAGAAGGAAATCCACCCGGGGATCTTCGCGGTCATGGACGGAGCGATCGCGGGGGACGGCCCCGGCCCGCGGGCCATGCGGCCGCATCTCGCGAACCTCCTGCTCGCTTCGCGCGACCAGGTGGCCATCGACGCGACGGCCGCCAAGCTCATGGGATTCGATCCGATGACGATCAAGTTCATCCGGCTCGCGGACGAGGCGAAGCTGGGGAACGGCGACCCGCGGTGCATCGATCTGGTGGGGGACGACGTGTCGAACGTCAACCTGGGCTTTCACCGGAACGAGAACACGTTCGCGTCGAAGGGGCAGAAGCTCATCTACCACGGGCCGCTGAAGCCGCTGGAGAAGATCCTGCTCCGGAGCCCGCTCGTGCCGTGGTCGTACTTCGCGTCGCGTCTCTACCACGACGGATACTGGTATCCGTTCGTCGGGGTGCCTCGAAAGAAGAAGATCATGGAATCGGATTGGGGAACGCTGTTCCGAGAGTACGAACCCAAAGGGCAGACGTAAGGCGGGCCGCGGGGTCCGCGGGGAGGATGCGATGAGATTCGACACCGGAATTCATCCCAGACACTGGAGCCGGGGCGTCTGGCTCCTGGCGCTCGTTCTCGCGGCGCTCGTCCTGCTCTTGTCGCACCGCCCGACGGTGGGCCGCGCGTTCGCGATGGAGCCCGCTCCACCCCCGTCGACCGGCACTTCGACCGCGATCCAGGACACGACCCCTCCCGACGACGCTCTACACGTACCGCCGGTGGAGGAGGACATGAAGTCCGCTCCGTCCGAGGGCAAAGAGCAGACGGGCGGAGGTTACGTCGCCGAGATCGTGGACTC
>JBGPMB010000098.1:0-10681 GCA_041486775.1 Candidatus Eiseniibacteriota bacterium | reverse complement strand
CGCCTCGGTCTTCTTGTTCTTGATGAGCACGGACTGCACCTTGCCGTCGCCCCGGATCTCCACGGTCTCGGTCTCGAGCATGGTGTGGATCTTGGATTCCTTGATCTCCTCGACGTAGGTGTCCATGCCCTGCCACTTGTCGAGCATGTGGATCATGGTCACGTCGGCCACGTCCTTGACCGATAGCGCCGATTCCAGCGCCGAGTCGCCGCCGCCGATGATGAGGAGCCTTTTCCCTTTGCTCGCCTCCAGGTCGGGCATGCCGTAGAAGAGGCCCTTGCCCTTGAACTCCGCCTCGCCGGGCTTGTTGATCTTCCGCGGCTCGAAGGCGCCACCGCCCGTCGCCACGATCACGCTCCGGGCCTCGTATTCGCCCTTGGTCGAGGTCACGCGGATCAGGTTCTGCTCCTCGTCGCGATGGATCATCGTCACGTGCTCGCGCTCGTGGATCTCCGCCCCCATGTGGTTCGCCTGATCCACGAAGTTCTTGCCCAGGTCCTCCCCCATCACGTAGGTGTACGAGGGGTAGTCGTGGACCGGCTTCTTGGGGTAGAGGGAGGCCAGCTGCCCGCCGGCCACGGCGGTGTCCAGGAGCAGGGTGGACATGCGCCGCATGCGCGTGAACAGCGCCGCCGAGAGCCCGGCCGGGCCTGCCCCGATGATGAGGATGTCCCAGATCACGATCGTTTCGCTCGCTCCGATTCCACGCTAACTTCGAGGGGCACGGGAGCATACCACAATGACAACCCTCCGGCTCCAGGCCCCTGACCTCGAGGGCACGCTCGCCTTTCTGGGCGGCGTCTACAGCAACCACGTGGCGCTCCGCGCGGTCGCGGAGGACGCCCGGCGGCGCGGGGCCAAGCACCTCTTCTGCCTGGGGGATCTGGGGGGATTCGGACCGAATCCCGGCAAAATCTTCCCGATCCTCGAGGAGCTCGGCGTGACAACGATCGCCGGAAACTACGACGAGTCGCTGGCGGAGGGCCGGCCCGACTGCGGGTGCGGCTACACGCATCCTTCCGACAATTTCTTCGCGCAGCTCTCCTACGAGTACACGAACCGGCGCACCAGCGAGGAGGATCGGAAGCGACTCCAGGCACTCCCCGGGGTCGTCCGCTTCACGCGCGGAGGCAACCGGTTTCTCCTCTGCCATGGCTCACCCCGGAAGATCAACGAGTTCCTCTGGGAGTCGGCCTGCTCGGACGCCTTCCTCATGCGGCTCCTCCGCGAGGCCGAAGCCGAGACGGTCGTCTGCGCGCACACCGGGATCCACTGGCAGCGGAGGCTCCCCGACGGGGGACTCTTGGTGAACGCGGGGGCGGTGGGCCGTCCGGCCAACGATGGCCGGACCGACATCGGGTACGCGCTCTTCGAGCGCGGGAAGGACGATGCGCGGTTCGTTCCGGTCGCCTACGACTTCGAGTTGCTGGCTCGAGAGATGGAGGAAGAGGTACTCCCGCCCGAGTTCGTCCAAACCATCCGGACCGGGTGGTGGACCACCTGCCTCGAGATCCTGCCGGCCAAGGAGCGGGCGAGGGGAAAGTTCTAGAGTGGGAGGCCTGTGCCGCGCCGCGTGATCGGAGAGTACGTCCGGGCGATCCTGTCCTCGGGCCGGAATCCGCGCCTCTACCTGGCCGGGCTCTTCCTCTGCGGGCTGGGACAGTCGATCTTCTCGCTCTTGTTCAACCTCTATCTACGCGAGCTGGGGCTGAACGACGCGGCGATCGGGCAGATCCTCTCCAAAGCGTCGCTCGGCGCCGCGGTCGCGGCACTCCCGGTGGCGTTTCTCTTCCGCCGTTTCTCCTCCCGCGCGATTCTGGTCGTCGCGGGCGGGCTGACCGCGATCACGTACCTCGTTCAGGGAACGCTGGTCGCTCCCGAGGTCCTGCTCCTGGCCGCGTTCCTCTCGGGCATGGTCGTGACCACCTTCCGCCTCTCGATCGCGCCCTTCGTGATGCGCGAGGTGGCGCCGGGGCTCAGGCCCTACCTCTTCAGCGGCACCTTCACTGTGCTCTTCCTGGCCTCGATCGTGGGCTCGATCCTGGGGGGAACCATGCCCCATCTCTTTCACGCGCTGACCCTGAGCGAGCGATTGGCCCTCCGCTGGTCGCTCTGGTCGGCGTGCGGGCTCGCCCTCCTGGCCGCGATCCCGTTCTACCGGCTGCGAGCCGCCGGCCCGGACGTTCCCGCCCGGGCGCCGGGCTCCCCCTGGGACCAGTTCCGCGACCTCCTGGAAGTGGACTGGGCGCTCCAGATCAAGCTCGCCCTCCCCACGCTGCTCGTCGGTCTCGGCGCCGGGCTCATCATTCCGTTCCTGAATCTCTACTTCCGGGATCGATTCGGCCTCGGGCCCGCCGCGATCGGCATTCTGTTCGCCGTGATGCAGGGATTCATGGTGATCGGGAACCTCTTCGGCCCCGCGGTCTCGCGCCGCCTCGGGCTGGTGCGCGGCGTGGTGGCGACCCAGCTCGCGTCGGTCCCGTTCATGGTCGCCCTCGCGCTCTCGCACTCGTTTCCGGTCGTGGTGGCGTCCTTTTTCCTTCGCAGCGGGCTCATGAACATGAATCAGCCGCTCACCACCCACTTCGCGATGGAGGTCGTGCCCGAGCGCGAGCACGCCATCACGAACAGCCTCCTTTCGCTCGCCTGGTTCGTTGCCTGGAGCGTGAGCGCCGACATCGGCGGCGCTTTGATTCAGCGCCGCGGATACACCGAGCCCCTGCTCCTCGCGGCCTTCCTCTACGTCGCGGCGTCCCTCCTGTATGCCATGTTCTTCCATAGAGTTCCCGAGATGCGCCTTCCCCGCTCCGAGGTCGAGATCCCCGACGCCTGAGCCCCGCCCGGGTGCGCTCAAGGTTCCCCCACGGAGTGCCGATATCTACATGCGTCAAGGCCAGGGGATGGCTGCGCCGGATCTCGTCGCGGCGTAGTCGTGGGAGGGGCGGAAAGAAGCGCTTCGTTCACGCAAGGGGGAACACGCAATGAATCGGACCCGGATTGCCATGCTTGTCTTCACGTTCGCGTTGGTCACGGCGTTCGCCGCCGCGGCTTCGGCCATGCCGAGCACCGGCACGCTGGAGATCAACGGTGGTTACGCGAAGTCCTCGCTGGAAGCGGCGCCAGGGTTCTCGACCGACTCGCCCAGCGGCGGTCTGTCGTTCGGCGCCGGCTATTTCCGCAGCATCGCCCCGAAGACCTCGTGGGGCATCGAGACCTCCTACGACAACCTCGGTTCCTTGGATTGGAACACCGGCACGGATGCCATGACCACCTCCATCCACATGCTTCGTATCTCGCCGGAATTCAGGATGAACTTCGGCGCGATGGTCGGCCCGAGCTTCTGTGCGCAGGCGGGCGCGGGCTATTACAGCGTTTCGGCCAAGGTACAGGACAACACGACGTCCACCGACCTGTCGCCCGCGAGTGAAGGTAAGTTCGGGTTCAACATGGGCGCGGGTGTCGCGTTCCCGATGGGCCCGAAGACGAAGATGAACATCATGGGCATGTACCACACCGTCTCCACCTCGGGCACGAGCACGAACTACTTGGGCGTGCGCTGCGGTATCGGATTCGGCATGTAATTTCCGGATTCATTCCGGAACGAACAACGGGGGGCGCCACACGGCGCCCCCCGATTTGTTTTCGCCTCTCTTCACGCCGTGCGTGTCAGCCCCCCGGGTGCGTCATGCCCTCGGGCGAGAAGACCTTCGCGATCTGCTCCTCGGTCAGGAGCTTCTTCTCCCGCACCAGCTGGACCACCGTCTTTCCGGTCTTCACCGCCTCCTTGGCGACCTCAGCGGCCGCGAGGTAGCCGATGTAGGGGTTGAGCGCGGTCGCGATCGCGGGGGAGCCTTCGAAGTACCGGCGGCAGACCTCTTCGTTCGCGGTGATCCCGTCGATGCACTTCTCGCGCAGCGCGCGAAGGGCGGTGGCCAGGATGGCGAGCATGCGGGTCAGGTCGTGCGCGATGATCGGCATCATCACGTTGAGCTCGAGCTGTCCCGCCTGGGCCGCGTAGGCCACCGTGGTGTCGTGGCCGATCACCTGGTAGCAGACCATGTTCGTCATCTCGAGCATGACCGGGTTCACCTTGCCGGGCATGATCGAGGACCCCGGCTGCACGGCGGGGAGGAGGATCTCGTTGAACCCGGTCGTCGGGCCGCTGGCGAGAAGCCTCAGGTCGTTCGCGATCCGGGTCAGGTCGAAGGCGAATCCCCGCAGATCGGAGGAGACCCGGACGAAGGGCGCCATGCTCTGCATGGCCTCGAAGAGATTCTTCGCGGGCCGGAAGGGAGCCCCCGTCAGGGCGGCGAGGTGCTTCACCGCCCGCGCGCGATACTCGGGATGCGCGTTGATTCCCGTGCCCGCGGCGTTTCCGCCCAGCCCGAGCGCCAGCAGTCCTTCGCGGCTCCGGCCGAGACACTCCACCCAGCCCTCCACGCAGACCTGATATCCCGAAAACTCCTGGCCCAGCGTGACGGGAACGGCATCCTGCAAGTGAGTGCGGCCCGACTTGAGCACGTGGGCGAAAGCCTGGGCGCGGCCTTCCAGCGAGCGGGCGAGAGCCTTCATCTCCTCGAGGACCGGGCCGCTGAGCGCGTAGGCGGCCAGGCGGATGGCGGTCGGGATCACGTCGTTGGTGGACTGCGCCATGTTGACGTGGTCGTTCGGGCTCACCAGCGTCGCGTCGCCGCGCTTTCCGCCGAGAATCTCGCAGGCCCGGTTGGCCAGGACCTCGTTCACGTTCATGTGGAAGGAAGTGCCGGCGCCGGCCTGGTAGGCGTCCACCACGAAATCCCGGTCGAGCTTGCCCGCCAGGACCTCCTCGGCGGCCTGCACGATGGCCTCGCCCTTCTTCCGGTCGAGCGCCCCGACTTCCATGTTGGCGCGCGCGGCGGCGATCTTGATCCTTGTGACCGCGCGCACCATCTCCACGTGGAGCCGCTCGCCGCTGATGGGGAAGTTGGCGATGGCCCTCGCGGTCTGGACTCCATAGTAGGCATCGGCCGGCACTTCGAGCGTGCCGAGCGAGTCACGCTCGGTCCGGGTCTCTGGCTTGGTCGTCACATCAGGCATGGATTTCCTCCGGGGCGGGCCACTCCCGCTCGGCGGGACGCCCGGGTGTTTCCTCGACGGGCCGGTCCCATACCCGCGCGAACGCCTCGCGCAGGCGCGCGAGGATCTCGGCGCGAGGCGGGGCGGCGCCCAGGAGGGCACGCATCGAGGTGACACCCAGGTCGCGGATGCCGCAGGGGTGGATCCAGTCGAAATGCGTGAGATCCGGATCCACGTTGAGCGCGAATCCGTGGAGCGTGACCCAGCGGCGCACGGCGACTCCGATGGCGGCCACCTTGCGGTCTCCCACCCACACGCCCGTGTGGGGAGGACGCCGGCTCGCGCGGATCCCGTAGCCGTTGAGCGTTCCGATCAGGACCTCTTCCAGGTCCCGGAGGTAGCGATGGAGATCGCGGCCCGCGGGCAGGCCGGAAAGGGCGACGATGGGATAGGCGATGATCTGACCGGGGCCGTGGTAGGTGATGTCCCCGCCGCGCTCGACCGGGATGACTTCGACCCCGCTCGCGCGCAGGAGGGCCGGGTTGGCCCGGAGGCTCGAGGCTTTGCCGGCGCGGCCCACCGTGAGGACCGGCTCGTGCTCGGCGAAGTAGATCGCGTCGGAGGCGGCCCCGGAAGCGCGGGCCGAGACGGCTCGCCGCTGGAACTCGAGCGCTTCCCGGTAAGGGATTCGTCCCAGGTCGTACGCCGCGATCGGCGGGGTCATGCGCGCCTCGGAATCAGATGGAGTCGAGTAGCCAGCTCTCGGGATCTTCGAGGAGCTCCTTCACGCGGTGGAGGAACTGGACCGCGGGGGTCCCGTCCACCAGCCGGTGGTCGAAGCTCAGAACGAGCGTCATCATGTGGCGGATCACGATGCGGTGATCCCGCACCACGGCCCGCTCCTGGATCAAGTGCACGCCCAGGACGCCGACCTCCGGGTAGTTGATGATCGGGGTCGAGGCGGTCGCGCCGAACATTCCGGCGTTCGTGATGGTGAAGGTCCCGCCCTGGATGTCGTTCAATTGGAGCTTGTCGCCTCGCGCGCGGTTTCCCAGATCCTCGATCTCCTGCGCGATCTGGAGCAGTGTCTTGCGGTCCGCGTCGTGCAGAACCGGCACGATAAGTCCCGAGTCACGGTGCACCGCGATGCCGATGTTGTAGTACTTCTTGAAGTGGATCTCGCCGTTCTCGGTCATCGAGGCGTTCAGGACCGGGTACTCTTTGAGGGCCCGGACCACCGCCTTCGCGATGAACGGCATGTAGGTGACGTTGACGCCGTAGGTGGCCTTCACGCGCTCCTTGAGCCGGCCCCGGAGCGCGACCAGCTCCGTCATGTCCACGTCGTCCCACGTAGAGCAGTGCGCCGCCAGGTGCCGGGAGCGAAGCATGTTCTCGGCGATCTTCTTCCGGACGTTCGTGGCCTGCTGAACGTCCTCCTCCCGCGAGCCCGCCTGGGCGAACGCGGGGACGGGAACCGTCTTCATGGGCTGGGGCGCCTGGGCCGAAGCGGGCGCGTAGGCCCCGGAGGACGCCGCCACCCGGCTCCCCTCGATGTGGTTCAGCACGTCCTCGCGCGTGACCCGGCCGCCCATTCCGCTGCCGCGGATCCGCGCGACATCGAGGTTGTGCTCCTTGAGGAGCTTCCGGACCGCCGGGGAGACGCGCTGCTCCTCCCCGTTCACGCGCTCGGCGACCGCCGAGCCTGCCCGGGCCTGCGCCGGCGCGGGCGCTCCCGCGCCTCCGGACGGAGCCGGCGCGAAGGGACGCGGCGAGGGTGGAGGGGGCGCCGCGGCCAAGGCCGGCTTCGTGCCGCCGCCCTGGGGCATGGACTCACCGGGTGCCAGGATCTGGCCCAGCTCCTGGCCCACCTGCGCCACGGTCCCTTCCGGGATCGTGATCCTGCCGAGCGTCCCCGCGGACGGCGCGGGAAGCTCGATGTTGATCTTGTCGGTGATGATCTCGACGATCGGCTCGTCCTTGGCGATCGGGTCGCCTTCCTTCTTGAGCCACTTGCCGACGGTACCTTCGACGACGCTCTCGCCCAGCTGCGGCACTACGATCGTGACCGGCATCCCTTCCTCCGACTCAGGTCCCGAGTGACCGGGCTAGTAAGCGACGGTTTCGCGGATCGCCTGGGCGATCCGATTCGCGTCGGGGAGATAGGCTTCCGCGAGCGTGGGCGCGAACGGCTCCTGAGGCGCATCGGGCGGCGACACACGCCGGACCGGGGCGTCCAGGAAGGAGAAGCCGTCCTCGGCGATCATCGCGCCGATCTCGGCCCCCACCCCCATCGTCTTGGAGCTCTCGTAGACCACCACCGCGCGCGCCGTCTTCTCCACGGACTCCAAGATGGTTTCCTTGTCGTAGGGAAGGAGCGTGCGCAGATCGATCACTTCGACGTCGATGCCCTCCGCCGCGAGCTTCTCCGCGGCCTCGAGCGAGCGGTGCATCATGAGCGCGTAGGAGATCACGGTAACGTGCTTTCCCTCGCGCACCACGGCGGCCTTCCCCAGCGGCACCGTGTAGTCGTGCCGGGGAACGGGTCCCTTGATCGTGCGGTAGAGCCGCTTGTGCTCGTAGTAGAGCACCGGGTTCTGCCCGCGGAACGCCGATTTCAACAGCCCCTTCGCGTCGTAGGGAGTCGCTGGAGTCACGACCACGAGCCCCGGGCAGTGCATGAACCAGGCTTGATTCGCCTGGGAGTGGAAGAGTCCTCCGCCCACGGCCCCGCCGTAGCAGCAGCGGATCACCATCGGGCAGGTGAACATGCCGCCCGAGCGGTAGCGCATCTTCGCGGCGTGCTCCACGATGCCGTCCATGGCGAGCGAGATGAAATCGTCGAACTGGATTTCCGGCGAGGGGATGAGGCCCGCGATCGAGGCGCCCACCGCTCCCTGGACCAGGAAGTTCTCGGAGATCGGGCTGTCGATGACCCGCATCGGCCCGAACTTCTCGTAGAGACCCTTCGTCGCCTTGAACACGCCGCCGTACCCGGCGATATCCTCGCCGATGAGGAAGATGCGCTCGTCGCGCTCCATCTCCTCGCGGAGGCCCTCGGTGATGGCCTCGATGTACGTCATGGTTTTCACGTCGGAGGCGATGGCCCCCGGGGTCGCTTGCGCCACGTCCATCCTCATCGCTGCTCGATCTCCCTTGGTGTCGCGTCGCGGGCCCGGCCTTGGAGCCGTTCCTTGCGCCGCGCTTCCGCCGCCTGGGCCTCGCGCTTCTCTTCCTCCGTTTCGAGGAGGAGGGGAGGCACATCGGCGGGGCGGCCGTTCTTGTCGACCGCCACGAACGTCAAGTACGCCGTGCTCGTTCTCCGGCGTTCTCCGGACATCAGATCTTCACTCTGCACGTCGACCCGGATCTCCATGGAGGTCCGGCCGACGAACGTCATGCAGGCCGCGATCACGGCGATTTGCCCCACGCGGATCGGGGCCAGGAACGATACCTCGTCCATGGACGCCGTCACGGCCTCGGTGCGACAATGGCGATGCGCCACGATGGCCGCCGCCAGATCGATCCAGTGAAGCACGCGCCCGCCGAGGACGTTTCCCATCGTGTTCGCGTCGTTCGGCAGAACGAGCTCGACCAACTCCACCCGCGTCTCCCGCGGACTCTTGCCCCTACGATTCTCAGAGCGGGGCGTACACGTCCTCCAGGATCTCGTGGGGCTCGGGGTGCGGGCTCTTCTCGGCGAACTCGATGGCTTCCTCGATCTCGCGCTCGATCCGCTGGAGCGTCGCCTGCTTGTACGACTCGTCGATGACGCCGCGCTCCATGAGGATCTTCTCGAATCGCGGCAAGGGATCGCGCTTCTTCCAGTACTCCAGCTCTTCCTGAGTACGGTAATTGGCGGGGTCGATCTCGGAATGCCCGTACCAGCGGTAGGTCTTCATCTCGATGAGCGTGGCCCCCTCGCCGCGCCGCGCGCGACGGATCGCCTCCTGAGAGGTCTCGTAGGTGGCGAAGAGGTCGTTCCCGTCGATCGTGATGCCCGGGAAGCCGTAGGCCTTCGCCCGGTCCGACACGTCTTCCAGGGGCACGCCGAGCGCGACGGGCACCGATTCGGCCCAGAGGTTGTTCTGGACCACGAACACGCAGTTCAGCTTGTGGATCCCCGCGAAGTTCAGCGCCTCGTGCCACACGCCGTTCGACGTGGCGCCCTCGCCGACGAAGCAGACGGCCACGTTGTCCTTCTTCTGGATCTTGTACGCCAGCGCGCACCCGGTCGCGATCACGGTCTGCGCCGCGATGGTGGAGGCCGGCGTAATGATGCCGAGCGGCTTCCAGCCATAATGGCAGGGGTGCGACTTGCCCCGGTCGGGGCTGTCCTTACGGGCGAAGAGCTCCGCGAAGATGTACTTGAGGGGCATTCCCTTGGTGATGGCCGCCCCCAGCTCGCGGTGCTGGATTCCGATGGTGTCTTCCGGCCTCAACCCGTAACAGGAGCCCACCACGGTGGCCTCCTGGCCGACGGCGCTGAAGTAGGTGCCGTGGAACCGTCCCTGCTTGAAGAGCTTCCGGCAGCGCTCGTCGGTTGTGCGGACGAGGTTTAGGTAGTAGTAGAGTCCCTTCAGCTCATCGTTGGTGACCGGCATGCATCCTCCTCGAACCATCCTGATCGCCTTGGCACTTCAGGTCGCGAAGGCGCCGAACCAGAGCGGGTTACGGTACCACAGCGCGGTCCCGCCTTCCAATGGGCATCCAACCCGTGAGCGAAGCATCGTAAGGAGCGGTAAGGTGCCTATTTTCATTTCGGTTCGGCGCTCGCGCTGGTATGATTCTGCGCCCAAACCCGCACCGGTTGTTCCGGGCTTCACCCCACGGAGACTTTGATGACGAATGCGACCATAACGGAGTCCAGTATCTTGGACGCCTTGCGCTCGGTGATGGATCCGGACTTGGGAAGGGATATCGTCTCCCTCAACTTCATTCGCAACATGAAGATCGAGGACGGGGTGGTGTCCTTCGACGTGAACCTCACCACCCCCGCCTGCCCGGTCAAGGAGCGCCTGCGCGAGCAGTCCCGCCAGGCGGTGCTCACCAAGGTGTCCGGGGTGAGCGACGTGCGGGTCAACATGACCGCCGAGGTGAGGCGGCCTCCCTCGCCCGAGACGGGCCGCATCAAGGGCGTGAAGAACATCATCGCGGTCGGGAGCGGCAAGGGGGGCGTCGGGAAATCCACCGTCGCGGCGAACATCGCCACGTCGCTCGCGAAGAGCGGGGCCAAGGTGGGGCTTCTCGACGCGGACATCTACGGCCCGAGCATCCCCATCATGATGCGCTCCTCGGGCGAGCCCGAGATGAAGGACGGGACCATCCAGCCGGTCCTGGCCCACGGCGTGAAGCTCATGTCGATGGGATACCTGAGCGGCGAGATGCCGCTCATCTGGCGCGGTCCGATGGCGCACAAGGCGCTCCAGCAAAGCCTCCTGGGCGTGAACTGGGGCGAGCTGGACTACCTGGTGGTGGACCTTCCTCCGGGAACGGGCGACGTGCACCTGACGCTGGTGCAGAGCGTCCCGGTCACGGGAGCGGTGATCGTCTCCACACCCCAGGACGTAGGGCTCCAGATCTCCATGAAGACGCTCCGCATGTTCCAGCAGACCAAGGTGCACCTCCT
>JBGPMB010000097.1:0-10731 GCA_041486775.1 Candidatus Eiseniibacteriota bacterium | reverse complement strand
TTCACGCGCACGACGTCGCGACCGTCCTCGACCACGATGGAGTGGCGGTCCGCGCCGGGCACCACTGCGCGATGCCCCTCCACAAGAAGCTCGGGGTTGCGGCGACGACGAGGGCATCCTTCTACGTCTATAATCTGCCCTCGGATATCGCGGCGCTCGCGGAAGGAGTGCGAAAAGCGAAGAACCTGTTCCGCCGATGAGCCTCGACGACTTCTACAGGCAGACCATCCTCGACCACTACCAGAACCCCCGCAACTGGGGCACCCTCGAGAACCCGGATATCACCGCCCAGGACGCGAATCCCCTCTGCGGGGACGAGATCCGGGTGGATCTCAAGATCAAGGACGACCGCGTGGAGGCGGTCCGCTTCAGCGGCAAGGGCTGCGCCATCAGCCGGGCGGCGGCCTCCATGCTGAGCGAGGCGGTCGAGGGAAAAACGCTCGACGAGGTAAAACAGATCAATCGGGACGACGTTTTGGATATGCTAGGGATCGAATTGGGCCCGGTCCGCCTGAAGTGCGCCCTCCTGGCCCTGAAGACGCTCAAGGTGGGTGTCTACGGGGTGCAGCAGAACTGGCCCGGCGAAGAGGATGACGCATGACCCGGACGGCGACACGCTATGTGCGGGTGGGACACGCGAGCGACGTGCCCGAGGGACGCGCCGAAGTCTTCGACGTGGAGGATCGCCACATCGCGGTGTTCCGCGTTCCGGACGGTTTCTACGCGATCGAGGACATCTGCACGCACGACGGCGGGCCGCTGGCGGAGGGTGAGATCGAGGACCACCAGGTGATCTGCCCCCGGCACGGCGCGCGGTTCGACATCCGGACGGGCGCTGTGCTCACGCTCCCGGCGGTGACGCCGGTGGAGTCCTATCCGGTGCGGGTGGACGGGAACGAGCTCTACATCGGACTTCCGGACTGACGAGGGACTATCATGGCGACCGACGAAGAAATCAGGACCGCGCTGGAACAGGTGGTCGATCCCGAAATCAACCTGAGCATCATCGAGCTGGGGCTCGTCCGGGAGATCGACCAGAGCGTCGAGCCGAACGTGGTCCGGATGCTGCTCACGACTCCCTTCTGTCCCTACGCGCCCCAGATCGTGGCGCAGGTCAAGGACGCGGTCACGACGGTGACGGGGAAGCCGTCCGAGGTGGAGATCCTGGCGGAGCAGTGGACGCCCGAGATGATGCCCGACCCCGGCCTTCTGGGCCGCTGGTAGGAGGACCCATGCCGAAGCTCAATCCGGCCGACCTGGACAAGGCGCTTCGCGGGCTGCCCGGGTGGTCCGCGAAAGCCGACGCCATCACGAAGACCTTCAAGCACGACTCCTTCGCGGAGGCGATCGTATTCGTCAACGCCGTGGCGCATCTGGCGGAGCTGGCGAATCACCACCCCGACATCGACATCCGCTACAGCAATATCACCACTTTGCTCACGACCCACGACCAGGGCGGCATCACCGAGAAGGACGTGGCCCTGGCGCGGAGCATCGAGGAGACACGCCGCAGGGCCGGAGTCCCGGCCTAGCGAATGCCGTCTCTGGACCCGTTGCTCCGGCCCCGATCCGTCGCCGTGATCGGCGCATCGCGGCACCGCGACTCCATCGGGGGCGCGATTCTCCATAACCTGATCGAGCAGGGCTTCCAGGGACCCGTCTACCCGGTCAACCGCAGCGCGACGAACGTCCAATCCATCGCCGCCTACCCGAGCATCGCCGACGTGCCGGGCCCTGTGGATCTCGCGGTCCTCGTCATCCCGGCGGCTCACGTGCTGGAAACGGCAACGGCGTGCGGCGAGCGGGGCGTCAAGGCGCTCGTCGTGATCAGCGCCGGATTCAAGGAGACCGGCGAGGAGGGGTTGAAGCGCGAGAAGGCGCTTCTCGAGGTCGTTCGCCGCTACGGGATGCGGCTCGTCGGCCCCAACTGCCTCGGCATCGTCAACACCGACCCCAAGGTGTCGATGAACGCCACCTTCGCTCCCATCTCGCCCCCGGCGGGCCGCGTCGCGTTCTCATCGCAGAGCGGTGCTTTGGGGCTGGCCATCCTCGACTACGCGCGCAAGCTCAACCTCGGCATCTCGCAGTTCGTGAGCGTGGGGAACAAGGCGGACGTCTCGGGGAACGACCTGATCGAGTTCTGGGAGAAGGATCCCGGAACGGATCTCATCTTGCTGTACCTCGAATCGTTCGGAAATCCGCGGAAGTTCACCCAGCTCGCGCGCCGGGTCGCGCGCACGAAGCCCATCATCGCGGTGAAGAGCGGGCGCACGCCGGGCGGCTCGCGCGCGGCCTCCTCGCACACGGGTGCGCTCGCGGGCTCCGACGCGGCGGTGAACGCGCTCTTCCACCAGAGCGGGGTCATCCGCACCGATACCATCGAGGAGCTCTTCGACACCGCCATGCTTCTCGCTTCCCAGCCGGTGCCGGTCGGGCCGGGCGTGGCGATCCTGACCAACGCCGGCGGCCCGGGCATCATGGCCGCCGACGCCTGTGAGTCCGCGGGCTTGACGCTGGCCAAGCTCGAGCCGAAGACGGTAAAAGGCCTGAGGGCGTTCCTTCCCCCCGAGGCGAGCGTTCGAAACCCGGTGGACATGATCGCCTCGGCGGACGCGCCCTCCTACGAGAAGTCGCTTCGCCTTCTGGTCCAGGACAAGAACGTGGATGCCCTGATCGTCATCTTCGTGCCGCCCCTGGTCACGGGCGCGCCGGACGTCGCGCGCGCGATACTCGCCGGCGCGTCCGGGAGCAAGAAGCCCGTGCTCTCCTGTTTCATGGGAAGCCACGGTGTTCCTGAGAGCCTTCGGTCCCTTCAAGAAGGGCATATCCCCAGCTACGCGTTTCCCGAGGCGGCGGCGCGGACGCTGGCGCGGGCGGTAACCTACGGGGTGTGGCGCAACAAGCCGCCGGGGAAGGTGCCCGCGATCCCGGGTGTCGATACCGAACGGGCCCGCGAGGCGGTCGCGAAGGCGCTCGAAAGGGCGAAGCCGGGCGAGTCGCGGTGGATGGCGGGGGCCTCCATGGAGGACCTCTTCCGCGCGTACGGAATCCGCACGAGCGGCGCCAAGCCGGCGGGGAATCGAGGCGAGGCGGCGTCGGTGGCGAAGAGCCTCGGCTTTCCCATCGTGATGAAGGTGCATTCCCCGGACGTTCTTCACAAGACCGACGTCCAGGGCGTGCGTCTGAACTTGAAGACCGAGCAGGAGGCGGCCCGCGCGTTCGACGAGATCCGCGCCTCGCTCGCCCACTTCAACCCGAACGCCCGGTTTCAGGGGGTCACCGTCGAGCGCATGATCCAGGGGGGCGTCGAGACGATCGCCGGCGTGACCCGCGATCCCACCTTCGGGCCCATCGTGCTGTTCGGCCTGGGCGGCGTCGCGGCCGAGCTTCTCCGCGACGTCTCGGTCCGGGTGGCGCCGCTCACCGACCGGGACGCCGAGGAGATGGTGCGCGACATCCACGGGTTCCCCTTGCTGGACGGCTATCGCGGCGCGCCGAAGGCGAACGTGGCCTCCGTCGTGGAGCTCCTGCACCGCATCTCGAGGCTCGCCTCCGAGCAGGAGGAGGTCGCGGAGATGGACCTGAACCCCGTGCTCGTCTTCCACGGGGACGCGCCGTGCGTGGCGCTGGACGCGAGGGTGCGCCTTGTGGCCGTGCCCCAGCCGGTGGCGGTGGTCGCATGAGGCGCGTCCTGGATCACCTGCGCCGCGTGGTCTTCGCGCTCCGGCCCGAGGAGTTCTTCACCCTTCTCCTCTTCGTGCCAATGGCGTACACCCTGGCGCGCATGAGCGCGACCCCGGCCGGCTCGCCGGCGGGCCCGGCCGCGGCCTACCCCGGCGCGCTCCCGCGCCTCGTGGCGCTCCTGGTCGCGACCGCGTTCTTCGTGGTGCTGGTCCGCGTGAAGCCCCAGTGGAGATTTCTCCGCGATGTGATGCCTTTCGTCTTCTGCGCGAACATCTACGTGAGCCTCTACGACGTGATCCACTTCTTCCATGCTCCCGACATCACCGCGGCGCTCTACCGCTGGGACGTGGCCCTTTTCGGGTTCGAGCCGACCATCTGGGCGGAGCGCTTCATCCACCCGGCCCTGACGGATTTCTTCACGGTCTGCTACTGGCTCTTCTACGTGCTCGCGCCCGTGCTGGGGCTCATTCTCTATCTCCGGAAGGACCACCACGCGTTCCGCTACACGATGGTCACGGTCGTGTTCTGCCTCTACGTGGGCTACATCGGCTATGTCGCGTGGCCGGCTTCGGCCCCGAGGCTCTTCATTCCCACCGCGTACTCGGTTCCGCTCCACGGCCTGGCCCTCCTCGACTACACCCGGACCGCGGCCGGCGCGATTCCGCTCACGGCCTACGGCGCTTTCCCTTCGCTGCACTGCGCCTTGGCCCTCCTGGCGGTGCTCCTGGCGTGGCGCTACCAGCGCTGGTTTGCCTGGGTTCAGCTTCCCTTCGCTGTCGGCCTCGTCGTCGGCACGGTATACTTGCGTCACCACTGGGTCGTGGACATCCTCGCCGGATTCGTGATCACGATGCTCGCTTTCTGGGCAGGCCCCCGCATCGAAGACGGATGGGTGAAGCGGGCCGCCGGGCGCGAAGGCTCCGGAGCGGAGCGGGTTTCCGAAGCGGCCATCTCCGCCGATCCGGCCCGCGCGGACCGAGAAGAGGCCCCCGCGTCGCGTGTCGCGGCCAAGGTCATGGAGTCTTGAATTGAGCGCGAAGCAGAAGGGCAAGGAGAAGAGCAAGAGGAAGTCTGATCTCCTCGATTGGGTGAAGTCGCTCACCATCGGGATTCTCGCCGTCCTCATTTTTCGCAGCATGGTGGCGCAGGCCTACCAGATTCCCAGCGGCTCCATGGAGCGAACGCTCCTGGTCGGCGACTACATCTACATCAACAAGATGCTCTACGGGCCCGAGATCGATCTGGGCATGGGGAATCGGCATTTCTTCCACCACCGCTTTCCCGGCTTCCGGAAGCCGGAGCGGGGCGACATCATCGTGTTCCGCTATCCGGTCGATCTCAGGAAGGACTTCATCAAGCGCTGCGTGGCGGTGGAGGGACAGACCGTCGCCATCCGGAACAAGGTCCTGTACGTGAACGGGGTCAAGCAGGACGAGCCGTATGTCATCCATGAAGACGACCGCATCATGCCCCGGGAGGCCGGCCCGCGCGACAATTTCGGGCCGCTCGTCGTGCCGAAGGGGACCATCTTCATGATGGGGGACAACCGGGACAACAGCCTCGACAGCCGCTTCTGGGGCCCGCTCTCTCTGGACCTGGTTCGGGGGAAGGCCATCTTCCGCTACTTCTCATGGGACGGCGATCGGAACTGGCCGCGCTTCAGCCAGATTCTCCGACCCCTGCGCTAGTGTCGGCGGGTCCGCCCCTAGGGTTTTCTTGAATCGCGCGAAGGCCGCTCCTCGATGAGATATTTCACGAGCAGATCGCGGGCGGGAATCCTCCGGCCGGAGCCGGCGTGCACCACGCGCACCTCGAACGCGTAGCGGTCGAGGCCGAAGTGGCGCTCGATCCGGCGCACCAGGCCCTCCACCCGTGCGTCCGTGCGGATGGTCCGGCCGCGGCGGCCCACTCCGTGGGCGCGCACGAGTCCCGCGTTGAACCCCTCCTGGTACGCCCGCCGGACGAGCTTCTGGAGCGAGCGCCAGTTGGCGCGTTGGATCTTCTTGAGTAGCTGCGTCTGAGTCATGGCAAGGCCCCCCTCTCCACTCGATCCTAGCGGAAATCCCTCGAACGCGGTGAGTCTGCTCAAGGCCGCCTGCGCGGTCGCGATCTGGGGCGCTTCCTTCGTCGCGACGAAAATCGCGCTGAAGGAAGTGGCTCCGGTGGCTCTGGTGTGGACCCGGTTCGCGCTCGGGGTCCCCGTGCTGGGCCTCTTCGTCCTGGCGCGGCGGCAATTCAGGCCGATCCAGGGCCGCGACCTGGCCTACTTCCTCCTGCTCGGCTTCATCGGGATCACGTTCCACCAGTGGCTCCAGTCCAACGCCCTCGTCACGTCGGAAGCGACCACAACCGGTTGGATCGTGGCCTCGACCCCGCTCTTCATCGCGATCCTGGGCCGTCTCTTTCTGGGCGAGAGGCTGCGTGCCGCCGCCATCGCCGGAATCCTGCTCGCGTCGCTCGGCGTCCTCCTCGTGGTGGCGCGCGGCGATCCCCGCTCCATCGTGGTGGGGCGCTTCGGCGCGCCTGGAGACATCCTGATCCTGATCAGCATGGTGAACTGGGCGGTCTTCTGCGTCCTATCGCGACGAGGGCTCAAGTCACACCCGGCCGCGCTCATGATGTTCTACGTGATGCTCCTCGGATGGATGCTCACGACCGTGCTCTTCCTGGCCTCGGGATTTCACGGGGTGGGGCACCTCTCCAGTTCGGGGCTCTGGGCGGTGCTCTTCCTCGGGGTTGCCTGCTCCGGCGTGGCGTACGTCTTCTGGTACGACGCGCTCGAGCGCCTTCCCGCATCCCGGGTCGGCGCCTTTCTCTATCTCGAGCCGCTGGTCACCGTCGCGGTCGCGGCGTGCTTGCTGGGCGAGCGGTTCCGGCTGGGAATCATGCTGGGCGGCGCCATCATTCTCTTCGGAGTCTGGCTCGTGAATCGCGAGCGGGCGTAGAAATGGGGGCCCCTGGCGGGACCCCCATCGGATGTCTCCATGAGCGAAGCCGTCTAGATCACGACCTCAATGATTGTGCCCGTGACCGCGGTCCTGATCGTCATGCCCGCGGCCGTTGTCACCGCGCCCACGACCGTTGTCATGATTGTCATGCCAGTTGTCTCGGGCTCTGGCTCTCTCGCGGCCGTACCCGTTACTCATCCTTCCATCACCCCAATGTCTGCGGTACCGAACCGGGACATAGGCCACGGACCGCGGGACCGCGCGGGGACCCACGTACCTGAACTGTCCGTTGTATCGGCTCGAGCGGTACCACCCACCGTCGTAGTTGTAGTACCAGTAGCTGCCGTACCGGTAGATGTCGTAGTCGCAATCGCGGACGTAGTAGACCCGGGTTCCAGGCACCACCACGATGTCGGGCTCGGTGCTGAACTCGAGCCGGGGTCCGTGATACGGATCACCGAGTCGCAGATTGATCGAGACGTCCGTGCGCGCGCTCGCCTTGGAAGCAGACAGTGTGAGCGAGAGCGCCATGACCAAATACGCGATCCAAAGACCGAAGCGGTTCATGATTTCCTCCTGTGGGTGCCCATCCCCAAGCATCAGCAGCGGGTGATAACCCCGTCCGGGGAGTGAGTAATGCAACCCGCATGCCAGCATCGAGGTCTCGTCTAAGCCACGTAGTGGCTTGGAGTGGAGAGGGTTAGAAAGCCGGCAAGGTTCTGTCCGGAACAGGAGCGTGCGGCTCGCGGCACGCCGGCGTGGCTCCCGGGTCACAGGGCCCGGCGGCGCGCCGCCTCTTCCGCGTAGACCTGGGAGCTGGGACGCGGAATCCGGGGGCGATCCGCCTTGTCGAAATCCACCGCCCAGAGGCCGAACCGGCCGCGGTAGCCGTCGTCCCACTCGAAGTTGTCCAGCAGCGACCAATGGAGGTAGCCCCTCACGTCGGCGCCGCGCCCCCGCGCGCGATCCAGCGCCGCGAGGCTCTCGCGGATGAAGGCCGGGCGCAGCCGGTCGCTCCCGTCGGCGATTCCGTTTTCGGTGACGTAGAGGGGCAGCCCGAACGCGGCACAGCCCAGGAGCGCCCGCTCCAGCCCCTCGGGATAGAACTCCCATCCCAGATCGCTCACCGTGGCTCCCGGCCTCGCCACGCGCGGCGCGCCCCCGAGCATGTCGACCATCCACCGCGTGTAGTAGTTCACGCCGAGAAAGTCGGACGAGCCTTGGAGCGCGTCGACCCGGCGGCGCACGGGACGCACCCCCGGTATCGAGAGGTCGATGGGACCGCCGCAAAGCGCGCGCGCGACGGCGATGTTGAAGACATGATGCTGAATCCCCACGGAGAGATGCTCCAGAGGCATCCACGGTCGGAGCGGCTCGAGCAGCGCCCAGTGCTTCGCGACTCCGATCAGGGCCGGCCTTCCGTCTCCATCGGCGTCGACGCGATCCGACTCGCGAAGCGCCACGGAGGCAAGGGCGTGCGCCTCGAGCAGGTTCGCGATGACGACGAGCGCGCGCGAGCGGTCGCGGACGCCGGGGGGCCAGGTGCCTTCGTCGTAGCCGTGCAGTGCCAAGACCTCGGGCTCGTTGACCGTTATCCAGAGATCGACCAGATCTCCGTAGCGCTCCCCGGCGAGGCGCGCGAACCGGACGAAGTGCGCGAGATTCGGGCCCATCTCCCAGCCGCCGAGGGCCGCGAACCAGCGCGGATTCGTGAAGTGGTGGAGGGTCACCATCGGCGTGATGGCGCGCGCGCGGCAGGCGAGGAGGACGCGGCGATAATGCTCCAGCGCCGCGTCATCGTAGCGTCCGGGCTCGGGCTCGATCCGGCTCCACTCGAGCGAGAAGCGATACGTGTCGAGCCCGAGTGACCCGAGGAGGTCTAAGTCCTCTTCGTAGCGCTCCCAGCTCAGGCAGGCCGCGCCGGAGCGGTCGCCGTCTCGAATCTTCCCCGGAAGCTGCTCCCAATCCCACCAGTCGTTCCGGTCGTTTCCTCCCTCGACCTGGTGGGCGGACGTGCCCGCCCCCCAGAGAAAGCGGCTCCCGCTCGAGGGCCGGGCGACGCGCGGCGTTTCGATCGAATCCATTCGGTCGGTCTGTGTGTCTCCGCTGTCTCTGGTGCGCCGGGAGGAGGCCTAAGCCATTATCGTCGCCCCGCGCGCGGTGGGCCAGCGCGATTCGCGCCGCCGTCATTCCCAATCCGGGCGCGGGCGCGCCCTGCTATGATCCCGCCCCATGTCCCACCCTCCGATCCGCGTCCTCCTCATCGGCACCGGCTTCGGGGCGCTGGTCCACGCGCCCGGATTCACCCGCCACCCGGCGTTCGCTCTCGCGGGCGTGGCGAGCGGAACTCTGGAGAACGCGAAGCGGGTGGCCTCGGAGTTCTCGGCGCCGTATGCGACCGACGACTGGAAGCGGATGCTGGAGGAGGTCGAGGCGGACCTGGTCTCGATCGCGACCCCGGTGGATCAGCACTATCCCATGGCGCGGGCCGCGCTCGAGCGGGGACGGCACGTCCTCTGCGAGAAGCCGTTCGCGATGAACGTGCCCGAGGCGCGCGAGCTGGCCGCCCTCGCGGGCTCCAAGGGCAAAGTCCACGTGGTGAACCATGAGTTCCGCCACTATCCCGCGCGCGAGACCCTGACCCGGAAGATCCGCGAGGGCGCGCTCGGACGCGTCGAGCACATCACGATCCGCGACCGCATTCCCGGGTGGGCGCGAAATCCCAAGCGCCGGCTGACGTGGCTCACGGAGAAAAGGCGAGGGGGCGGCTATCTCGGCGCTCTGGGCTCCCACCACATCGACCAGCTCATCCTCTGGGGAGGGCCGATCCGGAGCGTTTTCTGCTCCCTCCGCACGTTGGCCGCCGAGTCGGCGGATTCGCCGCCCGCTCTGGCGGGCATCACCGCCGACGACACGTTCACGCTGGTCGTCCGGTTCGAGAGCGGCGCGCGCGGGTTGGTGGATCTCTTCGGGGGAGCGCACGTCCGCGGGCAGGGCATGGAGGTTCTGGGCTCGGCCGATCAGATGACGGTGCTCGACGGATATCGGCTCGGGCGGCCGAAGGAGGACGGATCCTACGAGGAGATTCCGATCCCGGAAGATCTCGCCCTGACGCCGACCCCGGAAATGGCGCTCCTGGCTCCGTTCCTGGTCAAGCTCGAGATGATCCGCGCCGCGATCCAGGATGGGAAGCCCGCGAGCCCCGACTTCCGCGACGGAGTGGAGATTCAAAAAGTCTTGGACGCGGCCCGGCTGAGCGACCAGTCGGGGGCGTGGGAACCGATCGGGGCCTAAGGGCGCGCGCCGCTCAACATCCGATCAACCAGAGCGGCGCGAGCATCAGGAGAATGTAGGTCAGGTACTGCGCGATGGGGCCCGGCGCGTGCATGGCCCCAGCCTACCGCAGCAACAAGATCCGCTCCGACTGGATCGCCCTTCCGACCTCGAGCTTCGCGAAGTAGATCCCCGATGTCACGGCGCGTCCGCGCGAATCCAGCCCGTCCCACCGGGCGCGATGCACCCCGGCCGTCATCGGACCCTCGACGAGCGTCCGCACCAACCGCCCTGCCACGTCGTACACGCGAAGAATCGCGCGCGCGTCGGCCGGCAGGGAGAAGCCGACCTCCGTCGTGCTCGAGGTCGGATTGGGGCGCGCCCCGAGGAGGGCCGGCGCCGCCACCACATCCGCGCCGACATCGAAGCTCGGGCTGAACAGGGAGATTCCGGCCTCGGCGCCCTCGGACGTACCCGCCCTCACGGCCTGGATCCGGACGATTCCCGATGCCACATCCGACGGCACACGCTCGAGTCGAACGAGGATCCTGTACGAATGCGCGGGGCGGGGACCGGGGCTCGTCTCGTAGAGCATGGCGTGCGCGATGCCCGATCCGTCGATGGCCGACTCGAGGTGCGTGCCTGCTCGCGCGCTCGCGGCGTCGAGGCTCAGGCTTCGGATCCGGACCGGCGCGAAGCGAGGATTGATCACGAACTGTATCCCGCCCCAGTTTTCGGCGGCCTCGATCCGGACGACCGCGACACCGTCGAACGCGCTGATCCAGCGCGGGGCTCCTTCGAAGCTGATCGAGTTCTCACCCGCGGG
>JBGPMB010000096.1:0-10827 GCA_041486775.1 Candidatus Eiseniibacteriota bacterium | reverse complement strand
GAGCCCGATCGATTCGAGCGAAATCGTCACGGTCCAGCCTTCCGCGCAGCCGGCCGACAACCTCGAGCGCGTGGCCGTGGTGCCGAACCCGTTCCGGGGCTCGGCCGAATGGGACCCCGCCCCCGGCGAGAACCGGGTCCACTTCATCCACCTTCCGGCCGGAGCCACGGTCCGGATCTTCACCGCGAATGGAGAGCTGGTGAGGGTCCTGGTCCAGAACCCCAACGCCAACCTGGGGGGGACGACCGGGGATCTCGAGTGGGACCTGAAGAACGCGGATGGCCGAAAGGTCGTCTCGGGAATCTACATTTATCAGGTAGAATCGCTGCAAGGCCACAACGTGAAAGGACATTTCGTCGTCATTCGATAGGCCGCCTTTCCCTGGGAGGGCGGCTCGGAGGATCTCATGAGCGCCCCCACCGCAACGCCGGAGACCCTGTCTCAGAGCAGGGCCCGACCCGCAGATTCCACCCACCGCGACTACCTGAACCTGATCGGGGGGAAATGGGTCCCGTCGCGCTCCGGTAAGACATTCGAGAACCGAAACCCCGCTCGCGACTCCGACCTCGTCGGCATCTTCCCGGATTCCGGGCCCGAGGACGTGGACGCGGCCGTCCACGCGGCCGCCCGGGCGTTCGCGACCTGGCGCCTGGTTCCCGCGCCCCGGCGCGCCGAGTTCATCTTCCGGGCCGCCGAGATCCTGAGAGACCGCAAGGAGGAGCTTGCCCGCGTCATGACCCGCGAGATGGGCAAGGTTCTCGCCGAGACCCGTGGCGACGTCCAGGAAGCGATCGACATGGCCTACTACATCGCGGCGGAGGGCCGGAGGCTCTTCGGGGTGACCGTGCCCTCGGAGCTGCCGGACAAATTCGCGATGTCGGTGCGTCAGCCGATCGGGGTGTGCGGGCTCATCACCCCCTGGAACTTCCCGATGGCCATTCCTTCCTGGAAGACTTTCCCCGCGCTGGTCGCGGGGAACACCGTCGTCCTGAAGCCGGCCAGCGACACCCCGGGATCCGCGCATCACCTGATCGAAGTGCTCGTCGAGGCAGGCATCCCCGAGGGCGTGGTGAACATCGTCCACGGCGGCGGCAGCACGGTCGGAACGCCGATCGTCATGCACGCCGACGTGAAGATGATCTCCTTCACCGGCTCCTCCGAAGTGGGGAAGGTCATCGCCGAGCGCTCCGCCAAGACCCTGAAGCGCGTCTCGCTCGAGCTGGGCGGCAAGAACGCGCAGATCGTTCTGGAGGACGCGGATCTCGACTTAGCACTGGAGGGCGTCCTCTGGGGCGCTTTCGGCACCACGGGGCAGCGCTGCACCGCCACGAGCCGGCTCATCGTGATGAAGCCGGTGCACGACGAGCTGGTGCGTCGGCTGATCGACCGCACGTCGAAGCTTCGGCTGGGGGACGGCCTCGAGACCGGGACAGAGGTGGGGCCGCTGGTGAACCGCGCCCAGCGGGATCGCGTGCACTCGTACGTCGAGATCGGGAAGGCGGAGGGTGCGAAGCTGGTCGCGGGGGGCGCCCCGGCGACGGAGGGCGCGCTCGGCGCGGGAGCGTTCTATGAGCCGACGATCTTCGATCAGGTGAAGCCCTCGATGCGCATCGCGCAGGAAGAGATCTTCGGCCCCGTCCTCTCGGTGATCACGGTCTCTTCCCTGGAGGAGGCGATCCAGGTGCTGAACGGCACCCCGTTCGGGCTCAGCTCCTCCATCTATACCCGCGACGTGAACCGCGCCATGCGCGCGATCCGCGACATCGAGGCGGGCATCACGTACGTGAACGGCCCGACGATCGGCGCGGAAGTGCAGTTGCCGTTCGGCGGTGTGAAGGAAACCGGAAACGGCCATCGGGAAGGCGGTCCCACGGTGATCGACGCCTTCACGGAATGGAAGTCGGTCTACATCGACTACAGCGGCCGCCTGCAAAAGGCCCAGATCGATCGCTGAGGTAGCGCTGCTTCGGCCGCGCTTCGTCTCGAGCATGGCGCAGACCAAACCCCTCGTGGATCGTGACGTGACGGCATCGACGCGTCCTGAGCCGCTCGTGCGGCTGACGCGGGGCGGTCATGTGGAGAGCGTCCACTACGGCCACGCGGCGGTCGTGGATTACCACGGAAAGCTCCTCGCCTGGACGGGGGACCCGGAGGCTTCGGTGTTCCCTCGCTCCGCCTTCAAGCCGTTTCAAGCCCTGCCTCTGGTGGAATCAGGCGCCTTCGCGCGCTCCGGGCTCGGCAGGAACGCGCTCGCCTTGATCGCCGGATCCCACGGAGGCACCGACGCCCAGGTCGCCCTGGTGCAGCAAATTCTGGAAGCCGCGGGAGCGGACCCGTCCTTGCTCCGCTGCGGCGCCCACGAGCCCTATGACCGCGCGACCGCGAAGGCGATGCGCGCGCGGGGCGAGCCACCCGATGCGCTGCGGCACAACTGCTCCGGCAAGCACGCGGGTATGCTCCTCTTCGCGCGCTCCCTGGAGGCGCCGCTCACGGACTACACCGAGCCCTCGCACCCCGTTCAGCGCGCCATCTTCACCCGGTTCGAAAAGCTCCTGGGGGTGCCTTTCGAGGATCCGGTCCCCGCGGTCGACGGTTGCAGCGCGCCGACGCCGCGGATGAATCTCTCGCTCCTGGCCCACGCGTTCGCGCTCCTCTCGCGCGGGGTCGACGCGGCAGGGCGGCCCGTGCCGGCGCTCGCCGAGATCCGCGAGGCGATGATGGAGTATCCGGAGAACGTCGCGAGCGAGGGAAGGCTCGACACCCAGCTCATGCGAATCTTGAGAGGAGCGGTTGTCTCGAAGGCGGGAGCGGAGGGGATACACGCCACCGGTTTCCTCACGCGAGGGATCGGGATCGCGGTCAAGATCGCGGACGGCGACGCGGGCCGGCGCGCCATCAAGCCGGCCGTCGTGGCGGTGCTCGATGACCTGGCGCTCCTGAGTCCCGGGGATCGGGAGGCCCTCTTGCCGCAGGAGGAACGTGTGATCCGAAGCCACGCGGGCATCGCCGCGGGGGAAGTCGTCCCGGCCGCCGAGCTCACGAGGACGAGCCGGTGAGCCCGGAGGCCGCGGCCCCCGCCAAAGCCGACGCCCCTCCCGGCGAGAAGCATCGCTGGGTCTATTTCTTCGGCGACGGGCACGCCGAGGGGAACGCGCGGATGCGCGATCTCCTGGGAGGGAAGGGGGCCGGCATCGCGGAGATGGTGAACGCCGGAATCCCCGTTCCGCCCGGCTACACCATCACCACCGAGGCCTGCCGGCAGTTCTTCGAGGCGGGAGGCCGTCTCCTGGACTCCATTCTCGAGTCGGAGGAGCAGGCGCTGGGCCGCCTCGAGAAATTCCTCGGCCGGAGGCTGGGAGATCCCGCGAATCCCCTTCTCGTCTCCGTGCGCTCCGGCGCTCCGATCTCGATGCCCGGGATGATGGACACGGTGCTGAACCTGGGCTTGAACGATCAGACCGTCGAGGGCATCGCGCGGAAGAGTCAGAATCCACGCTTCGCCTACGACAGCTACCGGCGCTTCATCCAGATGTTCTCCGACGTGGTGCTGGGCGTGCCGCGCGAGGTCTTGGAGAAGGAGCTCACCGCCGCCAAGAAGAAGGCGCGCGTGAGTGACGACCTGGGCCTCGACGAGCGGCGGCTCCGCGGGCTGACCGAGCGCATGAAACAGCTCGTGCGGAGCGAGACCGGCGCGGATTTTCCCCAGAACGCGCGCGAGCAGCTGGCGCGGGCCCGCGACGCCGTCTTCCGCTCCTGGCACACGGAGCGCGCCGTGCACTACCGCCGGCTGAACGGGATCCCCGAGCACCTGGGCACGGCGGTCACGGTGCAGGCGATGGTCTTCGGGAATCTGGGCTCCGAATCGGCCACGGGAGTCGGCTTCACGCGCGATCCGGCCACGGGCGAGCCCAAGTTCTACGGGGAATACCTCATGAACGCCCAGGGCGAAGACGTGGTCGCGGGCATCCGCACGCCCCTCCCCATCGAGGAGATGGAGCGGGAGCTTCCCCAGGCCTACGCCTCCCTCCGCGAGATCACCACCAGGCTCGAGCGTCATTACCGGGACGTCCAGGACTTCGAGTTCACGATCGAAGAGGGACGGCTCTTCATGCTCCAGACGAGACGCGCCGCCCGCACGGGACAGGCCGCGCTTCGCATCGCGGTCGAGATGGTGGAGGAAGGGCTGCTCACCAAACGGGAGGCCATCGAGCGCGTCGAGCCCGAGCACTTGGATCAGGTGCTCCATCCGGTGCTCGATCCTGCGTCGAGGAAAGATCACCAGCTCTTGGCGCGCGGCCTGCCCGCTTCGCCTGGGGCCGCCGCGGGAGCGATCGTGTTCACGTCCGACGAGGCGGTCCGGCGCGGGCAGACCGAGCGGGTGATTCTGGTCAGGGCGGAGACCTCGCCGGACGACATCGCGGGCATGAACTCGGCGCGCGGCATCCTCACCGCCACCGGCGGGATGACCTCGCACGCCGCGGTCGTCGCGCGCGGCATGGGGAAGTGCTGCGTGGCGGGCTGCACGGCGCTCTCGATCGACGAGGAGAAGCGCGTGCTCCGCGTGGCGGGACGGACGCTCCGCGAGGGCGCGTTCCTGTCCCTCGACGGGTCAACCGGCGAGGTGCTTCTGGGAGACGCCCCGACCGCGGACTCCGAGGTGGTGCGCGTGCTGACCGGGAGGCTCAAGAAGGAATCGGCGCCGCTCTACCATTGTTTCGAGCAGCTCACCCAGTGGTGCGACGAGGTGCGCCGGCTCCGGGTGCGCGCGAACGCGGACATCCCCCACGACGCGCGGCTGGCGCGGCACCTGGGCGCGGAGGGGATCGGCCTGTGTCGCACCGAGCACATGTTCTTCGCCGAGGCGCGGATTCCGCACGTGGTGACGATGATCCTGAACGCGCAGGAAGCGCGTCAGGCGAAGCTCGAGATCGAGCGGCTCACCGAGGATCTGAAGGAGGCCTCGCGGTCGGAGCGTCCCATGCTCCGGCGGCAGCTGACCGAAGCCAAGCGCAGGGGTAAAGACCCGATCCGCGCGTTCGAGGGAGCGCTCCAGAAGCTCCTGCCGCTCCAGCGCGCGGACTTCAAGGGCCTCTTCCTCGCGATGGAAGGCACTCCGGTCACCATCCGCACGTTGGACCCGCCCCTCCACGAATTCCTCCCGAAGCGCGAGCACCTCCTGCGCGAGCTCAAGGGCCTGAAGCGCGGAGCCGGATCGAAAGCGCGGAGGCAAAGGCTCCTGGTCACGCTCTCGCGCGTGGAGGAGCTGCACGAGTTCAACCCGATGCTGGGGTTCCGGGGCTGCCGGCTGGGAATCCTGCACCCGGAGATCACGCGGATGCAGGCGCGGGCCATTTTCGAGGCCGCGGCGAGCGTGATCGCCGAAGGAAAGAAGGTCACGCCGGAGATCATGATCCCGCTCGTGGGCGATCCGGAGGAGCTGAAACGCCAGCGCGCCGTCGTGGAAGGGGTCGCGGCGGAGGTGATGAAGCGGCTCAACGTCCGGATTCCGCACACCATCGGCACCATGATCGAGGTGCCCCGCGCGGCCGTGCTGGCCGGGGAGATCGCGGAGCACGCCGATTTCTTCTCTTTCGGAACGAACGATCTGACCCAGATGACCTTCGGATACTCGAGGGACGATTCGGGGCGGTTTCTGCCGGAGTACGTGCGCACCGGCATCCTCCCCAGCGATCCCTTCGTCTCGATCGACGTCGCGGGGGTCGGCGCGCTCGTCCGCCGAGCGACCTTCGCGGGGCGGAAGCGGAAGCCGGGGCTCAAGGTCGGCGTCTGCGGCGAGCACGGAGGCGACGCGCGCTCGATCGAGCTCTTCGAGGACGTGGGACTGGATTACGTTTCGTGCAGCCCCTTCCGCGTGCCCTTGGCGCGCCTGGCCGCGGCCCGCGCGGCCCTCAAGCGGAAGTGACGTGCCCGCCGGCGGAGGCGCCTCCGCGCGCGGCCTGACCGTCGATGCCGTCATCCCGGCGCTCGACGAGGCGGATTCCCTGGGGGCGGTCCTCGACGCGTTGCCCTCGCCGCCGGTGCGCCGCGTCGTGGTGGCCGACAACGGCTCGACCGACGACACCGCGCGGGTCGCGCGCGAGCACGGCGCCACCGTGGTGCTGGAGCCCAGGCGCGGCTACGGAGCGGCCTGTCTCAAGGCGCTGGACGCGCTCGCCGCCGATCCCCCCGATGTGGTGCTCTTCCTCGACGCCGATCTGAGCGACGACCCCGCCCAGGCCGGTGCGGTGCTCTTGCCCATTCTCGAGGGGCGCGCCGATCTCGTCGTGGGGTCCCGAATCCTGGGACAGCGCGAGCCGGGTGCCCTTTCCCCGCACGCGCGGTTCGGGAACTGGCTCGCGACCCGTCTTCTCGCGGCCCTGTACGGAGCGCGGTACACCGACCTCGGGCCGTTCCGGGCCATCCGGTACGACGCCCTCATGGCCCTCGGGATGAAGGACAAGGATTTCGGCTGGACGGTGGAGATGCAGGTCAAGGCCGCGCGCCGCGGGCTTCGCCACACCGAGGTTCCCGTGCGGTACCGGCGTCGCGTCGGGCGCTCCAAGATCTCGGGAACCGTGGGCGGCTCGGTGCGGGCCGGTATCAAGATCCTGGCCACGGTCTTCGCGCACCTGCTTGACCACTCTTCCGGCGCCGGGGTACCATGACCGCACCTTGATCCGCTCTGACGTGACGCCGTACCTCAAGCTGTCGGCGCTCCTTGCCCTGGCCCTCGCGGCCTCGGCCTACACGCCTCCTCCTCTCCCGCGCAACATCATGAACCCGCAGTCCGCCAACACGTGTAAAAGCTGCCACGTGGACATCACCCAGCAGTGGACGACTTCGGGGCACGCGGCCGCGGACCGGAGGGGGAACCTCCTCTTCGGGAGAATGTATTTCGCGTCGATGCGTGAGACCCGCGGCGGGACCATGGCGAAGTGCGGCGCGTGCCACGAGACCGAATCGTTCCTGACGAACGATTTCGATAAGATCCGGGACGTCAATTCCGAAGGCGTCACGTGTGTCTTCTGTCACGCCATCACCGGGCCGGGTCCGGCCACGGCCACGCCGCCGGTCACGTTCGAGATCGGCCCGTACCAGGGGCCCATCCGCCAGCCCGTGACGGTGAAGGACCATGGGTCGAAATACAGCGACTTCTTCACCAAGGCCGAGTTCTGCGGAAGCTGCCATCAGTACCAGAATCAGAACGGAATCCTGGTCAGCGACACCTTCGGCGAGTGGAAGCGGTCCCGGTACGCGAAGACAGGCGTCACCTGCCAGCAATGCCACATGCCGGGCGAGCCGGGCCGGGCTTCGTCCCTGGGACCGACCCGCCCACGAGTGGCGGACCACTCGTTCCGGGGTCCGGAGCAGGACAAGGCGCTCCGGGACGCCGTGACGCTGACGCTGCGAGCCGGCAAGCGCGAGGGAAACACCCTCCACGTGTTCGCGACCGTCACCAACGTCGGGGCGGGGCACGCCGTCCCCACCGGCAATGACCAGCACTTGATCCTGATCCGCATGCGCGCCACCGATTCGGAGGGGCACATCGTGTGGGAGAACGATCCCTTCCAGGACTGGAACAACGCGGTGTTCGGCCTCCTCATGGCGACCGAGCTGGGCGCCTATCCCGCCGAGACATGGACCGGGATCAAAGTTCTCTCCGACCGGCGCATCCAGGCCGGGGCCAGCTCGCAATCGCACTTCCGGATTCCGGTGGAGGACGCGAAGGGGGCGGTCCACATCGAGGCCGTGCTCCTGTACCGCCGGGCGCGGCCGGAGACGATCCACCAGTACAACCTGCCCGATGAAACCTACGGAACGGAACGGCGCATGGCCCAGGCGACGTTGGAAATCCAGAACCCCTAGACACCGGGACCCGAAACTCCTACCGTAGCTTCATGCCGCGCACGGACCTGCTCGCCGAGATCCGCCGGGAGGGCTACACGCTGCGCGCCATCTGGCGCTTCGCGCGCGTGAGCATCACCCGCGTCTCGCGCGGGCTACCCGAGCATCCCGAGCTGGTTCGCCCCATCGCGGCGACGGCCCTGGGACTCTTCGTGTTTCAGTTCGTGGCGGCGCTGCTCCTCTCGGTCCACGTCGGGCGGAGCACCGGGGTGAGCTACCTGATCGCCTCGAGTCTGATGCTCCTCTTCGTTTCCTTCTGGGTGCTCACCCACGTCGGGCTGCTCCTCGGCTCGCGCGACGCGCAGCTCGTCATCCGCATGCCGATCCCGATCGCGATCACCATGCTCCGGTTCGTCTCCATCCCCGCGATCGTGCTCCTGATCCACGACGGGCGCTGGTCGGCCGTCGTGTGGCTCTTCGCCGCGAGCGCGTTCACCGACGTGCTGGACGGCGTCCTCGCCCGGGCGCTCCATGTCGAGACGCGCGTCGGCGCCCTGCTCGACCCTCTGACCGACGTCGCGTTCAATTCCGCCGTCTTCGTGGCGCTCCTGGAAGCGGGCATCGTTCCGTGGTGGGTCACCTCGCTCGTGCTGGTGCGATACACGCTCCTCGTCGGCGGGACGGTGTACCTGTATCTGGTCCACGGTCCCGTGCGGATCGAACCAACCTTGTTCGGAAAGCTGACCGGGTTTCTCACCACGGTTCTTCTGGGCATCCTGCTCCTGGGCATGTCGTGGTGGAGCGAGGCGACGCGGCACAGCTTGAAGGAAGTATTCGACGTCGGCCTCGGGGTCATGGGACTCGCGACCATCATCCAGGTGGTCTTCATCGGGCTCGCGAACCGGAGCGTCGCGCCGGAGATGGTCGAGCCATCCGAGATGCCCTCGCGTCCCGCCAAGGTCGTGGGAGAGATTCGCGGCCCGCGGTAAGGATCCCGGCCAAGTCTCGGCCGCACCGTCCAAATCCAGCCGTTCCCGTCTGGCGAATTCGGCCCCACATTGCATTTCGCAACGCCGCGCGCGCGGGGCGGAACGCGCGTCGACCGGCGTGTTTGCAACCTCTCGACGGGTCCCGGTTTACTTCCGAGTCGCGGGCCCTGCCCGCGCGGCTTTCGTGGCATGCCTCTTGCGGTCCGCCTCTGTGCTAACTCCCTGTGATTCAACGGAAGAGCGCAGGAGTGATACCCCACAGTCAACCGAGGCCCATGCCGCCCTTCACATCCCGGCGCCGTTATCGCGCGTTCCCCAAGCGGCGGCCGTCGCGCGCACGCGCGATGGCGCGCGGAGCCGTGGTCGTGTGCGGCGCTCTCCTCGCGTGCTCTCTGCTCGCGGCGCCCGCGTCCGCGGGAGCGGGGTCCGGATCCGCGCTGATCCTTCCACCGGACTCCGTTCGGGCGGGAGGCCCCGGCACGTGGAACATCACGTACATCGCGGCGGAGAATTTCGCGACCACGACGGGCGGCACGGTGGACATCCTGGTGCCGTCCGGCTGGACAGCGCCCCAGGCGGCCGACTCCACGGTGGCGGGGTACGTGCGCTGGACCGACGAGGAGAAAGTCGATTCGATCTCCGTCGCGGGCCAGACGATCCGCGTCTACCTCGGGGGAGGCCCCCACCTCACGACCGACACGCAATTCCTGGCCGGAAACGCGGTGAGCATTCTCTACGGCGCCGGCGCGGGACCGGCCTCGGCGCTCGCCCAGACCACCGCTCCCGCCACCGCCGTGTTCCAGGTGCGAAGCGACCCGCTCCTCACCGGCTCCCCGCAGGCAATCGCTTCTTCGCCGAGCCTCTTCGTCTTTCCGGACACCGTCGTCTCCGTGGACATCCTCGACGGGTCGGGCGCGTCCGTCGACACGCTGACCCTCACCACCGATCAGGACCAGACCCACCTCTTCCTGCGCGGTTACGACGCGTACGGAAATCCGGCGAGACTCGTCCGGGCGAACTGGACGGTCGCGGGCGGGATCGGAGCGCCCGTCCCCGGGAACGGCCCCGGCACGAGGCTTCGGCTGGATGCCCCCGGCGTGGGCGTCGTACGCGCCGATAGCGCCGGTGTGTGGGCGGACTCGACCGGGCTCATCACGGTGCTGCACGGCGCGCACGCCGGGCTCGTGATGACCGCGGGCGTATCCTCCGCGGTCGCGGGGAGCGCCTTCGCGGTGTCCGCGCGCGCGCGGGACGCGGACGGAAACACGGTCACGGACGGAACGGGCTCGGCGGCCGCGGTGCGCTTCGTCGCGTTCGCGGACTCGGTCGGTCCCGCCTCCGCGGATCCAGGGATCGTGAGCGCCGACGCGACCCTTTCCGGAGGGACGTATTCGGGCTCCCTCACGGCCCAGCGCGCGGGCGCCTACTACTTCGCGGTGACCGACACCGTGGCGGGATTCGTCTCCGAGCGCCACAGCGTGGACGTGGGCCCGGCGGGTCCCGATCACGTGGCACTCTGGCCCGATACCCTCCGCCTCACGGCGGGAATGCCGGACACCGTCACGGTCCGGGTCTTCGACCTGTACGGGAATCGTACTCCCGTCCTCTCGCCGGAGACGCTCACGCTCTGGACCGACCGGTCCAGCGGCGCGTTCCGGAATCTCTCGGGCGGCAGCGCCATCTTCGAGCTCACGGTTCCCGCCGGGGAGGATTCGGCGCGGTTCACGTTCACCGATACGAAGACCACGACCACGGAAGGCCGAGTCCGCGCCATCGACGCGAACGGGCAGTCTCCGTTCCTCGGGACCGCCGGCGCACCGGTCTTCACCGCGCCCTCCGTCCCCGCGACGCTCGCGCTCACCGCAGTACCCGATACCCTGGTCGCCGACGGCGTCGATTCGGTGCTGGTCTTCGGGACCGCGTCGGACGCGTATGGGAACGCGGTCGCGGCGGGCGAGCGCTTCACGCTCACCGGCTCGGCTTCGCCGCTCCT
>JBGPMB010000095.1:0-10877 GCA_041486775.1 Candidatus Eiseniibacteriota bacterium | reverse complement strand
TGGTGTTGAGAGTGATCGTCAGGAGTGTCGTCCCGGAAGCCCGCATCTTCGTGTTGTCGGTCGGGTTGTCCGTGAGGATCTTCATGTACTGCGCTTGCGCCCCTGACGCCAGCCCCAACACGGCCACGACCAAGGACAGCGTCGTGAGAAACCGTTTGAGCATGGTGTAAAACCTCCGACGAATTCGAGACATCGAAGTTGCGAAGGGCCCGCCTCAGGCTTCGAGGTCCCCTTCCTTCCGTGCCCGGCCCATCCGGGTCACAGGTGTCGCAGGCTAGGAAATTTCGCCCTTTCGGGCACTGCAACAGACTTCGGTACGGCTCACCCCTTTCGGCCTACCACCCCCTCTCTCTTGCAAACTTGCGTGAACCTTCGAAATTGAGTTACTTGATCAGGACGAGACGGCCCGAACCGCTGCCGCCGCGGCTCTGAATTTGCGCGTAGTACACCCCCGACGCCGCGTCGGCCCCGGCGGAGTTCTTACCGTTCCAGCGGACCCGGTACACGCCGGAGGCCATCGTCTCGTTGACGAGGGTGGCCACGTGCTTCCCGTGAATATCGAAAACGCCGACCCGCACGGGACCGGATTTCGGCACTGAAAACTCGATGGTGGTGCTGGGATTGAATGGATTGGGATAGGCCCTCGAAATCCTCGGGCGCGAGGCGACCGGCACGCCGCTCACCGTTTCCACGCCGCTGATCGTGTAGATGTAGTAGACGCCGATGTCGTCGAAATAAATGCCTTCCGTGTCGAAGCCGATCCTGAGCGGCCCCCCGCACCCGCATCCGTCCACCGCCTTCTCGTCGCGAAGCCGGAACCCAATCCGAATGTATTTGGTGTTCGGCGAGACCCCGGTGCGGGTGCTGTCGTAGGGATTGAAGTTGTAGGTCAGGCCTTCGGTGCACTGGGGGCTTCCGCCCGCGAACTCGAGACCGCCGAGCGCGTTCTGCCACGGGGTCCAGGTGATCTTGTCGTTGGAGCCCGTGATGTAGAGCGCCCAGTACACCGAGTTCTCGGAGGGAAGGTTGATCCATTGATCGAATTGGAGCCGCAGCGACGTGGTGGGCGTGTTGGGGCTGAAGACGCCGGTCAAGTCCATCGGCGGCGACATGATCATCTGATCCGTGAAGTCGGGAACCACGCCGAATCCGGTGCCCTGAAACGGCACCCAGACATTGGTGCTGAGGAAGAAACAGAGAGCCGGCTGCGACGTGGCCGGCGCGGTCTCCAGATGCCATGTGAGCCCGGGATTGGGGGAGGCGGAAATCCACTTGGAGGGACCGCTCTCCATGTCGTCGAAGAAATTCGTCGTCGTCCCGGTCATGACCGCGACGTCGTCCAGGGTCCAGCCCGTGTACGCGCCCGTCGAATCCTCGGCCGAGACACCCAGGTCGGAGCCGAAGAGGAACTGGAGGGTGATCGGCTGCGTGACCAACTTGAAGGAGTCCGGGATCGCCACGGTCTGATTGGAGCAGGAGCTCCCGAAATCGCCTGAATAGGACGCGAGCGTGTCCCAATGGGCGCCCGTGTTCGCCCCCTTGATGAGGATCCAGCCCCAGTCGTAGGAGAACTCGGTCTGGTGGCGCATCTTGAACGTGAGCTGCGAGCTGACCCCGCCCGCGATGTTGATGGGCACGTTCGTGGTCAGGGTCTGGACCCACCCGTTGGCGTATCCGTCGCCGTGCGGCAGTCCCGTCTTGCCGCACCACCACGAATTACCGGTGCAGGCGTGCGTCCCCGAGACGATGTTCCACCCGATGGGCATCCCGGCGCGGAAATTCTGAGTCGTCCAACCCGCCGTGCTCCCCTCGAGGTCGGTGAAGAAGACCTGATGGCGGATCGTGGTCTCGGAGACCGCCGGAGTGCCGCGTCCCGGCGTATAGGTCAAGGGCGTGCTCTGGTAGAAGAACTCGGATTGATCTTTCCGCACCGTGTAGGCGTAGGCGCTGGAGGCGACGGAAAGAATCCCAAGAGCGAGCGCGAGCGTTTCGGTGAAGATACGAGGGGCACGTGACAGGCGGCGGAGAATCACTAGGGGACCTCTTTCTTGGATGTCGACCCGGAGATGCCTGCGCTTACGAGTTCAGTGCCCCTCTGAGCGGAGTCAGGGTGCGCTTTACAAAAAGAAAACGAGGCATTCGACTGCGAGCCGTACGGCTCTCAGACGATCGCCTCGAAGCAAAAATCGAGTTCGACTGCGAAACGGGGAGCTTTCGCCATTACCTTTTCACGATGTGGGGCCGAAGCCCGGTTGCGATAAGGATTTTGCCTCGTTGAAAGGGTTGGATTCGAGGCAGAAATGATTATATCACCATTTGTTAACGTCGTCAATCGAGAACAACGTACTTTCCACTGAGCCCGGGAAGGAATCCGGGCCGGATATTCCATGTAACTCGTTGTTATCGAACCAGGTTGATGGTGCGCGTCAGGAACGTTCCACCTCCCTGCAGTCGCAGGAAGTAGGTTCCCGACGCCAGGGAGCGTCCCCCGTCATCCTTGCCATCCCACCCTACAACTCGAGGTCCTGCACTGATATAACTGTCAATCAGGGTGCGGACAGCCCGGCCCTGGACATCGAACACCCGGAGCGACACCTGGGCGTCCCGGCTCACGACGAACTGGATCGTCGTCACCGGATTGAAGGGATTGGGATAGTTGCGCAGTAGCCTGGCCAGGGCGGGCGTCGTCTCCGTGGAGACAGCCGTTACCACGTTCGTGCCGACCTTGTAGAAGACGTCCCTGTTCTTGCCGATCGAAGCCGGAAGCCGCTCGTCGCTCCACGCGACGTAGGCGGTGCCGAAATCGTCGTGGACGATGCCCGGGAACCGTTGCACCGAGTTGGTGGTGTCGGTTCCGGCGCCCACGAGCGACGTGTTGCCCACCCATGCGCCGCCTTTACGTGTGTCGTAATAGATATCCGGGTTGCTCGACCCGTTCCGGAGATCCGTCCAGACGGCGTACACGTTCCCGCGCGGATCGGCGTCCACGTAGGGTTGAATCTGGGAAGAGGCGTTCAACGTGACCTGTGTGTCGATGGCGCCCCAGCCCACCCCGGGGACGTATTCCTTGTAGAAGACGTCGCTGTTCCCACCGCGGGTGTCCACCCACACCAGGTGCATGTGGTTGTTGTAATCCGCGGTGATCGAGGGCGCCGAGGATGAGCTGGGGCTGAACACCAGCTGTTCGTCCGCGGTCCATCCGCTCCCCGGCACGTAGCGCTTCGTCCAGATCTGCTGGGTGCCCGAGCGCGTATCCACCCAGACCAGATGCACCACGCCGTCGCGGGACGCCGCGATCGAGGCGCTCCCGCCGAAGAAGAAGCCCGGCGTCTGCTGGATGATGGGATCGAATGCGCCCGTGTTCGAGTGGTAGGCGGTCGTGAAGATGGAGCTGTTGAGGGATACCGCGTCCGGCTTTTGCCACGCCATCCAGACCCGGTTCGAGTCGCCCACCGTCACCACGGGAAGGGTGGCGGGGTTGATGGAATCATAGGGTGAAACCTGCATCTCGGGGCCGAACGCGGTGCCGCCCATGGAGCGGAACGTGCGCATGAAGATGGTGTAGGACTTGGGCTCGCCCGCCTGGGGCACGGAGAAGAGACGCGCGTCCTGCCAGACAATGTAGACGCGTCCGCTGTCCTGCTGCGTGCCGTAGTCCCCCGCTCCCCAATTCCGGATCGCGATGGCGGGAAACTTCGACATGTTGCCGGCGTTCGTGACGCGCGTGATGTAGGGCGAGCCGAAGTTATAGATGAAGCGGCGGAAGAAGATCTCGAAGTTGTTGTCGCCGTTCGGGATCTTGAACCGGTTGTCGAAGAAGGCGACGTACAGGTTGTTGCTGTCGTCCATGGCCATGAAGTGCTGGCCGTTGTTGGAGGTGAAGGTGTCGTTCACCTCGCCGTCCGAGATGTCCTGGTCCGGCCCCCAGGACGGAGTCGCCGACGCGACTACCCCGTGGAACGCGGCCGCGGCGCCGAACAGGAGCAGAGCGAGAGCCATCGTGAAACGCCGGCTGGAACACATGGAATGCCTCCGGGGAGATCTCATCGAAACGTCATAGCGGGACACTTCCTGAAACGCAGGAACAGACGCAGAACCATAGGTGCGCGGCGTGAAACCATGACTCGGGTCAAACGCCCTCGGTGCGAGCCAATGATGACGTATCAAAGAGGACACAAATCGCTGCGATCGGCACCGGGACACTTTTCCCAGCCGAACATAAAGTATACACCCAATGTCCCTCAAGCGCAAGGGGTTCCAAGCTCCCTTCCCGTCCCCGCCGAGCGTCCCTGCCCGCGGAAAAACAAAGATGGAGCGGGGAAGGTGCCCCCGCTCCATCCCTTTGAATCTCTCTTTTGCTGCCTTTGCTACCGAGCCATCACGATCCGGGTCTGCGAGGACTCGGTGCCCTGCTTGATGCTCACGAAGTAGATGCCCGACGGCGCGGTGCGGCCGGCGTCATCCTTGCCGTTCCAACGGACTTCGTAGGCGCCCGCCGTCGCTGTGTCTTCCCGGAGTGTCCGGACCAGCGAGCCGTTGACGGAGAAGATCCGGATGGAGACCGGACCGCTGTCACGGAGCGTGTACTTGATATTCGTCTCCGGCTTGAACGGATTCGGAGCCGCCGCCGAGGAGATGGAGGACGAGCCCGACTTCGTCAGGTCGATCGAGCCTCTCATGGTCACGCCGTCGCTGATCGCCTTGGCCGTGAATACGAGCGTGACCAGGGCGCCGTTCGGGACGTGGATCAGAAGCGGCTTGATCTGCGTAGCGCGGAACGAGAAGTCCAGATCGCCGAAGATGTTCCCGTTGATGTCGCCGACCTTGACCTGCTTCGCCGTCACGGTGACCGAGGAAATGGTGCCCGCGTTGGGGTAGGTCGTGGTGAGCGTGATCGAACTCGGATCGATGTCAGTCACCCCACGGGTGAAGCACTCGAGGCCGAACTTGTTGTACCCGTTGCCGTTCGTCTTGATGATCCCGGCCGAGAGGGGCGGCTGGACGATGGTGAGCGGGATGAAGTTCACGACCGAGGCGGTGGTCGTGCCGATGTCGCTCAGTGAGGGGGTGCCGGTATCGGTGACCGTGAGGCTCACGATGTAGGTCCCCGGGCTGGCATAGTGGTGGCTGGGCTGCTTTGCATTGTCGGAGGCGCCGTCACCAAAGTTCCAGGAATAGGTGAGGGTCGCGGTCTGCCCAGCGTCCGGATCGGACGAGTGCGAGCCATCGAAGGCAATGTCTAGGCCCGTGACACCGCCGTACGGCCCACCCGGATCCGACACCGGCGGATGGTTGGTCGCGGTGACGTGGAGGGTGAAGTTGCCCGGCGTGCTCGCGAGCCCGTCGGTGACGGTGACCGTCACGGCATAGTCGCCCGCGTCGGCCGAGCCCGGCGTCCAATCCAGCTCGCCCGTCAAGCCGTTGAAGGTCGCGCCGACCGGAAGAGCCGGGACACTGGAGATCGCCCAGCCGAGAACGTCACCCTCGGGATCCGTCGCCGTAGCCGTCAACGAGAAGGGGACGAACGCCGACGCGTTGTAATCCGACGCGAGAGCCGGAGAGAACGTCGGCGGGTTGTTGGCTTGCCCCTTGAGGAGCACGCTGAACGTACCGTTGGTGGCGTCGCTCAGAATGTTGGCGTTGTCGGACTGCGGACCGCTGCCCGACGTGGGCGCGTACGCGGTGTGCAGTGCCGCCGAGCCGCCCGCGGGAATCGTCAGCGAGGCTGCGCTCGCCGAGAAGCCCGTGCCGCTGGTCGTGACCGCGGAAATGTGAAGCGTGGCACCACCGACGTTCTGGATGGTCAGGTCGAAATTGCCGCTGCTGCCTCCGACGTTGACCCGTCCGAAATCATGCGATGCCGGTGAAACGTTGATGATCGGGCCGCTGACCGCGGTAGCGCGTTCGGCGGCACTCGAGGAGAGCATCCCCGTCAGGTCCTGTCCCTGGCTAGCGGCACCGGCAAGGCCGGGCACGAACGCGAAGGTCAAAAGCCCGAGGAGAACGACTTTTAGAAAAGCTCGGTTGCGCATTGCTTGTCCTCCCTCAAACGAAACTCAAAACAGAGAAGTGGACCCACTTGATTCGAGCTTCAACCCATCGATCAAAACCAACGACGAACGGGTGCTCACCTCCTCTCAATCACGATGCTGGTGATATGGTGGTCTGCAATTTTTCTTATCCTCATGTCGGAATTCATCACTGCGACAGCCGCGCGAGCATCGTGCGCGCGCGCGTGGAGCCGGGATCCCGCTCCAGCGCCCGGGTGAGCCAGGACCGCGCCTCGACCGGATCGCCCGATTCCATCGCCAGGGCGGCCAGGTTGAGGAGCGGGTCCACGAAATCGCGCCGGCCCGAGGCCGCGCGGCTGAACGCGCGCCGCGCCTCCTCCCGGTTTCCGACGCGAAGGAACGCCACGCCGAGGTCGTTCTGCATCTCGGAGTAGTAGGGATTTTGCGCCAGCGCGAGGCGAAGCTCCCCGAGCGCGTTCCGAGCCCCCGCGTCTCCCCAGACCTCCGGATGCGCGAGGTAGAGGCGCGCCAGCTCCTGACGGGTCACGGGATCGGATCCATTGATCGCGATCGCCCGCCGGTAGGACACCTCCGCCTCCCGCAACGCGGGAACCGAGGCATCTTTCCGCGCCCATGCCTCGGCCTGCTCCGCCCGCGCGACCGCGAAGTCGTCCCGCCAGGGAGCCATCCGCGAGGCCGTGCCGTATTCGGCCACCGACGCCTCCACGCGACCGAGGCGCGCGTCCGCGGAAGCCGCCTGCGCCGCCCGCGATCCGGCGAAGCTGGCCACGGAGACACCCATCGCGAGAAGGGCCGTGAGGATCATGCCCCGGCCCGCCCACCTCGACCTGCCGGCGTTCCGCCGGTCGGCGGGAGCGGCCGCGAGGAGACCCAGATTCGCGAACAGGAGCGTCCCGTGCGGGATGAGGGAGAGATTGTCGTCCACGAGCCCGTGCGCCAGAAGGGCCAGGACCGACCCGGCCAGGCCGGCTACCAGAACGCGTCCCATCGTCGGCGTCCCGGAAGCCATGGCCATGACCGCCGCGCCCAACGTCAGCGCGGTCAAGACGGCGAACGCGGCGAGACCCAGTGCGCCACGTTCCGCCAGAAGGCCCAAGTAGTGATTGTGCGCCTGATCGGCGGTGCGCCCGCCCTCCGCCTCGAGCTGCTTCATCTTCGGGCTCTTGGACCGATCGAATGCCTCCCGGAAGGTTCCGATGCCGTATCCAAGCGCTGGGCGGTGCATGGCCGCATCCAGCGCCCCCGACCAGATGGCGCGGTGCATGGCGCCTGAGCCCTCACGCTCGGGATCGATGGGCAAATTCCAAGCTGGCGCCGCGGACGGCCGTGATTCGACCCGCGAGATGATGGAAGGAAGGAGGAGAAGGACCGGGATCGTGACGGCGGCGATGGAAGCGGCCAGGAGCGTGGGCCGTGGCAGGAGCTCCGGCCACCGCACCAGCGCCAGGGCGAGCACCAGGAGCCCCGCGGCGAGCCCCAGCCAGGCGCCTCGCGAATAGGTGACCACGAGGCAGAACACGAGGCCGAAGGTCGCGATCAGAAGGCCGGCCCGGAGCGCGCGATCCTGCGCGGCGAAGGAAAGAGCCAGCGCGATGGGGATCGTGGCGACGATGTATCCGCCCATCCGGTTCGGCTGCCCGAACGGCCCCAGAGCCCGACCGGGATAGGAATTCGCGGCGGGCAGAAGCTCGGGCCTGAAGTGCTGCATGAGACCGAGCGTCGCGACCGGGAGCGCCGCGAGCACCTCGAGGAAAGCGATGCCGCGAAGCATGCCGAACCCACGCACGCACGTCACGGCAGCGAGAAAGAGCCCGGTGATGGCAAGCAAGTTCAACATGGCTTCGAGACTCTTACCCCTGTGGATCGAGAACGCAGCGGACAACGCCGACACGAGCACCAAGACGAGCATGGCTCGCGTCGCACGGGCTTCCCACACACTGCGCACGGACAAACCCTTCGAATGTTCGAACGAAACAGCGAAAAGCGCCGTGAGACCGAGAATGCGAAATGCGAACTGGGCCCACGGAACCCCGGCCCCCCAGGCCCAGGGTGTGAAACCGATTGCCGCGACCAGTGTAATTAACGCTATGAGGCAGGAAGGTGTACTCCCGAACGGCAGAACTCGCCCTCGATCGGAAGATGCCATCACCCCTCCATTCTCGGACTCGCCAGCGCTAAGTGTGCTCTGAGCGCGGATTTATTGCTCAAACAGTATAGCAGTGGGAGTACTGAGAGTCAACTAAAAAAGCTTTACACCCTTTGCCCTGCTACATTTTAGCCTGTCACTGTCGTCAATTTTTTCGCTTTTCAACCGATTTCGGGTCCCAAATCAGGCATCTCCCCGCTTTTCGGGGCTGACCCTCCCCCGCAGCGCGTAGAACCCCCCAAGAACAACCAACGGTACGATTTGGGTCAGGTGATAGAGGACGCCGAAGGCCAGGGCCCGGGCGGCATCCACGCCGAGCAGGGAAAGCCCTACCACGCAGGATCCCTCGAGGACACCGATGAATCCCGGCGAGGATGGCACCATGATGGCGACGCATACAATGAAGGAGAGAAGCAGCGGCGACCAAAGGGGCAAAGAAAGCTTCATGCTCTGACCCACGAACAGAAAAACCACGCCGGTCACCACCCACATTACTAGGGTCAGGAGCGCGGACCACCCCATGGTCGAAGGCTTCCCGAGGACTCGAAGGCCCGCCGCGAACGACGCCACGGGGCCCTCCACCGGACGAGCCAGCCACCGGGGCGCCATGCCCCGGAGGCGCGAGGCCAGCGAGTTCGTGTCGTAATGCCCCGCGTGGAGGAGCCACAAGACGACCGTCACGGCGACGCTCAAACCGATCGTCAGGTATCCGCTCCACCGAAACCAGGAAGGATACGGCGCAAAGAGGAGCGACAGGGCCCAGAAGCTCGCCAGGGCCGCCAGATCGAAGATCCGTTCGATCACGACGGAGCCCAGCACGGTTCCGGTCTTGATCCGCTCGGAGCGCGCGAGGGCGTACGCGCGGACCAGCTCGCCCAGGCGGGCGGGCAGGGTGTTGATCGCCAGGAAGCCCACCATGGTGGTGGCGAAGAGCCTCCCCTGCGAGACCCGCGCCTCGGGGGAAAGGATCTCGCCCCAGCGCACGGCGCGCAGCCAGTACCCGACGACGGTGAGGAGGCAGGCCCCCAGGAGCCAGAGGGGGTCCGCGGTGCGGATGTTCCGGGCCAGCTCGCGGGCGCCGACCTGCCGCAGGAGCACGAATACCGCCGCCGCGCTCAGCGCGATCCCGAGCACGGTGAGGATCCAGCGGGTGCGCTTCACGAGGAGGTTCTTGCCCCTCCCTGGTCCAGGCGCGCGATGAGGAGCGTGGCCACGAGCGGAATCATGAGCTCGTGTGGACCGACGAAGGAGAGCGCCTGCCCACCTTTCTGGAGCGGCCGCTCGAGGATGTTCTTCTCGGGCCGATAGTGGCGGATCTGATCGAAGTTCGCCGCGGTGAAGGCCCCGGCGTTGAATCCCAGGTTCCTCACCAGGGAGAGGGCTTTCAGGAAGACCTCGGGCATGATCACCGCCGATCCGAAGTTCAAGACCAGCCCGCCCGAAAGCTCCTTCATCGCGGCGGCCAGGATCTTGAAGTCCCGGTGGGTGGCGAGACCCGTCTTGGCTCCGTCGAAGGAAGGATGCTGATGAAGCGTGTCGGTCCCGATCGCCACGTGCACGGTCAACGGGAGCGAGCGCTCCGCGGCCCGCGCGAGAAGGCTCAGGTCCGCGTGCGGGGCGCGGGCGTCCAGGAGAAAGCGCCCCAGCGCCTCACCCATGCCCAGACCCTTCGCCGCCCCCTCGTTCACGGCCCGGTTCATGAGGACGGGGGTCTCTTCCACCATGCCGAAGCGGCCGGATCCGAGCGTCTCCTCGACGGGCTCGGAGGTGTTCCCCCACATCGCGATCTCGAAGTCGTGGATCGCCGCCGCTCCGTTCACGGCGAGCGCCGTGAAGCCGCCGCGATCGACGAGGGCCAGGAGAGGACGCTGAACGCCGGTCTTGATGACGTGCCCGCCCAGCATGCCGATCACCGGGCGCTTCAGTCGGATCGCCTCGCTCCAGGCGCCGAGGAGGGCGCGGAGCGAGGCGCCGGTCAGGATGTCGGGAAGGAAGCGATCGAAGGCTCCCTGCGGCGCGCCGGGGTCGGGTGCCGGGGCGAACTGATCCACGTGGACCTTCGTGGGACGCTCCGCCACCGGAATCGTGCGCACCCGGGAGAGGTCGATCTCCTCGCGGGGACTCACGGCTTCCCCGTGAACGCGAGCCGCATGTCGGTCAGGCTCACCGAGATCGATCCGATGGGGACCTTGCTCTTGACCTGAACCGGGATCCTCCGCTCGTCGTCGGAGAGCCAGACCAGCATCTGCCCTTTCGATTTGAAGATGCCTTCGGACTTCAAGATCGGCTCCACCAGCACGCAGTCGAACTTCCCCGCCGGCACCTCGACCCGCTCGCGGCGGAGCACCCGCACCTCCATGTCGTAGCTCTTCTCGTTATCGTGCGTCGGGATGGAGACCGTGGCGCCTTCGGGGAGCGGGCAGGTGCGGATGTAGTAGAAGGCCGAGAGGACATCCTGCACCCGGGCCGGAACGTCGAAAGACTTCCCGCCCTCGTACACGGCCTTGCCGTCCGCCTGGTCGAACCGGATGGAGAGGTCCTTCTTGTAGGAACCCTCACGCAGGTGCTTCTCGAAACGGCGGGTGAAGAGCGAATCGGCGTCGATGAAGGACTCGGCGCGGTCCCGCACCTTGTAGAACTTCGAGACGAAGGAGTTGGATTCGGCCTTGGTGACGATCCGCCAGGCGCGGTGGCCGTCC
>JBGPMB010000094.1:0-10922 GCA_041486775.1 Candidatus Eiseniibacteriota bacterium | reverse complement strand
GCGTCGAGGTGATCCCTGCGAACGAGCGCCCAGCCTACGACGTGTTCCGCTACGGTGGCAGCTACTATGCCTACAATGACAACCGGTGGTACTCGTCCAACCGCGAGACCGGTAACTTCACCCTGATCGACGATCGCTCCGTCCCGAGCGAATTGACCAGGGTTCCGCGCGAACACTGGCGCAACTATCCGTCGCAATGGCAGGACCAGGGCCAGAAGGGCACTCCTCCCGGATTGGAGAAGAAGGGCGGCAATCCTCCGGGACAGGAGAAGAAGCACGGCAGGTAACATCGTCGCATCGCGGTTGCATACGAAGCGGGCGCCCTTTCAGGCGCCCGCTTGTTGTTCCACGGCCGGTCACCTCTCGGCGCCGTCCATGGTTGATTTCTAGCGAGGTGACCTGCCCGGGTCGGAGCTACACCAGCTCTGCCAAGCGGTAGAGCCGCTCCACGTTCGACTGCGTCCACGCGCGGAGCTTCTCCAGATCTTGGGCCCGCTCGGAGCGGGCGACGTACTTGCCCGTCTCGGCGTCGCGTTGCACGAGATGGTGGAAGCGGCGCTGCGCGCCGAGGAATTCCTCCAGGGGAGGGCGCTCGGCCGGGTCGCGGGAGCAGTCCTTCACCGATCCCCCTTTTCCCTTCTCCCATACGAACGCGGGAAAGACCCCGCATTGGGCGCCCAGCGTGGCGAGCCGGACCGTTTCGCCGTCGTCGTACTTCCACCCGCTGATGCAGGGCGATGGGACGTAGAGGACCGCCGTCTCCGGGCACGCCAACGACCGCTCGACCGTCTTCACGAAGAGCTTTCCGTGCGCGGGACTCACCTGGGAGACCATGCCCGCGCCGGCCGCGATGGCGAGGTGGATGTAGTCGAGCGGGATCCCTGTGTTGCCCCTCGCGTCGCCGGCGGCGGGTGAGGTGCTCGTCTCCGCGAAGGGAATCGTCGCGGGGCTGAGCTGGAACCCCGTGTTCGCGAAAATCTCGTTCACGAGGACCATCAGAGTCACGCGCGCGCGCCGCGCGATGGTGTGGAGAAACGCGCGGAGCCCGATCGAGAGGGCGCCCCCATCTCCGCTCGCTCCGATCACCTGGACCGGATGCGCGAGCGCGCCGTAATCCTGTAAGAGATCCGAGACGTCCCGGACGGCCTCGGCCAGGGTTGGCGCGGATTCGAACACGTTGTGGATGATCGAGAAGGACTTCGCGAACTCATCCGGAGGGCTTGGGCTGCGCCCCCAGGCGACGACGTTGGGGAAGGCGAGCGTGGAAACTTCGGCGCACGAGGTGCCGAGGGTGAACACGGTCTTCTGCCCGTTGTCCGTGACCCGTCCCACGTTCTGCAGCGCGATCGCCTCCATGCAGCCGGGGCAGAGCGTCGAGCCCGGACGGAAGCAGGACTCGCGGAGCGCGATTTCCTTGTAGCCGCTCACAGCGGGATCCCTTCGTGGAACGCGGTCCACGGTGGCACGGCGCCGCCGCCCGCGGCCCCGCGCGCGTGGTCCAGCATGCGCTCCCACGTGTCCACCGACACGTCCGCGCCGCCGAGGCCCGCGAACGCGCTGACGATCCGGGGAGGGGGCTCCAGCTCCGCCAGAGCGTCCGCGACGTCGAGCGTCAGGTGGCCGCGTCCGTAGTGGTGTGCCTGGTTCACGACCAAAATCACGCCGGCGCGCCCGAGCTTCGCGCGCAGGATTTCGCGCGGGAACGGCGTGAGGAGCCGGATCGCGATTCCGCCGACCTTGAGCCCGGACCGGCGCTCGTAATCTTCGCGCACGGTCTCGAACGTCCCGAAGTCGGGCCCCATGCTCACCACCGCGATGTCCACGGTTTCGTCCTCGGGGAATCCCACCGAGTCGAAGAAGGCGAGCCCCGGACGTCCGAAGCGCCGCTCAAAGCCGGCGCCCACGAGAGGCAGGACGTCGAGCACGCGCTCCAGGCGGCGTTTCTGATCGATCTTGAACCCCTGGAAGTGGCGCGATGTGACGCAATTGCCGAAAGCCGCGTCCCCGTTCAGGAGCCCGGGGTAGGGGCAGGGCTTGATCCACTCGTCCTGGAACGCGTGGATCTCGAGGTCAGGCTCCACGGTGAGACGCGCGTTTCGATGGCTGTCCTTGATCCCGTAGTAACCGGGCATGGTCGGCGTGAGAATGTCCGGGTGCATGCCGAGGCAGGGGGCCTGCACTATGGTGTCGTAGATCTGCTGCTTTCCCCGGCAGCAGATCTGGATCCATCCGTCGTCGCGGTGCGCCAGCGTGTCCGATGGGTCTCCTTCGATGCAGAGAGGGAAATTGGCGGTGGCTCGGTAGACATCGATCAGCATCACGTTCCCGAGACCGCTTGCCCCGAGCGACCGGGTGGTCTCGGTCATATGGTCCAGGCCCACCGAGCTGGTCGCCGTGGGGAACACGAGATCACGGCACGCAGCCGCGGCGCCGACCAGATAGTCCGCGACCGCGTGCTCCGCCTCCAGGAGCTTGAGCTTCTTCTTCCCGCCGCCCGGCCCGGCCAGGTGCGACGCGACGGCCTCGATCCACTTGGTGGAGGGCGTGATGGGGAAGCCGGGGAAGAGGACACAACGCCACATTTGGAGGGTGGCCAGCGCCGCCGCGGTGTTCCCGTCCGCCGTGATTTGCTCGCGGCGCCCATACAGAGGCCGGTGCTGCGCGCGGACGGCCTCGAGGTCGACGGCGGCGGGATAGATCTCGCCGCACGCGGTCGGGTGGTGCTCCAGGGGACGCGGGGGCGCTGAAGGCGGGTTCATGGCGTCTTGGCCTCCTCCTCCTCCCAGTGCTCTTCGAACGGAAGCTCCTGGAAGAGATGCTCGGGGCAGACGGCGATGCATTCGCCGCAAAGCTTGCAGTAGGTGGTGACCTCGACCCCGGTGACCAAGAGCCCCCGTTCCTCGTCCGGCTTGAAGAGGATGACTCCCTCGGGGCAGTTGGTGACGCAGTGGGCGCAACCCGTGCACGCCACCGCGGGGTCCTGAAAGCGAAGCCGGAGTCCGCTGGGCGCGTAGTCCGCGGTGCGGTTTTGGCTGGAGAGCCGCAGGGGCGTTTGCGCGCCGATCGGAAGATCTCCGTATCCCGACCAGGACGAGGCTCGATGATCTTCCGGACCCGCCTCGTCGTAGACGCCTTCCGACGAGGCTCCGGATGACGCGAGCAGAGCCGCGCGGTTTCGCTCGATGACCGGCGGGGGGACGTGGCGTCGCTCCAGGGTCTTCAGGAAAGAATCCACCACCGCGGCCGTGTCGAACCCGCCGATTGCCTGCGCCGCCGCGACGTAGATCGGCACGTTTCCGATCGCGTGCTTCAGGTGCGTGGCGCCGATCTCGTTCCCCGGCACGGTGATCACGCGGCCGGAGAGCCGGTAGTGGCGGGCGCACTCCTCGGGCGAACGCCGGGTGTTGAGCAGAAACGTGCCGCCCGAGGGGGCGCCGAGCGCGAAGTCGATCGATCGCGCGGCGCTTTCGTCCATCAGCACGGTCATGGTTGGTCGCGTCACCTCGCAGGCCGCCAGGATCGGACGCCCGCTCACGCGGAGAAAGGATCGGATTCCCGCGCCGCGCCGGGCGCTGCTGAAAAAGGGCCACTCCTGAACGTGGAGTGCGGGGTCCCGCAGGATCAAGTTCGCGAGGCTCTGGAACGCGAGCACCAAGCCCCCGCCGGCGCGCCCATCGCCGCGGATCTCGAGCACATGGTCGCGGAGGATCGCGCGAAGGTCGAGAACTTCCATCGCGGGCCTCGTTGCCTTCACATCCGCCATTCGCCCCTCCTCACGGTAGTGTGGCCCCTTTGGGTCCGAGAGGGCCCCCCTCCTTTGGTATGACGTCGAATGCGCCGAACGTCCCGCTTGTGCCCCGGCTCTCTTCGTTTGAACCTAGGTTCAAAGTTCGACTCCCGGTTCACATCTCGAGGAGGAGCCCTCATGCCGCTCGTTTCCACCGGCTCGCCGCGCGTCCGCGCGAAGCGTCAGCGCCGCCGCGAGGAGATCCTTCACGCGGCCCTTCGCGCCTTTCGGCACCGCGGCTATCACGCGACGACCCTTGAGGATATCGCCCACAGGCTCGGCGTGCGGAAGACCGCGCTCTACTACTACTTTCCGGACAAGGAAGAGATCCTCTTCCAGTGCCACCGTGAGTCGCTCCACGAACTGGATCGCATCGTCCGGGAAGCGCGGAAGCTGCGGACGCCTCGCGAGCGGCTGGGGCACCTCATCCGGGAGCACGTTCGCGTCATGACCGACACGCTCGAGGGCTCTCCGCTCGCCTTCGAGGTCTCGGCGCTGTCGTCGCGCCGGCGATCGAAGATCATCGCGGCGCGGGATCAATACGAAAGAGAAGTACGCCGCATGCTGGAGCAGGGGGTTCGGAAGAAGGTGTTCCGCGCGGTGGACCCGAAGGTGACGACGTTCGCTATTCTCGGGGCGATCAACTGGATCGCGCGGTGGTATCGGCCCGAGGGCGCCCTCGACGCCGAGGCGCTGGGGGATCAATTCGCGGAGCACCTCCTCGACGGGCTCGGCGCCGTCGCCGTGGGACCGAGGAGGGCGGCCGCGGCGCGCGGCGCGCGCGCCGCGTCGGAAGGAAGGCGCGCATGAAGGCGGTGCGTCTCGAATCGGCCGGGGGGCCGCTCGTCTTGGATGAGGTTCCGATTCCCGTCCCTCGCGCGGACGAGGTTCTGGTCCGGGTCGCCGGGTGCGGCGTTTGTCACACCGACATCGGCTTCTGGAGGGACGGCGTTCCGACCCGCCACGCGCTGCCGCTCACGCTGGGCCACGAAGTCAGCGGCGTCGTGACCGATGCGGGCGCCGCGTTCACCCACCTGGTCGGGCGCGAGGTGATCGTGCCTTCGGTCATTCCGTGTGGGCGCTGCGCGCTCTGCCGGGCCGGAAGGGGGAACGCCTGCCGCAGCCAGCTCATGCCCGGAAACGATCTGGACGGCGGCTTCGCCGAGTGGATCGCGGTCCCCGGTCGCGGGCTCTGTGTCGTCGACGACCGGGACGGCTACGACCTCTCCGAGCTCTCGGTGGTGGCCGACGCGGTCACCACCCCCTACCAGGCCGTGGTGCGAAGCGGGCTCTTGCCCGGCGATCTCGCGATCGTCATCGGTGCCGGGGGCGTCGGCGGCTATGCGGTCCAGATCGCCGCCGCGCTCGGAGCGCGCGTGGTGGCGATCGACGTGGACGACGCCCGCCTGGAGACGATCGCGCGGCACGGCGCCAGCCTCACCATCAATCCCGCCAAGGTCGACTTCAAGTCCCTCAAGAAGGAGATCGTCGCTCGGGCCCAGGAGTGGGGGTGCCCCGGCGAGGCCTGGAAGATCTTCGAGTGCTCCGGGCATACCGAGGGGCAGCAGATCGCGTTCGGGCTCCTCAATTACGCCGGGACGCTGATGGTCGTCGGATTCACGCTCGGGAAGCTCGAGATCCGGCTCAGCAATCTCATGGCCTTCGACGCGACCGTCCAGGGAACGTGGGGGTGCCGCCCGGAGCTCTACCCGGACGCGCTCCGGCTGGTCACGACCGGGCGTGTGACCTTGAAGCCGTTCATCGAGCGCTTTCCACTGGCCCAGGGGCCCGAGGTCGTGCGGCGGGTCGCCGATCACGAGATCCAGCGGAGAGCGATTCTGGTGTCGAACGGGCAGTTCAAGAGCCCCTAAGCCAGGCGCGCCGCGGCGCGCGGAGGATCGAGGCGATGTTGAAGAATCACGCGTTGGTGCCGGACTACCGATTCGAGCACATAGGTTATGAGCTTCGCCCGGCGAGGGATCCCGGGGGCCGGCCGGTCGAGGGCCTGTTTCACGCCTGGATCATCATCGACAACCCTTCCCAGCTGAACAGCTACACGACCGATATGGCACGGGAGATCGGCCTCGCGTTCCGGCAGGCGAGCATGGACCGGCGCGTGGTCAGCTGCGTCTTCACCGGCGCCGGCGACAAGGCGTTCTGCACCGGCGGGAACACGAAGGAATACGCCGAGTACTACGCCGGAAATCCGCAGGAGTACAAGCAGTACATGCGGATCTTCAACGACATGATCGACTCCATCCTGCGATGCGACAAGCCCGTGATCAACCGCGTGAACGGGATGCGGATCGGCGGCGGTCAGGAAATCGGCATGGCCTGTGATTTCAGCATCGCCGTCGACACCGCGCGCTTCGGGCAGGCTGGGCCGAAGCACGGCTCGGCTCCCGACGGGGGCTCGACCGACTTCCTGCCTCTCTACGTGGGGGTCGCGCGGGCCATGCAAAGCGCGGTGCTCTGCGAGACGTGGAGCGCGCACAAGGCGGCCTTCCTGGGGCTGATCGATGAGGTGGTGCCGGTGCTCCGAATCGGAACCGATTGGATCCCGAATCCCCTCGTGATCACCGACACGTGGACCGACCCGTGGGGCCGAATCGCGTACGGCGAATATCGGACCGGCGAGGCGCTGGCGGCCGCCAAAGGGGTCCTGGCCCGGGCACGCACCGACCTGACGCAGCTCGACGCGGCGGTCGAAACCCTCTGCACGAAGCTCCTGATGCTCATGCCCGACTGCACGTCGAAGACGATCAACGGAATCCGCAAGCACAAGCAGCGCCTCTGGGACCAGAACAACGTCACGAATCGCGAGTGGCTCGCACTCAACATGATGACGGAGGCTCGCGCCGGCTTCCGCGCGTTCCACGAGGGTCCCAAGGATCGGCGCGAAGTCGACTTCATCCGGCTGCGGCAGATGCTCGCGGAGGGCCACCCGTGGGACGAGGAGCTCCTTCGCGCGATTTCGCCGCAATTCCACACCGAGCCCGTGCGGCGTTGAGGCCGGAGCGGAGCGCGTCATGGATCTTGGCCTGACGGGCAGAGTCGCGGTGGTCACCGGAGGCGCCTCGGGGATCGGAGCCGCGGTGGCGGTCGCGCTCGCGGCGGAGGGGTGCGATGTGGCCGTCGTGGACCGGCAAGAGGGCGAGGGGTGCGAGGGAGTGCTCTCCGCAGTCCGGGCCTCCGGAAGACGCGCGCTCTCGGTCACGGCGGACGTGCGCGACGCCTCGCTCGCGGAGCGCTCGATCGCGGGAATCCTATCCGCTCTGGGGGGGCTCGACATTCTCGTCTGCAGCGCGGGGATCACCGACGATGCGCCGAGCTGGAAGATGACTCCGGCCCAATGGGATGCGGTCATCGGCGTGAATCTCACCGGCTGCTTCCACTGGAATCGCGCGGCCGGGGCCGTGCTCCGGGAGCGGCGGTGGGGACGCATCGTGAACATCGCTTCGATCAACGGGCTTCGCGGGAAGGCTGGGCAGGCCAACTACGCCGCCTCCAAAGGGGGAGTCATCGCGCTCAGCAAGACGCTCGCGCGGGAGCTGGGGCGCTACGGCGTCACGGTGAACGTCATCGCTCCCGGCATGGTGCGCACCCCGATGACCGAGAAGCTGCCGGCGGAAATCATGCAATCCGCGGTCGGCGAAACCCTGGTGGGGCACATCGGGGAGCCGGAGGATTGCGCCTCCGCCGTGGCGTTCCTCTGCTCGACGCGGGCGGGACACGTGACCGGGCAGGTCTTCCAAGTCGACGGCGGCCAGTATCTTTGAGCAGGAGGGCGATGCCATGATGATTCGGGAGCGGATCGAGGGCGGAGTCGCGACGCTCACGCTCGACCATCCGCCGCTCAACGTGCTCACGCAGGCCCTCCTCGGCGAGCTTCGGGAAGCGCTCAGGCGTCTCGCCAAGCAGAGCGATCTGCGCGCGGTGGTCCTCGCCGCGGCGGGCCGCCACTTCTCGGCCGGAGCGGACGTCGCCGAACATCTCCCACCCACCTTCCGCACGCTGATTCCGGAGTTCGTGGAGACCATCGAGCGGGTGTTCACGTTTCCGTTGCCCGTGTTCGCGGCGGTTCGCGGGCGCTGCCTGGGCGGAGGGTTCGAGTTGGTCCAGGCGGCGGACGTGGTGGTCGCGGGCGAGAGCGCCTCGTTCGGGCAGCCCGAGATTCTGCTCGGGGTGACGGCTCCGATCGCGTGCGTTCTCCTGCCGCGTCGCGTGGCGCCGGGCGTGGCGGCCGAGCTTCTCTACACGGGGGATCCGCTACCCGCCCGCCGGGCCCTCGAAACCGGCCTCGTGCAGCGCGTCGTGGCCGACGCGGAGGTCGAGACCGAGGCTCTGGCTCTCGCCGCGCGCTGCGCCCGGCTGAGCGGCGCCGCGCTCCGCGCGACCAAGCGCACGCTGCTCGCGACCATGGGCGAGCCGCGGCCGGACGCCCTGCGCGGGGCCGCGGCCCTGTACATGAACGAGGTCATGGAAACGCACGACGCGCAGGAGGGTCTGAACGCCTTTCTCGAGAAGCGCGAGCCCTCGTGGAGTCACCGGTGAATCGGACGCCGGTGTTTCCGGAATGGCGTGGAAAGGACCTGGAGGGCATCCTTGCCGCGTGCTTCGATCTCGTCGACGATGTCTCGTTCCCGACCGTCGCTCGATGGCGGGAAGCGGGCGGGCGGGTGGTGGGACACTTCCAGGTCTATTTCCCCGAAGAGATCGCGCACGCGGCCGGGCTCCTGCCGTTCAAGGTGCGCGGCGCACCGATCGAGCCCGCCCATGCCGATTCGCACTTCGGGTCGTATCTCTGCTCGATCGTGAAGACCTCGCTCGAGATGGTGCTGAGCGACCGAGTCCGGCTCGACCTCTTCGTGACCCACCCGATCTGTGACGCGGCCCGCAATCTGGCGGCGGTCTGGGGACGAAACTTCACCTATCCGTGCCAGATCCTTTATCTGCCGCAAAACGCCGCGTCACCGAGCGCGGCGCCCTACTTGCGCGGCGAATACGACCGGCTGCGGCGCATGCTCGAGGAGATCGGAGGGGCCGAGGTGACCGAGGAGAGTCTCCGGCGCTCGATCGCGGTGTTCAACGAGAACCGCGCGCTCCTCCGGGAGCTCCAGGTGCTCAAGCGTGAAAGTCCGTGGAAGGTGGCGGCGCACGAGGCCTATGCCCTCCTCGCCGTCGCGGGACTCGTGCCGCGCGAAGAGCACAACGAGCTGCTCCGGGAGACGCTGCCTCTCCTCCGGGGGCGGGCGGTCCGCGTCCAGGACCGGATCCGTGTGGTCTTCGAAGGGGGCTTCTGCGAGCAGCCGCCTCTCGATCTGATACGCGCCATCGGCCTCTCGTGCTACGTGGTGGACGACGATCTGCTCGTCGGGCTGCGCTGGATCCTGACGGACGTCCCCTCGGGGCCCGATCCGCTGGGCGATCTCGCCCGGAGCTACCTCGACGCGTCCACCTACAGCCCCGTGCAGCACGACCCTCGCAAACCGAAAGAGCGGATGCTGCTCGAACGGATCGAGCGTTCGGGCGCGCGCGCCGCGATCGTGGCGGCGGCGAAGATGTGCGAGCCGGGCCTCGAGGAGCAGGTGACCTACGTGCACGCGCTGGAGGCCGCGGGCGTGCCCTACTTCGTGACCGAGTTCGAGGAGAACATGACGAACTTCGAGCAACTCGAGATCCAGCTGGAGACGTTCGTCGAAAATCTGATGTTCGACTGAGGAGCGCCATGGAACGAGGACACGAAGAGCAGGGGATCGTTGGCCGGGGGGCTCGGGAGGGCGCGCGACTGTTCCGGTCCTGGTTCGAGGATTTGACGCGCGCGGCCGAGGAGGGACGTGGCGGGGCCTACGTCTTCGTCATGGGGAGTCTCGGGGAGCTTCTCCGGGTCTTCGACCTGCCGATCGTCTTTCCGGAGATCAACTCGCTCCAGACGGCCGTCCGGCATGTCGCCCACGAGTACCTGAACGAGGCGGAGGATCTGGGCTACTCACCCGACCTCTGCGGCTACGTCAAGGCCGACGTGGCGACCCAGCATCGGCAGGGGCGGCTCCCCATGGGGCGCATCCCGCGTCCTTCGATTGCCGTGCTCACCAATGCCTGCAACACGTATATCAAATGGGCCGAGATCTGGGAGCGGATGTACCACATGCCCGCCTACGTGCTCGACGTGCCGGGCTCGCGTGCCGACGGCGCGCAGACGTGGCCGGGGAACCGCGACTTCGAGAACGACCGGCGTTACGTCGCCGCCCAGCTCCGCGAGCTGATCGCTCTGCTCGAGCAGGTGACCGGGACCCGGTTCGACATCGACCGCCTCCGCGAGCACATGCGCCACGCGAACCGCATGAACCAGGGCTGGAAGCGCGTCCTCGAGCTGAACCAAAGCCGGCCCTCCCTCTTCAACGCCGTCTCCGAGGGCACGATCTACCTGGGAATCTCCAACGGATTCCGCGGCACCGAAGAGGGAGCGACCTTCTTCGAGCAGCTCGTCGAGGAGATGGAGTTCAAGGCCAAGAACGGCATCGGGACCCTCGTCGACGAGCGCTTCCGCCTCATCTTCGTGGGCGTGCCCTGTTACCCCATCTTCCGGCGCTTCACCGAGCTCTTCACCGAGCACGGGGGCACCTTCGTCAACTCCACCTATCTCTGGTTCGCGTCCGGAGGCTCGAATCTCGGGTTCCAGTACGATCTGCGCGATCCTCTCATGAGCCTCGCGGAGGGAGTTCTGGTCAGCGTCCGCGACGCGATGGACAGCATGTTCTTCCCGACGCAAGAGCTGGCGAAGATGGTGGACTCCCACGGCGCCGACGGCATTGTCTTCCATCCCATCAAGAGCTGCCGCACGGTTTCGACCGGGCTCGCCGACACGCGCCGCGCCCTGCTGCAGCTTCGCGACGTGCCCAGCCTCTTCGTGGAGTCGGACATGATGGACCGGCGCGTCGTGTCGGAGGCCCAGCTGAAGAACCGGATCGACGCATTCTTCGAGGGACTCGTGTCGCGCCGCCAGACGGCTGCCGGCGCGGTTCCCCGCACCTGAGCGCGGGAGAGGAGGGCGGATGGCCTACTCGGCGGGTGTCGACGTCGGATCGACGGAGACCAAGGCCGTGGTCGTCGACGAGGCGGGCCGGATCGTGGG
>JBGPMB010000093.1:0-10964 GCA_041486775.1 Candidatus Eiseniibacteriota bacterium | reverse complement strand
GCAGTACGTCTGCCAGGAGCTCCTGAAGCTCGCCCTACCGCCCGACGTGGAAAAGCTCGCGCGCGAGCGTCAGAACGCCGTCATGGAACAGCTGGTGCGGCAGCGGATCCCGATGCGGGAGCCGGCTACGCGACGAGCTAAACCAGCCGCCTGAACCGAGGCTGAAGGCGGCGCTGCAGCGCGCGCAGACGGGCGGATGTGGCGGGCTTGGCGAGGGTGGGGTTCAGCTCGCCCGCCTGGTTCACCGGCACGAGATGCACGTGCACGTGGGGCACGCCGAAGCCCTCCACCGCCATTCCGATTCGCTTTGCTCGGGTCGCGCGGCGCAGCGCGGGCGCGAGTTTCCGCACTATAGCAAGAAGGCGTGTGTAGTCGCGCTCGGGCAGGAGCCACAAGTCCTCGGCGTGTTTCTTGGGCAGTAGCAAGAGGTGTCCGTCCGCGATGGGGCGGATATCGAGCATGAGCAGGTGGTCTCGGTTTTCCCAGACGGTCAGCGCGGGGATCCGGCCCGCCACGATCTCGCAGAAGATGCAGCCCATGGGTGCATGGTAACAGTGTTCCTGACACCCGTCGAAATACGTAATGATTCGCTCGTCCCGGGACGAGTTGCGGCCAAGCAAGTGGTCGTAGAACAACACGTTAGCATTCACATCGTGGTTCCGGGGAATCTTCGCGACCAGCGATCACGGGCCATCCAAGATGAATCAGGGCCCCGGCGGCCACATGAAACGCCGGGGCCCGTTCATTCTCGTCGCGAAGATGTATCGGGAGTTGGCTGCTACGGCAAGCAATTCAACTCGGCCAGGTCCTTGTTCCGGCTCGCGGCGTCGAAGAGGTAGACCCGGAACTGATGGCCCGGCAGAAGCTCGGCCCTCGGGACGCAGCGCGAGATGAGCCCGTTCGCCTGGCTCACCTTGCTTTCCCGGATGACGATCTCCTTGGGCAGGAGCGAGCGGCTCTGTGGCACATACCAGAGGAGCACGGTCGTGTCGCTGTAGGTGTCGTAGGGGACCTTGATCTCGTACGAGCCGGTCCCGTCCGTGGTCGTGGTGCCGGCCAGCTTCCCGTCGATGAACAGGTCCACGATCGTGTTCTCCACCGGGCGGTCGTTGATGTCGAGCGCGGTCCCGGCGAAGACGGCGAGCTGCCGGTCCACGCCCAGCCCTTGGAGCTCCTCGATGGATCTGGTGTTCTGGGGCCGGGGAAGCCGTGGTCCGATGAGTGTGCCGGACGAGGCGGGGGCTGCCGCCAGGGCCGGTAGGGCCGTGAGAGCCCAGATTGCGGAAAGCACGAGAACCCTCAAGATGGCTCGCATCATGGTCGATACCCTCCCATGTGGCGCGATGCCTGATGAGATCTCTGTCAGGCACGCTAGCACTCGTATCCCGGCCTGTCAACGTGGCTTCGGGGAGGAATCGACTTGCGCCCCCGCGCTCGCGTCTGGTACGGTCCGCACAGTTCATGCCATGAATACCTTCGCCCGCCAGGGCGGGGGGAGGGAGTAAGCCCACCATGTCGAGCCACGAGTTTCGGGAGGCACGGATGTTTCTCGACCAGCTGATGGGTGTCTTCTCCAACGACGTCGCGATCGACCTCGGAACAGCCAATACCCTGGTGTACCTCAAGGGGAAAGGCATCGTCCTGAACGAGCCCTCCGTCGTTGCGGTGGATCGCACGACCGGCAAGGTCATCGCGGTTGGAAAAGAAGCGAAGAGCATGCTCGGCCGAACGCCGGACGAGATCGTGGCCGTACGTCCGCTCAAGGACGGCGTCATTGCGGACTTCGAGAAGACCGAAGACCTCCTCCGCGAGTTCATCCAGAAGGCGCTTCGGCGCCGGACGTGGGTGCGCCCGCGGATCATCATCTGCGTTCCCTCGGGGATCACCGAGGTGGAGAAGCGCGCCGTGCAGGACTCCGCGCAGCACGCCGGGGCGCGCGAGGTGCTTCTGGTTCCGGAGCCCATCGCCGCAGCCATCGGCGTCGGCCTCCCGGTGGGCAAGCCCTCCGGAAACATGATCATCGACATCGGCGGCGGGACGACCGAGATCGCCGTCATGGCCCTGAACTCGATCGTGAACCAGCAGTCGATCCGGGTCGGCGGGGATGAGATGGACGAGGCCATCGTCCAGTACGTGAAGAAGGCCTACAACCTCCTGATCGGGGAGCAGACCGCGGAGGGGATCAAGATCAAGATCGGCTCCGCCTTCCGTCTCGAGCAGGAGGAGGAGATGGAGATCAAGGGACGCGACCTGGTCGCGGGGATCCCGAAGACGATGAAGATCTCCTCGGTCGAGGTCCGTGAGGCCCTGAGCGAGCCGCTCCAGCAGATCGTGGACGCGCTCATGCAATCCCTGGAGAAGACTCCGCCCGAGCTGGCCTCGGACATCGTGGACCGCGGCATCGTCATGACCGGAGGCGGGTCGCTCCTGCGTGGAATCGACATGCTGCTTCGAGAAGCCACCAATTTGCCCATTACCGTCGCCGAGGATCCGCTCACTTGCGTCGTCCTCGGGACCGGAAAGATCCTCGACGATCCTACCCTCTACGAAAAGGTGCTCATGTCGGTCGTCCGCGACTGAGCGACGGGCTTGAGGCCCGATGTTCCGGTTTCTCTTCGCCCGCCGCGCTGATTGGGCGGCCTTCACCGTCGCCTGCGTTCTCTCCCTCACCCTGATGTCACTCGGGCGTGGCCGGCAGGAGCGCGCCGCGTGGTTCATCCAGCACACCGTCCTGGCCCCCGTGAACGCCATCGTGGGCTGGGTCGACGCGGGCGTCGGCGTGTACTGGGAGAACCAGAAGCTCAAGAAGCGCCTCGCCCAGGTCCAGATCGAAGTGGACGAGATGCGCACCGAGCGCATCGAGAACGCGCGCTTGCGGAAGCTCCTCGACCTCTCCCAGGACAACCCCTCCGAGCTCACGGCGGCGCGCGTGACGGCGCGGAGCCTGGACCGGCTCGGCGGCAGCCTCACGATCGACAAGGGCGAAAAGGACGGTGTCCTGGCCAATCGCGCCGTCATCACGCCCGAGGGTCTCGTGGGACGCGTGGAGCAGGTCACCTCGCACGAGGCGAGGGTGCTCACCCTGCTCCACCGGGACTGCGCGGTGGCGGTGCGGGTGGGGCGCTCCCGCGTGGACGGTGTTCTCCAGTGGGAGTTCGGCGAGCGGCCCGTCCTGAATCTCCTCTACGTTTCCTCCCAGGAGGACGTGAAGAAGGGGGACTGGGTGCTCACCTCGGGCCTGGGAGGCATCTTTCCCGAGGGGGTGCGCGTGGGCATGGTGACGCGCGTGGGGATCGCCGAGAACGGCCTCATGAAGGAGGTCTCGGTGAAGCCCGCCGTCAATTTCCGGAGCCTAGAGGAGGTGCTGGTCTTCATGCCCGAGGGCTCCGGGCGAGGCCCGCGCATGCCGGGGCTCATGGCGACCGCTCCGGATAGCGTGGCCCCGAACGGCGCCGCGCCCGCGGACAGCGCGGGCGTGAAGGCGGCGCCATGAAGAGCGTCCGGGACTCCATCGTGCTCGTCGTGGTGCTGATCCTCCAGGGGACCCTGGCCCACCGCATCGCGATCGCGGGCGTGAAGCCGGACCTTCTCGTGGCGTTCGTGGTTTATTTCGCGTGGATGCGGGGCCCGGTCTCGGGCGTCGTGGGCGGATTCACCGTGGGCCTCCTGCAAGATCTCGACGCGCCGGGGCCGCTGGGGCTGAACGCCCTCGCCAAGACGGTGGTGGGCTTCATCGTTGCGAAGGCGGGCTTCCGGGTCCATCGGTCCAACCTGGGTGTTCGGTTCTTCTTCTTCCTCTTCGCCATGCTCGTGCACGACGTGATCTACTTCGGCGTCTACACCGGCGGCGAGCTGGGAGCCTTCGTGCGCCAGTTCGTGTTCGTGGCCATTCCCTCGGCGCTCTACACGACCGTGCTGGTCATGATCCTTCTCTCCACCGCGGAGCGGTTCTCCCGGACCCTCCTCTTGACCGACGAGGTCTAGGCGATGCGCGCGGACCCCATCGCGCTGGGGGGATGGCAGCGGCGCGAGCGGACCCTCACCATCGCGGTCGTCGGCATCTTCGCCCTCGTCCTCCTGCGCCTGTTCGTCCTGCAAGTGCTCGAGGGCTCGCGGTACCGCGAGCTCTCCGAGGAGAACCGGATCCGGGTCGAGGTATTGACCGCGCCGCGCGGAGAGATCCGCGACCGCAAGGGGCGCCTGCTCGCCGACTGCGTCCCGTCCTTCACGGTCACCCTGGATCCGTTCGACAAGTCCTATTCGCGGGCCCCGGCACGCCTCGATTCGACCCTTCGGGCCCTCGGGCCGATCCTGGACGCGGACCCGGCGGAGCTCCGCGACAAGATCCAGCGGGAGCGCAAGATGTCGTTCCTCCCGGTCCGTCTCAAGCGCAACGTGAGCATCAAGACCGTGGCCTTCGTCTCCGAGCACCGCGACCAGCTTCCCGGGGTCCAGGTCGAGTCGGAGCCGCTGCGCCGCTATCCGCTGGGTCTCATGGGCTCCCATCTCCTCGGGTACGTCGGCGAAATCTCGGACAAGGAGCTGGCCGACCCCGCCTACGCCGATTACCTGAGCGGCGACCTCATGGGGCGCATGGGGATCGAGCGCAAATACGAGAAGCTCCTGCGCGGGCAGGACGGAAAGCGGTTCGTGGAGGTGAACGCGCTGGGCCGGAAGGGAGACTTCCTGGGCGAGAAGCATCCGGTCCTTCCCAAGCGCGGCACGGACCTGACCCTGACGATCGATCTGGACGTCCAGCGCGCGGCCGAGGACGCGTTCGAGCCCGGAGCGCGCGGCGCCCTCGTGGCGATCGATCCGCGCAACGGGGAAGTGCTGGCCTTGGTCTCGAAGCCCAACTACGACCCGAACGAGTTCTCGACGGGGATCACGCAGGAGCGATGGAACGAGATGAGCGGCGGAGGGAACTACCCGCTCTTCAACCGCGCGATCCAGGCGGCGTATCCGCCGGGCTCGACCCTGAAACCGTTCACGGCGCTCGCGGGGCTCGAAGCGGGCGCCATCACCGCCGGCACGTACTTCGCGCAGGCCTGCACGGGGGAATACCGCTTCGGAAGCCGCCTCTTCGGCTGCTGGAAGCACGACGGGCACGGAAGCCTCGCCCTTCACGACGCCATCGTCCGCTCCTGCGACGTGTACTTCTATCAGCTCGGGCTTCGGATCGGGCTGGATCGTCTCGCCGCGTTCATGGCGAAGCTGGACCTCTCGGAGCGGACGGGCATCGATCTGCCCCAGGAGAGGCGCGGGCTCTTCCCGGACCAGGTCTGGTACGACCGTCACCTGGGCCCGGGGCGCTGGAGCCACGGCGTCATCCTGAACCTGGCCATCGGGCAGGGGGAAGTGAACTTGACCCCGGTGAAGCTGGCGCAGCTCGCCGCGTTCATCGCGAACGGGGGTACCCTGTGGCGTCCCCATCTGATCCGAAGCATCGGCGAGGGTCTGCCGCGGTCGGACGCGCCGGAGGATTCGCTGCGCCGCGTCGTGGCCGTGTCCGAGCGGAGCATCGATACGATCCGCTCCGCCATGGCCTCGGTGGTCTCCGATCCCCAGGGAACCGGAAGCCAGGCCCGGGTCGACTCGATCACCGTGGCGGGCAAGACCGGCACCGCGCAGAACACGCACGGCAAGGACCACGCGCTCTTCATCGGCTTCGCGCCCGTCGAGAACCCGCGCATCGCCATCGCGGTCCTGGTCGAGAACGCGGGGCACGGCAGCACCGCGGCCGCACCGATCGCGCGCAAGGTGCTCGAGGCCTTCTTCCACCCCGCGCCGAAGGACAGCGCGGCCGTCCTCACGGGGCGCTGACGTGTTTTCCGCGCGCTTCTCTCCCGATATCGACCGGCCGCTCCTCCTGGCCACGCTGCTTCTCACGCTGATCGGCATCGCCTTCGTGTTCAGCGCCACGTCCATGCCTTCGGCGTCGGTCGAGCACGGCCTGTACCTGAAGCAGATCGTCTACCTCTTCCTCGCGATGCTCGCGGGCGCCCTCATCGCGGCCGTGCCGTACCGGGTCTACGAGGGAAAGACCTCGTACCTGCTCTACGGGATCGGATTGGCGCTTCTCGTGCTGACGCTCTTCATCGGGCACGTGGGCCTCGGCGCGCAGCGGTGGCTGGGATGGGGACCGATCAAGATCCAGCCTTCGGAGCTGGCCAAGGTCGCCACCGTGATCCTCCTCGCGAGCCAGCTCGCGGACCGCAAGAAGGACTGGACCCAGATCAAGAATCTCGTCCGGCCGGTGCTGACCGCGGCGGTGCCGTGCCTCCTGGTGCTGAAGCAGCCGGATCTCGGGACCTCGATCGCGTTCGTGGCGATTCTCTTCACGATGCTCTACTGGGCGGGGCTGCCGTTTCTCTATCTCTTCTTCATGATCACGCCGATCGTCAACGTGGCGCTCTCCTTCTTCACGCCGGGGTGGTTGCTCTTCCTCGGCCTCCTCGCGCTGATCCTCTACCGCTCGCGGATCCGGCTCTTTCCGCTGCTCCTCGTGGTGGGGGTGAACCTGATCGTGGGCATCGCCACGCCGCAGATCTGGAACCATCTCCAGCCCTATCAGAAGCAGCGCATCAGCACGTTCCTCGACCCGGGCGCGGACGCCTACGGCGCGGGGTACCAGATCATCCAGTCCAAGATCGCGATCGGGTCGGGGCAGATCTTCGGGAAGGGGTTCCTCCACGGGACCCAGAAGGCGCTCGCCTTCCTTCCGGAGCAGCACACCGACTTCATCTATTCGGTGGTGGGAGAGGAGACCGGGTTTCTGGGAGCGGGCTTCGTGGCCTGTCTCTACCTGCTCCTCATTCTGCGCGGGATCAAGGTGGCGAACCGGGCTCGAAACCGGTTCGGGGGACTGCTGGCGATTGGAATGACGTCCATTTTTCTGTACCATGTGCTGGTCAACATATGGATGACCGTCGGGCTCGCGCCCGTGACCGGCCTTCCCCTGCCGCTTCTGAGCTACGGCGGATCCTCGCTCGTGGCGAGCTTCCTCCAAGTCGGCCTCATCCAGAATGTCGCCATGCGCTGGCGGGAGTACTGACGCGGCGCGCATCGAATACCCGGAGATTTCGTGTACCCAACCTTGTTCCGGTTTCACGGCATCGAGCTCCACAGCTACGGCCTGCTCCTCGCGATCGCGTTCCTCATCGGGATCCAGCTCTTCCTGCGTCGGGGCGTTCAGCGGGGCCTGCCCGAAGACAAACTGAGCAGCCTCTCGCTCCTCCTGCTCGTGCTCTCGATCGTGGGAGGGCGCGGACTCTACGTCCTCACGCACTGGAGCGATTACGCGCACGATGTCCTCGGAGTGTTCCGGATCTGGGAGGGCGGCCTCATGCTCTACGGCGGCATCTTCCTCGCGCTCGCCGGAGGGATCCTGTACGTGCGCCGGGCGCAGATCCCCGTGTGGCGCGTGGGCGATGCCGTGGCTCCGAGCATGGCGCTCGGAATCGGTCTGGGCAGGATCGGGTGCTTCCTGAACGGCTGTTGCTTCGGACTCCCGTCGCACGTGCCCTGGGCCATCAAGTTCCCACCGGGCTCGTACTCGAACTTCGTGTTCCCCGGCGAGCCGCTCCACCCCTCGCAGCTCTATCTGGCCGCGGTGGGTATCGGCCAGTTCGCGCTCCTGCTCGCGCTCGACAAGAAGGCGCGCTTCGACGGGTGGCTCTTCTGGACGTACATCGCGCTCGACGCCACGCTCCGGTTCCTGATCGACTTCACGCGCTACTACGACGCCACGAGTTATCTGGGGAAGATCGGACCGCTCGCCTTCAACGTGAACCAGGTCTTCAGCGTCTTTCTCGTGGCGGCCTCGGTGTTCATGCTCTTCCGCTTGAAACGCGCCGGCGCCGAGATGGCCGTGTTCTCCCCGATCGTCGAGTCGCACTGAGCTCTCCCCGGTGATCCGCGTGGACGGAACGACGCAGGTCTACGCGGTGCTGGGTGAGCCCGTCGATCACAGCCAATCCCCCCAGATTCAGAACGCCGCGTTCCAGGCGGCCGACATGAACGCGGTGTACGTCGCCCTGGAGGTGAAGGCCGCGAATCTCAAGGTGGCGCTCGCGGGACTCCACGCGGCGGGCGTGCTGGGACTCAACCTGACCGCGCCCCACAAGGAGGCGGCCTTCTCGCTCGCGCGGGCGCGCACGGCCGACGCCGAGGAAGCGGGGGCGGTCAACACGCTCCGCTGGGAGCCGGAAGGCTGGCTGGGGCACGCGACCGATGGAGCCGGGTTCTTGGCGTGGGTCGAGGAGGCGAGGGTCGACCCCAGGGGACGGAGCGTGCTGGTGGTGGGCGCCGGCGGGGCCGCGCGCGCGATCGTGCCGAAGCTGCTCGAGCTGAGCCCGGATACGATCCGGGTGGTGAGCCGCACCGCGGAGCACGCCCTCTCGCTGGTGCGGCGCGCGGAGCAATCGCCGGGAAGGACGCGCCTCCACGCGGCCGCTCTGGGGGGCGAGGCGGGCTTCAGCTGGGATCTCCTGGTCCGCGCGGTTTCGGCGGGGCCCGTATCGACGGAGGAGGAGCGGTGGTGGCGCGGCCACTCGCCGCACGCTGCGGTTCTCGACCTGAACTACGGCGTTCGCGCGGCGGCTGCCCGTGCCCACGCCGAGGCGCAGGGAATTCGGTACGAGGACGGGAGCGCGCTCCTGGTCCACCAGGGTGCTGCCTCCTTCGAGTTCTGGACCGGGAAGAAGCCCTCGATCGCCGCGATGCGGGAAGCGATGAAGACCATGGGGTGATGTCGATGCGGGGCGCTGTTCGGGCGGGGTGGGTGGATCTCTGCGACATGCTTCTCGACCGCCGCTGCGCGGGATGCGGCGGGTCGCCGCCGCGCGACGGCGAGGTGTGCCGCGCGTGCGACGGTCTTATCGATCGCACCGGTGTGGCGCTCTGCCTGCGATGCCTCCACGGCGACGCTCCCTCGCTCTCTGTGGGCCGCGTCTGTCCCTCCCACGGGTCGTCCCGAATTCTCCTCGCGGGCCCATCCTTCGAGCCGCCTCTCGACCGGCTCATCCACGCGTTCAAGTACGAGGGCGCTTCGGCCATGGCCTCATGGGTGGCCTCGCTCCTCCCGCTGCCGCCCGGCCTCGACGAGGGGATCGGACGGGAGTACGCGCTCGTTCCCATCCCGCTCCATCCCGCGCGCCGCGCCTGGCGCGGCTTCGACCAAGCCCTGCTCCTGGCCCGGGACGCGTCGGCGAGGTGGGGGGTTCCGGTCGTGGAAGCGCTGGCCCGCACGCGCGACCAGGAACCCCAGGCCCGGCTGGATCCGGAGCGCCGCCGCGCCAACATGCGGGGGGCATTCCGGGTTGTCCACCCGGCCGCGGTCGCCGGGCGGCCCATTCTTCTCGTAGATGACGTGGCCACAACCGGAAGCACCCTCCTCGAGGCGGCTCTTGCCCTCGAGGGCGCCGGGGCCTCCTGGGTGCTGTCCCTGACGGCCTCCCATGGCGGGCGTATCCGGGCCTGAAATAGGCGCCAAAGCGGGGTTGGCCTAACGGCGGATTGTGTGATAGATTCTCACGCTTGGCGGGAACCGGGGGCGGACCCCTTCCATGCAAGATAATCCCAAGAAGTGCATTGAATTACGTGAAGTGCTCGGGGAGGTGGACGCATGAATAAGCTGCGCCTTCTGGATGAGGCCTATCTGCCGATCGTGACCAAGCCGAGTCGGTACACGGGCAGCTTCCTCCACGCCGCCCGCAAGAATCCCGACACGGTCAAGGCGAAGGCGCTCCTCTGCTTCCCGGATCTCTACGAGATCGGCATGTCCTATCTCGGGATCAAGATCCTCTACCACATCCTGAACAAGCGCCCGGACGCACTCGCCGAGCTCTGCTTCACGCCGTGGGGAGACATGGAGCAGCTCATGCGCGCCGAGGGGATTCCCCTCTACTCGCTCGAGTCGCGCACGCCCGCGGCCGAGTTCGACCTCATCGGCTTCTCGCTCCAGTACGAGCTTTCCTACACGAACGTGCTGACGATGATCGACTTGGCGCAGATCCCGCTTCGCTCGGCGGACCGCCGCGATCATCACCCGATCGTGATCGCGGGAGGGCTCTGCACGGTGAATCCGGAGCCGCTCGCGCCCTTCATCGATGCATTCGTGATCGGGGACGGCGAAGAGGTCATCCAGGAGATGTGCGACCTCATGGTGGAGCGCCGCGAAACGGGCATGAAGCGCGGGGAGGTGCTGCGACGCCTCGCCGCCCTCGAGGGCGTGTACGTGCCGGCGCACTTCGACGAGGTCATGAACCCCTTCGGATTCATCGCGCGCGTGCCCAAGCCTGACTCGCCGTCGCAGAAGCCGCGCTACCGCTACGTGCCCTCGCTCGATCCGGAGTACTACCCGGAAAAGCCGCTCATCTCGCCGACCGAGATCGTGCACGACCGGCTGGGCGTCGAGGTCATGCGCGGCTGCACGCGCGGCTGCCGGTTCTGCCTGGCGGGCTACATGAACCGCCCGCTCCGGGAGAAGCGCGCCGATCAGGTGGTGAAGGAAGTCCAGTGCGGCATCGTCCACGCGGGCTGGGACGAGGTCTCGCTGCTCTCGCTCTCGACCACCGACTACAAGCAGCTTCCGGTCGTGCTCCACGAGCTGGACCGGTTCACGAACGAGCTGGGCGTCAACATCTCGCTCCCTTCGACCCGCGTGGGCACGCTGGCCCCGTCGGTCGCGGACAAGATCCAGCAGGGGCGCCGCGGGAGCATCACCTTCGCGCCGGAAGCCGGCACGCAGCGCATGCGCGACGTCATCAACAAGGGGATCGACGAGGCGGAGCTGGAGTACTCGGTCAAGCTGGCGCGCGACCAGGGATGGGGCGGGATCAAGTTCTACTTCATGATCGGGCTCCCCACCGAGACCGACGCCGATGTGGACGGCATCGCCGAGATCATCGGCAAGTGCCAGCAGTGGGCCAAGGGCGGGAACAAGCGGATGAGCTTCAACGTGG
>JBGPMB010000092.1:0-11077 GCA_041486775.1 Candidatus Eiseniibacteriota bacterium | reverse complement strand
TCCACGTACGTGCGGTCCGCGTACTCGGGGTCGGTCATGATGGTCGCGGGATTGGAATTCACCAGCGAGACCCGGATGCCCTCGCGGCGAAGAACCTTGATGGCCTGCGTCCCGGAGTAGTCGAATTCGCAGGCCTGGCCGATCACGATCGGCCCCGATCCGATGACGAGGACAGAGCGGATGGATGGATCTCTCGGCATGGCTACGTCCCGGCCGGCACTGCGGCCATCAGCTTGAGAAACTGGTCGAAGAGATAGTAGCTATCGTGAGGGCCGGGGCTCGCTTCCGGGTGGTACTGAACGGCGAAGACGGGAAGGTCGCGGTGTCGGAATCCCTCCACCGTGCCGTCGTTCAAATTGACATGGGTGAGCTGAAATTCAGGATTCTCGAACAGGGAAGGCTCGACGGCGAACCCGTGGTTTTGCGACGTGATCGCGACCTGGCCCGTGTCCAGGTTCTTGACCGGGTGGTTCGCGCCGCGATGGCCGAACTTGAGCTTGAAGGTCTTCCCGCCGCAGGCCAATCCCAGGATTTGATGCCCCAGGCAGATTCCGAACGTGGGAAGCGCGCGCATCAGCTCGCGCGCCGCTTCGACGGCGTAGACGCAGGGCTCGGGATCCCCCGGCCCGTTCGAGAGGAACACGCCGTCCGGATGGAGCCGCAGGGTTTCCTCGGCCGAGGTCGTCGCGGGAACGACCGTGATGTCGCACCCGCCGCGCGAGAGCATGCGAAGGATGTTCCGCTTCATCCCGAAATCGTACGCGACCACGTGGAAGGCGCGGCCCCGCGAGGCGGGCCGGGCCGTCGCCTCGACGCGGTACGGCTCGCGGCAGGTCACTTCCCTGGCCAGATCGAGCCCGATCATGCTGCGCGAGGCGCGCGCGCGGTCCACCAAGGTGTCCGGGTTCTCCTCGAGCGCCGAGATCACGCCCCGCTTCGCGCCGTGTATGCGCAGGTGCCGGGTCAAAGCCCGCGTGTCGATGTCGCTGATCCCCACCACCCCGGCATCGTCCAGGTAGCGGTCCAGGTCGCCCTCGGCGCGCCACGAGGAGGCCACGCTCGAGAGCTCGCGCACGACGAAGCCGGAGACCTGGGGCCTCTGGGACTCCACATCTTCCCGGTTCACACCGTAGTTTCCGATATGGGGATAGGTCATCGTGACGATCTGACCCGCGTAGGAGGGATCCGTCAGGACTTCCTGGTAGCCGCAGAGACCGGTGTTGAAGACCACTTCCCCTTCGGTCTCGCCGCGCTTTCCGAAGGAGAGCCCCCGAAAGAAAGCGCCGTCTTCCAGGGCCAGGATGGCCCTCGTCCTCCGGGGATGGAGCGGAGCGGCGACGCGGGGACTCACGAGCCGCGAACCTAACACATCGGAGGCCCACTCCTCCACTCCGGTATGATCGCCGCATGACTTTCTGGTCGGCGCCCCTGAACGCGCTCTTCGATTCGCTCTGCGAGGGCGGCCCTCCACGCGAGGCGGAGGTCATCTTCGTCTTCGCGGGCCACCCGGAGCGCAAGCGCTACGGGATCGAGCTCTGGAGGCGCGGGTGCGCGCCCACCCTCGTGCTCAGCGTGGCCCGGTTCGAGTGGAGGCGGTTCGCGGAGCTGGGCCTTCCGGACGGCGGGTTGATCGATCTGGTGCAGGAAACGCGACCCGAGGAGCGCCTCTTCTTCGTGGTGCTGGATCGCGCGGGCGCGCGAGCCTTCCGCGTGCACAAGAGTGGTCTCGGCACGTGGAGCGAAGCCCGGGCCCTGGCCGAGTACATCGAGCGCGAACGGATCGGCTCCGTGCTCGTCGTGTCCTCGGCGATCCACCTGCGACGAGCCGTCACCACCCTCCGCGGACTGCTGCGCGGAAGCCAAGCGGGTGGCGTCCGGATCGACGCGACCGCCGTCCCGGAACACGCGATGGCGAGGGACGGCTGGTGGCGCACGCCGAGGACGCGCCGGGCGGTGCTCTGGGAGGCAGTGAAGCTCTTCCTCTACCGGGTGCGGCTGGGGTTGATGACGCTCTCGGGGCGGTAGTCCTCGGTATCCGGGTTTCGGGAAGTGGACCGGTACGTCAGGTGCTCCGGATCGAACTCGTCCACCTGGATGGCGTCGTCGCGTGCCCTCTCCGCCTCGCGGATCCGCTTCAGCGCGGCCTCGTCGATCACAGCCGCCTGGACCGCCCGCTCGAGGAGCGTGCCTTCCGGCTCGCGCGGGAGCTTCCCGGCCCGAACCGCGGCCTTGACCGCGTGCATCGCCGGGGCCGCGGCCATCACCTTGTCGAGCGCCAGCTCGAGTCGCCCGAGCCCCGGATCGTCGGGAGTCGGTATGTAGATGTCCCGCGTCAGACGGATGCGCTCCTCGCGATCGTCGAGCAGCGCCTGGGCCACCTTCGCCCCCAGGGCGTCGCTCGGCGGCGAGCCCTTCCTACCCAGCGGGAAGATCACAACACGCAGCGCCACGGCCGCGGCGCGGTTGGGAAGGTTCTCGAGGACGCCGGCGAGAGCGAACTCCACCTCGTGGATCGCCTTCTCGCACCCCCAGCTCATGAACGGGATGTCGGCATCGAGCTTCCCATCGTCCCAGAATTTCTTCACGGTCGCGGAGCCCATGTAGAGCCACGCGAGCGCGTCCGCCAGCCGGCCGCTCAACTTCTCGCGGCGCTTGAGCTGTCCGCCGAGTGTCGCCATCGCGGCGTCGGCGACCAGCGCGAACGCGGCGGAGAGCCCCGTGAGCCGTGCCAGATACGCTCCGGCCGGGCCGGGAACGCCCGAAGGCCGCGCGAACCTCGAGCCCGTCAGGGCGTGGCCGAAGCTCCGAGCGGCGTTTCCGGCGATGAATCCCATGTGGGCGAAGAACGCGCGGTCGAACTTCGCCAAGTCCTTCGTCGCCACCGCCTCCATCTCGCTCCGGACGTAGGGATGGCAGCGGATCGCACCCTGCCCGAAGATGATGAGCGTCCGGGTGAGAATGTTCGCTCCCTCCACGGTGATCCCGATCGGCACGGCCGAATAGGCGTGGGCGAGCACGTTCCGCGGGCCCTTCGAGATCCCGGCTCCGGCCTGGACGTCCATGGCGGCGTTGACGACCGTGCGCATGCCCTGGGTCAGATAAGCCTTCATGATGGCCGAGATGACCGCGGGCTTTTCCCCCGCGTCCACGGCTCCCGCCGTGAGCACGCGCGCGCCGGACATGAGATAGGTCATGCCGCCGATGGTCGCGAGCTGTTCTTCGATCCCCTCGAACCGGCCGATCGGCAGATCGAATTGCTCGCGCACCGTCGCGTACGCCCCCACCACCCGCGAGCAGAGCTGGGAGGCGCCTGTGGCGAGCCCCGGGAGCGAGATCCCTCGGCCCGCCGCGAGATTCGCCATGAGCATCTGCCAGCCCTGCCCCACGCGCGCTTTCCCCCCGATGATCGCGTCCAGGGGAACGAAGACGTCGCGCCCGTAGATCGGTCCGTTCAGGAACGGCACGCCCAGCGGGTCGTGCCGCTTCCCGATCTCGATGCCCGGGAGGTCGGGAGGGATGAGCGCGAGCGTGATGCCCAGGTCCTCCTTGCCGCCCAGGAGGTGGTCGGGGTCATAGAGCCGGAACGCGAGCCCGATGATCGTCGTGATCGGGCTGAGCGTGATGTAGCGCTTCCGCCAGTTGAGCCGCATGCCCAAGACGTCTTTGCCCTGGTAGAGGCCGCGGCACACGACGCCGCGGCTCTTGGTCGAGGCGGCGTCGCTCCCCGCCTCGGGGCCGGTGAGCGCGAAGCACGGGATCTCCTCGGCGGTCGCGAGGCGCGGGAGGAAGTGGCGCTTTTGCTCTTCGGTCCCGTAGTGAAGCAGAAGCTCGGCCGGGCCGAGCGAGTTCGGCACCATCACGGACACGCCGGCCGCGACGCTCCGGCTCGAGACCTTCGTCACGATCGCGGAGTTGGCGATCGCCGAGAATCCGAGACCGCCGTATTCCTCGGGTATGATGATCCCGAAGAATTTCTTCTCCTTGATGAAGCGCCAAGCCTCCGGCGGCAGATCGCCGTCCCGCTCCACCTTCCATTCTTCGACCATGCCGCACAGCTCTTCCACGGGGCCGTCGAGGAAGGCGCGCTCGCGCGGGCTCAGGGGCTTCTGCTGGAAGGCGAGGAGCTTCTTCCAGTCCGGACGCCCCGAGAAGAGCTCGCCGTCCCACCAGACGGTCCCCGCCTCGAGCGCGATCCGCTCGGTCTCCCCCATGCGCGGGAGGGCCATGGCCATGGCGCGCATGATGGCGGGCGTGATGGCGCGCCGGCGCACGGCCGGGACCAGAAGCGCGAACAGCAGAGCGACGACGAGGATCAGGATCACGGCGAGAACGGTCATCTAGCGAATCCTCCTTGGGCCAGTTGGGCAGAACCTATCCCTTCGAACCGGCAAGGACAAGGATACCGAAGTAGGGGTGGTCAGGGCCTGCGACCGCGGATCAATGCCGCGATGCCGCCCAGGTGCTCCTCGAAGGATACATCGGCAAACCCGACCTCGTTCATCAGCGCTGCGATCGCGCGCTGCCCGGGGTAGGCCCGCAGGGATTCCACGATGTGGGTGTAGGTCCCGGGGCGCCCGTGGAGCGCGAGTCCCCAGAACGCGCCCGCCCCGAGGAGGTATCCCTGGGCGAGCGACCGGTAGGCCGGGGAGGCGGGCAGCCCGAAATCGAGACTCACGAACCGCCCTCGGGGCCGGAGCAGGCGGAAGACGCCGCCCAGGAACGCGCGCAGATCGGGCGGATAGCGAAGCCCGTAGCCGATCGTGACCGCGTCGAAGGAGCGGTCGGCGAAGGGGAGCGCGCTCAGGTCGCCGCGCAGGAGTCCGATGCCCTCGGCACCCGCGCATTTCCGTCGGGCGAGGGCCAGCATCGCGGCACTCCGGTCGAGGCCCACGATGACGCCCCGGTGCCCCGCCCCGCGGAGGAGGAGCGGGAGTGCGGCCGTGCCGGTCGCCAGGTCGAGGATGAAACCCTGCTCACCGGCGCCGAGCGCCTCGGCCACGAGCCGTCTCTTCCAGCGTGCATCCTGTCCGAACGAGAGCGCGCGCGTGAGCGTGTCGTAGCGGGGCGCGACCCGGCGGAAGATGGACTCGGCGTAGCGCGTCCGATCGCCCGGATCGGAGGGCCAGCGCTTGATCCAGGAGGTCAGATGGCGAACCAGTAGGAGATCTTGGCCAGGATCTTGTTCTCGGGCTCGGTGCGAAAGAGGCTGCTCACGCGGATATCGTTCGAGAAGGAGCCCGGGGGGCCCGCGTCCGCCCGATCCCGGAAATCCGACCGGCCCTGGGTCCAGACCAAGTAGATCGTGCTCCCGGGGCGATACTCCCACCGGTACACCACGTTCCAGTTCACCGAGGTGTAGCTGAAATCGTAGCCGCGCGGGTCGACCGAGGGATCCATGTAGTGGATGAAGTCGTAGGTATCGGGATGAATCAGCTCGCGGACCTCGCTGTAGTCGCCGACCGTGATGTAGGGCTGCGCGTAGATCTCGAGCGACTTGTCGCGGCTGAAGAGCAGATTCGTCCGCAGCGTGACGCTCGCGGTCTGCTGATGGATCCGCCCGAAGAGGTAGCTCAGTCCTCCGATCCCCTGCGCTCCCGGATGCGCGGACGAGACCACGGTGTCGAGATACTGGGTGTCGTCCTTCCGGTTGTGGAAATTGAGAGTGACGTCGTGATTGACGGCGCTGCTCTGGTTCCACTGGATCTCGACGACGCCGTCGGTGTCGTGATTCTTGGACGTGTCGCGGAAGTGGTTCCCTTCCAGGCGCACGACCAGCGGCTTCCGCGTGTCGGACTTGACCCCGAGCCATCCTCCCAGGGTCTTGGGCTCGCGCATGAGCGGGCCCCCGCGCGTTTCGTAGCGCCGGGTCCCCTCCGCGGAGAAGTTGATCCCCCACCAGACCTCACGGTAGTCGCGGTGCTGCAGCCAGCTGCTCACCTCGGCTCCCGCCCACTGCTTGTGCCCCCGCTTGTACGACCAGACCGGCTGCCCGGTGTTGATGTCGTAACCGGTGCGCCCGCCGTAGAGAAAGTTCTTCCAGAGGTTCAGATTGTAGTTCCCCTGGTTCCAGGTCTTGCTCTTGCCTTCCGGATTGTAGATGTGGGTGATGAACCCGGTCGATCCGATCTCGTCCGCCGACTGGAGGTATCCGATGTCGTTGAGATCGAGCCTCGCCGACCTCCAGTGCCCGTTCACGCCCGTGCGCCAGTTGCCGCCGACCTTCCGGATGTCGAGCGAGCCTCCCGACCCGAAGTTCTTCGCGCCGTTCACGGTGGAATCCCCCGCCGATCCCTCCGGATTGATGATCGAGGAGACGACGGATCCCTGCATGTTGTAGACCTTGCCCTTCGAGAAGAGGTCGAAGTCCAGGCCGCTCGTGTACGCCTCGCGCGAGGCCAGGTCCCCGAACCGGTCCCGATTCGCGGTGTTCACGACCGCGGTCCCCATGAGATTGAATCTCTGGAGCCCGCCATTGAACTCCTTTCCGAATCTTCCGACGAAATATCGCGAGAGCCGATCGCCGTTCTTCAGGAGGTTGTGGGCCTGCCCGTGGCCGGTGATGTCGGTCGAAGCCGCGAGGACGGCGAGGGTGGTATTGCCCGAGGCCTTCCCCGTCAGCTTCCCCGCGTAGCGGATCCGCGAGTTGGGGTCCCCGGTGCCGATCCGCCGCGAATAGAAAAGATTGAAATCCGGATGCTGGAAGAGCTGCGCGCCCTCGATGAAGAAGGGGCGTTTCTCGTCGTAGAAGGTCTCGAACGGCGAGAGGTTGAGCACGGCCGGGTCCGCCTCGACCTGGCCGAAGTCGGGCTGCACCGTCGCGTTCAAGGCCAGGTCGGCGGTGACTCCGTATTTCAAATCGGCGCCCATGTTCTCGAACTTGTCGATCTTCTCCTGGCCGGGCGTCGGGGGATCCGTGGCCCTTCCCACGACGTACGGCATGATCTCGAGCTGGCGCGGGGAGGGCACGCCCTGGAGTCCCGTGAGCTGCCCCCACTTGCTGACGAAGCCGCGCGCGGCGCGGTCCCAGGTCACCCACGCGGTGTCCTCGCCGCGTCCGTGCATGTAACGGTCCACCTCCAGCCCCCACGTCATCGACTCGGCGTTGCGGTAGCGGATGGCCGAGAACGGGATCTTCATCTCCACGTACCAGCCATCCTGGTCGCGGTAGGTCTGGGCCTCCCACACGGCGTCCCAGTTGTCGTCGCGATCGCCGTCGTTGTACAGGTAGCCGTCGAGCAGCACCCCGAGCGGGTTCACCTTGAAGTTGTACCCGGTGGTGCGGTCGAGATAGGGATCGATGTAGACGCTGACGATGTCGGAGTTGCTGAACCGGTCGCGGCGCGAGAGGCGTGCCGTCACCTTGGACGGATCCTTCTCCAGACAGGCCACGCCGAAGTAGATGGCGTGCTCGTCGTAGGCCACCTTGAAGACCGTCTCCTCGGACGGGATGGTGCCGCGGTCGGGCTCCAGGACCTTGAACCCGCTGCCCGCCTCGGCCTTCCCCCACGCGTCGTCGTCCAGGCGCCCGTCGAGCTTGATGCTCTCGTCGCCCGTCATGTGATAGGCCCGGAGCGCCGGGGTCGGCGTCGTTCTCCCGTCCGCCGTGCTGGGAAACACCACTCCGTCCCCTCCGGGAAGGAAAGCCTTGAACGAGGCGAGGGCGGAAGAGGCTGGCAGCGCGAGAGATAGAAAAAAGATGGCCCAGGCGAGGTAAAGGCAGACCCGGTTCGAACCGATATTGGACTTTAGTCGGAACAGCATGAGTCCCCTCTCGTCGACCGGACCGGCGTGCCCAGGCTTGGATAGATGGGGGGGAATTAGGGTTTACGGGAGGCGCCATTTTGAATGGCGGGTGCTGAATGGACAAGCACGAAAAAGGAATCGAGGTCGATCCCTACCGTCCCGACCTGCCCCTCCCCAGGTGGGACGGCAGATACCGGGGCGACCCGAAGCGACTGCCGAAGGTAGTGCAGAAGCTCATGCTCCGAAGGCCGCTCACGCCGGAAGAGAAGGCCGAGCTCCTGTGGCGCTTCTACGAGCTGGAGCAGGGAGGGAGGGCGCGCCGCGGCTTGATCGGAGTCTTGATGGTGATGTTGCTCTGCGCCGTCTGCGTCGCGGGGTATCTCGTCTACACCCATCAGATCCCGCTCTTGGCCGCGCTTGCGCCGCAACGGTAGCTTGGCTACATTGCGCTCTGGATCGTAACGCTCCGCAACATTTCTCCGAAATCGAGGAGGCTCCGTGCTCAGAATGCGCGCTTCTCTCATGCTGCCCTTGCTTCTCCTGACGACGGCGAGTAGCGCTTTCGCGTCCGCCGTGCCCCTCAAGCCGTTCGAGATCGGTTTCGGCGGAGGCGCCAGCGTCCCCGTTTCGCACGCGAAGGACGCGTTCAAGACCGGCTGGCACGGCTCCGGAATCCTGAGGCTCAACCTGCCCATGATGCCGTTCGGCCTGCAGGCGAACTTCACCTACCATCACTTCTCGCTTGACCAGCCCAACGTGGGCTTCGCCGGGAGTGGGCGCATCCTGTCCGGCATCGCGGACGCGCGGTTCGGCATTCCGTTGCCCGGTCCGATCAAGCCCTACCTTCTCGCCGGGGTCGGAACCTACAACCTCAAGGTGGACCCTGATTCGACCGGCGCGCCCGCGAGCCCCTCGACGACGAAGTTCGGCATCAACGGGGGCGGCGGCGTGACGATCGATTTCCCGGGACTGCCCGTGCACGCGTTCATCGAGGGGAAGGTCGAAAACATCTATACCGACAAGGGTCTGAATACCGCGGTGACTCAGGACTTCAAGACCCAGATCATCCCGGTCACGTTCGGAATCTTTCTCTTCTAGTCGGAAGTCTTCCGGTCCGAGCCGTTCTGGATCACCGCGCGGATGTCGCGGGTCCACCCCTCGGCGTCGTCGGTGGGCTCGAAGGACCAGACCTCGCCCGAGCGGCCGCTGCCGGCGTGGATCAACACTCGGGTCGCGCGGCGGTGGACGTCGTAGCGCCGGGAGCGCTCCGTGATCTCGAGTCCGACCTTCTGGTTCTTGTGGATCAGGACGGACCGGTGGGTGACGACGATGGAGGCCACGCGGTCCTCGCGGAATTCCTGGCGCCGGTAGCCGGAGGACGGGCGGGTGAAGCGAAAGACGACGTTGTCGGCGCGACGGACGACCCCCTCCTGTTTCAATCGCGCTTCCTGACTTGGCGATAGGCGGCTGGTATCCTGGGCGCACTGGGGGCCGGTCAGGGCCGCCGCAAGCGCGACCACCCGAAGCACCTTGGAGCCTTTCCATCGAGAGGCCCTCATGAGCCGCAGTTCTACCACGACCGTCCGCGAGATGACAGGGAGCGATGCGGACCAGGTCGCGGCGCTTTCCGGAGAGCTGGGATACCCCGCGACGCCCGAGCAGATCCGGACGCGGCTGCGCGCCATCGAGGCGAATCCGGAATCACGCGCCCTGGTTGCGACGGACACCGAAGGCAGGATCCACGGCTGGGTTCATGTCTACGGGCGCCGCCATGTGGAGTCGGATGGATCCGCGGAGATCGGCGGTCTGGTCGTCGAGCCGGAATTGCGGGGCCAAGGGATCGGCCGGACGCTCATGGAGGCAGCGGAATCCTGGGCTCGCGAGCGGGGTTTCGGAAGGGTGACCCTCGGATCCAGCACCGTTCGCGCCGAGGCACACCGTTTCTATGAGCGGCTCGGCTATTCGATCGTCAAGCCTCAGTACCGATTTCAGAAGCCCCTGCTCGAACCGTAGCCGCGCGCCGTCAGAGCGGATGCAACGTTCCGGACCGGACCGGGACGTGCATCCGAAGAAGCATATCGCACCCCACGGTCCCCTCCGGCTCGGCCCAACCATTGTTGGCGATTGCCATATCGTGTGTTACGGGGAGCCTGCCTCGCAAAACACGTGGCATGTATGTTGCAGATTCCGTCAGGGGGGATTCCCGCGTACACAACTTAGAGTCCAGAGGGCCCGATCGTGTCGATTGATCCCACGACAGTCATGGTTGTCGCGTCCCTCGCGATCGTGGCGGCCACCGGCATCGGATTCGAGAACCGGCGGCAGCGTCACGCGAAGAAGGCCGTCTCGCGCGCAGCGGAAATGGGCCTCGAGGATCCCCCGTCGCTCCACCCGACGATCGATCCATCCCGCTGCATTGGGTGCGGCAGCTGCGTCGAGGCCTGCCCGGAAGACGATGTTCTACGTGTGATCGACGGCCGCGCGCGCCTCGTGAACGCGGCCCACTGTGTCGGCCACGGCGAGTGCAAGACCATCTGTCCTACCCAGGCCATCGAGCTCGTGTTCGGCACCGCCACCCGCGGGGTGCTCGTGCCCCTTCTCGGCCAGGATCTGCAAACCAGCGTCCCCGGGATCTACGTCGCGGGCGAGCTCGGGGGCTTCGGCCTGATCCGGACCGCCGTGGCCCAGGGGGTGGAGGTCGTGCGCCACCTGAGCCCCGCCACGAGCCGGGATCCGGGCGCGATCGACGTCGCGATCGTGGGCGCCGGCCCCGCCGGAATCGCTGCCGCGCTGGCCTGCCGGGAGCGCGGCATGAGCCATCTCGTGCTGGACCAGGACGGCCTGGGCGGGAGCGTGCACCACTATCCGCGCCGCAAGCTCGTCATGACCGCTCCGGTGAAGCTGCCCGTCGTCGGGATGATGGACTTCCACGAGATCAGCAAGGAGGAGCTCGTGAGCTATTGGCGCCACGTCGTCGGCCAGGCCGATCTCAAGCTGCGGGGGCCGGCGCGCGTCTCCTCGATCGATCGCGAGAACGGCGTGTTCCGCCTGAAGTGGGACAAGGGTGAGACCCTCGCGCGCCGCGTCGTCCTCGCGACCGGCCGGCGCGGCAGCCCGCGCAAGCTGGGAATTCCCGGAGAGGAGAGTCCCAAGGTCGCGTATCGCCTTCTCGAGCCCGAGCAGTTCGCGGCGCAGCGCGTGCTGGTGGTCGGCGGCGGGAACAGCGCGCTCGAGGCAGCGATCTCGCTCGCGGACGCGGGCGCGCACGTGGTGTTGAGCTATCGTGGCGACCGCTTCGCGCGCGTCGCGCCGGCGAACGTGAGACGGCTGGAAG
>JBGPMB010000091.1:0-11205 GCA_041486775.1 Candidatus Eiseniibacteriota bacterium | reverse complement strand
GATACCCTGAGCATCACCGTCCGCGATGCGAATCCGGAGACCTCGCTCCGTCTCAATCGCTCCGGCGTGGAGCATGAGTACTCGGCCGTGGACGGCACGTATACCGCGGCTTCCAACCAGTTCCACTTCCAGGCAACATCCGGCTCCGGGGCGAGCTGGGTCGCTACGTCCGCCTTCCCGTGGACGGAAGGCGACTACGAGTATTCGAGCGGACGGATCGCTTTCATGGTCTACGGTTCCGACAGCACGTTGCCGGGCCTCGGGGGCTGTTCTCCTTCTGTTGAGAGGATCCAGATCAAGAGGGCGGGGCGCCGGCTCGATGGGTCCATTCTCTCCCTATGGGCCACGTTCCAGGTGACGTGCAAGGGCGGTTTCCTGGAGGGCGAGCTGCGGTATCAGGTACAGGGGATCCCTATCACCCTGGTCGCTCCGAGCTGGCTCCCGGCGAACACGAACCAGCGAGTCGTCTTCCAGGTCTCCGCGTCCGACACGGCTAACGATCCCATCACGCTTTCGGCCTCAGGTCTCCCGCCCGGCGCGGGCTTCCTGGATTCCGGGAGTGGAAGAGGCACATTCGGGTGGACCCCAGCGCGACTCCAGGCGGGCAACTACACCATTCGAACCATTGCGACCAGCGCAGGAGGGCTGGCGGATACGGCATTCACGACCATTCACGTGACAAGTTCTGATCTCCCGCCCCAGGCGCGATCCAACGGTCCCTACGCCGGAACAGTCGGTGTGCCGCTTCCCTTCACTTCGAGCGGATCGGGGGACCCGGATGGCGACACGCTCTCCTACCACTGGACCTTCGGCGATGGGGGCTTTGGGGAGGGCCCGGAGCCCAAGCACGCCTACGCCCGCTCCGGCCCGTATCCCATCTCGCTCATCGTGAGTGACGGGATTCTCGCGGCGGGTGATCAGACGCTCGCCAGGATCTCGGAGGCGGACTCCGCCCGGGCGTTCGATGCTCGAGTCGTACCGGCACAAGGACAACCGATCGAGCTCCAGGCGGGCGGCGGGCGGTACTGTGTGGCAATGGAGATTGTGGATGCGCCGGCCAGCGTCACCGACATCGACAGGTTCAGTGTCCGGCTGCTGATGAAGGGACTGGGTAACACGAGCGCGATTTCGGCCGACCCGACGACGTTCCTCTTGGGTGATGCCAACGGAAACGGAATTCCTGACGCCACGGCTTGCTTCACCCGGGAGGATCTGCGCCGGCTCTTCGGAAATGTCCGTGGGCGGTTGCGGGTCAGCACGACGATCGAGTTCTCACTCACGAACGGGCACGGTTTCAGCGCTTCCCTCCCGGTTGACGTGATCGGTCCGGACGGGCGGCTTCGGACTCTCATGGCGCCGAACCCGCTCAGGCCGGCGGGGATGTTCTCCTTCGTGACGACGGTCGTCGGGGAGGCGCGCCTGACGCTCTTTGACAGCCGCGGCCGTCGTGTCCGAACCGTGCTCGACGAGCCGTCGCTTCCCACGGGGTACCACGACATCCCCATCGATGCGCGAGGCGAAAGTGGGAAGTTGCTCCCCTCTGGGATCTACTTCTACCGTCTTGAGACTCTGGAAGGGACGCGGACAGGGAGGTTGGCCATCATAAGATGAAGTCACCCGGGACTCACGTCCATCGGGGGCGAAACTAGTACTTCGGCACCTCGGGGTCGATGACCTCGGACCAGAGCTCGATCCCGCCGGTCAAGCTCCGCACCTTCCGGAATCCCAGGTCCCAGAGCAGGAGGCAGCCGTCCACGCTCCGGTCGCCGACGTGGCAGTAGACAATCGTCGGTTGCTCGCGATCCAGCTCCTCGGCGCGCAAGGACAGCTCCGAGAGGGGAATGTGGATCGCGCCCTCGATGTGGGATTTCTCCCACTCCCAATCCTCGCGGATGTCGAGGAGGACGACCTCGTCCCCGGACTCCAGCATCTCGTTCACGATCTCGGGAGAGATCTCGAATTCCTGGAAGTGATCCCTCATCGCTTCTCCACCGCCCTCTGGTGCGAAAGGCGCGCCGCGCGGGCGCGGAGCGAGAGGAAATATCCGATCCAGATCACGGCGGCGAGCACGTAGGCAGCAATGGCGTAGGTCATCGTGAGCCCTCCCCGAATTCGGCGGCGTGGCGGAGGGACTCGAGCCGCAGGCGCTCCTGGAAGGCGGCGAGGAAGAAGACGAACCACGCGGCCATGGAGAACAACAGGATTTGCCGCATGTCGCCGGTCATCGTGACGGCCTTGGGATGGAGCGACCCGCGCCACCACTGCACGGATTTCCAGACGATCGGGAGATTCACGAAGAGGATGATGCCGAGCACCGCCGAGATGGTCTTCCTGGAGCTCTGCCCCACCGACGCGCGCACCACGTGGTAGCCGCCGTAGAGGATCCACAGAATCAGAAAGGATGTGAGCCGGGGCTCCCAGGTCCACCACGTGTTCCAGGCGGAGCGCGCCCACAGCGGGCCGCTCACGAGCACGATCGTGGCGAAGACCATCCCCACCTCGCAGGCCGAGGCCGCGACCGCGTCCCAGATCCAGGAGCGCGTGGCCAGGTAGGCGATGCTGGCGGCGAAGGTGAGACCGAACGCGACGAGCGTCGTGACGGCGCTCGGCACGTGGATGTAGACGATCTTCTGCACGATCCCCATCTGGACCTCGACGGGAGCGCGCGACACCACGGCCCAGACGGATGCCGCGACCAGCGCGATCGCCAGCGCCCACACCACGGGGCGGCTCTTCGAGAGCCAGCCCGGAATCTCAGACGTCATTCCTCAGCCTCCTGAATCGCTTCGTAGAGCCAGGCCGCCAGGGCGATCCCCAGCACGTCCACCACGATCATGATCTTCACCCAGTCGCGTACCGCGTCGATCGAGCCCTCGGCCCAGAGAGCGTGGGTCAGCTTGACGGCGCCGATCCAGAGTGGAATCAACGTGGGGAAGAGCAGGATCGAAAGTAGAAGCTCGCGCGCCTTGAGGCCCCGCGCGAGCGCGGCGAACAGTGTTCCCCACGCAGCATAACCGATGAGCGCCAGAACGGCAACGCCGGCCAGCGCAGGGAAGATCGAGAGGTTCCCCACGTCGAAGAAGACGGCCGCGCAGGGCAGGAGGAGCACCCAGAGCGCCGCCATGAGGAGAAAGTTGGCCGTGGCCTTCCCCGCGTAGACCGAGAAGGCGTCCGCGCCCGTGAGGCGGAGCGCTTCCCCGCCTCCGGACTCGGATTCCAGGTCCAACGCCCGCGTCAGCCCCAGGACACCCGCGAAGAACAGCGCGGCCCAGAGGGTGGCGCTTGCCTCGCGCGCCGGATCGCGGAACAAGGGCCCAAAGGCCACGCTCAAGATCAAGACCAGGGAGAGGCTGAAGAGCGAAAGGGTCGCGAGGAATCGCGCGTCGCGGGCGTGGAGCTTGAGATCTTTCGCGAGCACCCGGAGCGCGGTCACGCTGAGGCCTCGATCGCGCCTTCCCGCATCACGCAGGTGCGCGTGATCCCGGAGACCATGTGCTCGCGGTCGTGCGAGACCAAGAGCGACGCGGCCCCCCGCCCGCGGGCCTCGAGGAGGATCTCGTTCAACGTTCCGGAGCCCTGGTCGTCCAGACCCGCGTAGGGCTCGTCCAGGATGAGCACCCGCGGCTCGGGAAGGAGCGCCCGGCTGAGCGCGACCCGCTGGAGCATGCCTCGCGAGAAGTGCTCCATGGGAATGGCGGAGAACTCCTCGAGGCCGAAGCGCTGAAGGAGACGGGCGGCGCGCAGGCGCGCGTCCGCCACGCCCGCGAGCCGCCCGAAGAACTCCAGATTCTCGATCGGGGTCAATCCCAGGTAGAGGAGCGGGCGATGCCCCGAGAAACCGATCGCGCGGCGCGACTCGCGGAGCGCGCGGCGCACCGGCTTCCCGTCCAGCGTCAGCGTGCCTGTGTCGGCCCCGAGCGTGGTGGCCAGAATGCGCGCGAAGGTGGTCTTGCCGGAGCCGTTCGGGCCGCGTAGAAGGACGATCTCGCCGGGCTGAAGCTCGAGCGTGGCTTGGCGAAGGACGACGCGGTGCTCGAAGCGCTTCCCGATGTCGCGCGCCGCGAGCGTCACCGCCGCTGGGTCAGCGAACCCCGCTCGCCGGTTCCTCGGCAAGCAGAGCTTGGAGCCGCCGCTTGAGGTTTTGACGTATCAGCGCGTGCGTCTCGCGGGAGAACTCGCCGCGCTCCAGCCCTTCGTCGAGGGCCGCGATCAGCATGAGGTAGGCCTTCCGGAAATCGGCGTCGGTGGAAGGCGCGCCTTTGGGCTTGGTGAGAGGGAGCGTGGCAACCGTCGCGGGCTTCCTCGCCACGGGAGCTTGGGCCGCACGCGCCGCCTCACGCACGCGCCGTCCTTGCCCCGCGGCGAACCAGAGCGCGAACACGATGAGAAACGGCGCCGCCACCCACGGGTAGACCGCGGGGTTGGACCAGAAACCGGCCCCGCCGATCCTCGCCTGGATCTCCTGCCCGACGCCGAACGTGCTCCCGCTGTAGACCGCGTACTGCTTCCCGCCCTGATCCTTGACCCCGCCGAACTCGAGCGACTTGGACTCGAGCCGGAGCTTCGGGTCGTCGAGGAGCACCACGAAGGAGGCGGTCGGGAAATAGAGACGGTGGCTCAAATCCACGCGCCCGGAGAGAGGAATCCGGTAGGAGAAGCTGAAGGGCCGCACGCCGGGCGGGATGGGCCGTTCGCTCGAAAGCTCGCGCCCCTTGAGATGCGTGGTCTCAGGATCGCCTCCGATTCCCGGCTGGAAGCCCTCGATCGACGCGGGTAGCCCCACGCGGGCTCCGGCGTTCTCCGCGTGGTTGGGGCCGGCGCCCAGGTACGCCGTGCTGCCCTTGTTCTCGAAAATCATGATCTCGGTGACGTGGAAGCCGTCGGACTTCCGCTCGATGATGATGTGGTGGTTCTTGACCTGAACGGCGGAGATGTCGCGTCCGACGTCGTAGACGGTGAAGTCCTGGGTCACGGTCTCGCCCTGCGCCGCCGTGAACGGACCCTCGGTGTAGATCGCGTTCTCGTATTCGATGGAGATGAAGTAGGAGACCGCGGGGTCCTTGTCCAAGCCGGCGAACTTGTAGCGTCCGTCGGCGCCGGTGGTGAAGGTGGACCCCTTGAGCTCCTCCTCGCCGCGCACCACGTGGAGCTGGACCGCCTCGCCCGGGAGCGGCTTCGGCACCTCGCCTTTCAAGACCGTGCCCTGGATCGTGATCGCCGATGCGCCGGAAGGGAGCGCCACCGAAAGGACGAGCGCGAGCAGAAGCCGTCTCATGGGTGGCGCGCCCCCGTGCGGTGCGACCGCTTGTATTCCTCGATCATCCGCTCCACCGAATCTCCACCCTCGATCACCGACGGTCGCGGCCGGGCGCCCGGACCCAACGCCTCTTCCTCGCGAAGCACCGCGAGCACTTCGTTCATCGCCTCGGCGCGCATGCGTCCGTGATCCTCGGTGGAAATCTTCCCGGAGTCGCGATCGAAATCCAGCTCCACGATGCTCGAGTAGAGGCGCGCCTTGCGCTCCCCGATCGAGCGGCGCAGGGCCTCGTCGCGCGATTCGGACCACGCCCGCTCGCCTCGTCTCAGAATGATCGGGGAGACCACGAACCAGGCGACCACGAGGATGAGGAGGATCTGGGCGGCGAGGACGATCATGGGGCTCATCGCCTCAACTCCTTGAGCTCCTCTTCGGCACGCGCGCGCAGAGCATCCAGATCATCTTCCAGCTTCCGGCCCGAGGGGAACGGGATGGTGCTGTCCGGGCGGGACCCAGGCGCGTCCACCGGGGCGCCCACGGCGACCAGGGCCCGGCGGCGACTCACCCACCGGCGGAGGATCCAGAACGCCGCCACGAAGCCCAGCAAGGTGGCCGCGAAGGGCGCGACCCACACGATGAGGTTGAAGCCTTCGGCCTTGGGCGCGCCGCGGATCACTTCTCCGTACTGGGACACGAGGGCGCCCACGATCGCCTTCTTGCTCTTCCCCGCCTTGATGCCGTTCTCGACCGTCGCCTGCATCGACTTCCCGGTCTCGCACGTGCAGCCGCTCAGCACCTCGCCGCAGCTGCAGGGGCAGATGATCTCGCTCGTGATCTCGTGCACGGGGTCGCGAGGCTTGGCACCGGCGGGGGTTGCCGCAACCACGACTGCGAGCGCGAGGGCAAGGAACAGCACGACGGCGGATACGGAACGTCTCACGGGGCCGCCTTCTCCTCCCGCCGCAGCCTCATCTTGTCGCTCGCCGCGATGATCGTTCCGAACACCATGACGAGCCCGCCCACCCAGACGAAGCTCACGAGCGGATTGATGTAGGCCTGGATGGAGGCCGAGCCGTCCTCGTTCACGCCGCCCAGAATCATGTAGAGGTCCTCGGCCGGCGTTACGCGCAGGGCGACCTCGGTCATGGGCTGCTGCGATTTCGAGTACATGGCCTTGGACGCGTGCTCGGTACCCACGAACCGGCCCCCGCGCGCGACGTCCAGGATCGCGGTCGTGAGAGTGGCGTTCTGCTTCTGCCCCTCGGTGACGCCCCGCAGCGTGAGCGTGTAGGGGCCGATGGAGAGCGCCTCGCCGTTCCGGAGCGGGGCGTGCGCCTCCTTCTGGAACACCGAGGAGCCGAGCACCCCCACGAAAAGGATGACCATGCCGGCGTGCACGATGTAGCCGCCGTACCGGCGCTTGTTCTTCTGCACGAGATGCGTCATCTGGGACGGAAGCGCCCCGGTCTCGACGGTCTTCCGCGCCTGGATCCCGCGGGCGAACTCCATGACGATGGTGGTCGTCACGAACGCGGCCCCGAAGATGCAGACCAGAGGATAGACGCCGGTCGCGCCGAAGGGCAGCGCCACCAGGAGCGCGACGGTGCCCAGGAACGCGGGCAGCACGAAATTCCTTTTCAAGACCGAGGCGGTGGCGCGCTTCCAGGAAAGCACCGGGCCCGCGCCGGTCAGGAGCAGGAGCGCCAGCGCGATCGGTACGTTCACGCGGTTGAAGAAGGGCGCCGAGACCGAGATCTTGGTTCCGGTGACCGCCTCGCTCAGAACCGGGAAGGTGGTCCCGAGGAACGTCGCGAAGGTGAGCGCGACGAAGAGCACATTGTTGAAGAGGAAGCTGCCCTCGCGCGAGACGATGGCCTCCATGCGGTTTTCGCTCTCGAGGAGCGCCTTCCGGTAGAGGATCAGCGCGGTGGCGATGGTGGCGCTCAGGAGGATGAAGCCCAGAAACCACGGGCCAATGTTCGACTCCGCGAAGGAATGGACCGAGGTCAGGACCCCCGAGCGCGTGAGGAACGTGCCGAAGATCGAAAGCTCGAACGTGAGCACGATGAGCACGATGTTCCAGGTCTTCAACATCCCGCGCCGCTGCTCGATCATGACCGAGTGGAGGAAGGCGGTCCCCACGAGCCACGGCATGAGAGAGGCGTTCTCAACCGGATCCCATCCCCAGTAGCCGCCCCATCCCAGCTCGATGTAGGCCCAGCGCGCGCCGAGGAGGATCCCGACCCCGAGGAAGGCCCAGCAGAAGAGCGTCCACCGGCGCACCTCTTCGATCCACCGGGTGCCCGAGCGGTTGGTGAGCAGCACCGCAATCGCGAAGCCGAACGGGATGATGAAGCCCACGTACCCCGTGTAGAGGATGGGCGGGTGGATCATCATGCCCGGATCTTGGAGGAGCGGATTCAACCCCATGCCGTCCGGCGGCGGTGTCGCGAGAATGCGGAACGGCGAGCAGACAAAGGTCAGAAGGCTCGTGAAGAAGATCATGACCGAGGCCACCACCATCGCCACCGCGTCGTAGAACGGATCGAGGCGCTTCCGGTACGCGAAGAGGAACGCGGAACCATAGGCGCTCAGGATCAGGAGCCAGAGAAGGAGGGATCCCTCCTGTCCGGCCCAGAGCGAGGTGAAGGCGTAGTGGAGTGGAAGGTCCTTGCTGGTGTGCTCGGCGACGTAGCGGTAGCTCATGTCGCGCGCGAGGAGCGCGCGCTCGAGGACGATCACGGCGAAGAGCGCGAGCCCGCATACCGCCCATACCGCGCGCCGGCCGCTCCGGAGCGGCCCCGAGAGCCCCGTGCGGAGCCCCCAGGCGATGCTGCCGACCGCGAAGACCGCGCAGCCGAACGCGAGGGCCAGAGCGAGGCGTCCCAGCTCGCTCACGCGAGACCCCCGCGGCTCACGACTTGTCCTTCCCCAGTCCCTTGGCCTCGTACTTGGATGGGCACTTCGTCACCAGCTTGGAAGCGTAGATGGCACGATCTTGATGCTTGTAGGCGCCCTCGACCACGACCTCGCGACCGTCCGCGAAAGCGTCGGGCATGAGGCCGTCGTAGACCACGGTGATCTTCTCCTTGCCGTCGGTCATCTTGAACTGGAGCTTGGGGATCTTCTGGTCGTACACCACGCTCCCGGGAGCGACGGTGCCGTCCAGACGGAATCCCTCCGATTGCGGCGCGTGGTCGAGACGCGCCAACTCGGTAACGGTCATGTATTGCATGCCGGTCTGCTTTACCCCGGTGAGGATCAAGTATCCCACCGCGGCCACGACGACCAGCGAGAGCACGGTCAGCCGAATCGACTTACCCATCGACCCACCTTCTACTTGGAGGTGTGAGAGAGGCGCATCACCAGGGCCAATTGTGGCAGAGCGACGGGAGGAGTCAAGGCGGAACCCCCGGGGAGGGGGTAGCTAAATGGATACCTTCCGAGGTCTCATCAGGAGTACCAGCACCATCCCCGCGAGGAATCCTCCGACGTGCGCCCACCAGGCGGTGCCGCCGCCGTGCATCGGGCTGACCGCCTCCAGCGATCCGCTCAGGATCTGGAGCACGAACCAGTAGCCGATCATGATCACCGCCGGAAGCTCGATGATCTGGAGGAAAAAGAAGATCGGCACGAGCGTGACCACCCGCGCGCCCGGGTAGAGCACCGCATAGGCGCCCAGGACACCCGCGATGGCACCGCTCGCGCCCAGCACCGGCAGAGCCGATTCGGGCTGGACCGCGAAATGGGTGAGCGCCGCGGCGAGGCCGCAGAGGAAGTAGAAGAGGATGTAGCGGACCGGGCCCAGCGTGTCCTCCACGTTGTCCCCGAAGATCCAGAGGAACCACATGTTGCTGATCAGGTGGAGCCAGCCGCCGTGGAGGAACATCGACGTGAAGAAGGGCGCCGCGGTGTCGGAGAAAGTGACCGTGCCGTAGCGGAGATTCCCCGTGACCAGCGCGGGGATCAGGGAGAAGTGCTTGATGAAAGCGGTCACCGCCGGCCCGAGGTGGACTTCGTAGAGGAAGACGATGGTGTTGACGAGGATCAGCGCGAGCGTGACCGTCGGAAAGATTCCGGACGGATTTCGATCTCGAAGCGGAATCATGGTCGAAGGAGCCTAGAGAGAGACCCGGCCCCTTGGCGAGCGAAATCCGCTATCCTGCCCGCCGATGCCACGCGCAGGCGCCCTTTCGCGGTCCGGATCGTCCCGCTCCTTCGAGCCCCTCCGCGCCTATCTCACGTCGCGGATCGAAGAGGGGCTGGTGCCCGGCGCGGTCTTCGCCGCGGGCCGGGCGGGCGGCCGCGCGCACCTCGAGGCGGTGGGGCACCGAGCGCTCCGGCCCCGGCCCGAGCCCATGACCGAGGGCACGATCTTCGATCTGGCCTCGCTCACCAAGCCCATGGTGACGGCCCCCCTCCTCGTCGAGCTGGCCGTCCGGGGCGCCCTCGGACTCGAGGATCCCCTGGAGCGTCATCTCGAGGAGACGAGAGGCACGCGCGTCGGATCCCTCACGCTCCGCTCGCTCCTCACGCACACGAGCGGCCTTCCCGCCATGAACCCCCTCGAGGATTACAGCGGCGGCAAACCTCGCCTCTTTGCCGCGATCGCCCGCGAGCCCTTGGCGGCCGAGCCGGGCGAGCGCCTGATCTACAGCGACGTGGGCTACATGCTGGCGCAGGGGGTAGTCGAGCGCGCCGCGGGCCGGGGACTGGACCGCCTGGCGCGGGAGAGAATTTTCGCACCCCTCGGCTTCCGGGACACCGCGTTTCGCACCCGAGCGAAGGACCGGTCGCGTGTGGCGCCCACGGAGCGGCTCCACGGAGACCGGGGGCCCTGGCTTCGCGGGCGCGTCCACGACCCGCGCGCCAGGTCGCGCGCGATGGCGGGTGTCGCGGGAAACGCGGGCGTGTTCGGCACGGCCGCGGAGACGGCGCGCTTCTGCGCGATGCTCCTGCGCGGCGGGAAGGACGGGCGCCGGAGAATCCTGGACGCCGAGACGGTGCGCCTCATGACCACGAACCAATGCGCGCTCGCCCTGGGCGCGCGGCGGGGTCTGGGCTTCGACATCGAGAGTCCCTACTCCGCGCCTCGCGGAACGCTCTTCTCGAGCGACTCCTATGGCCACACCGGCTTCACGGGCGTCTCGATGTGGATCGACCCCCGGAACGAAGCCTACTTCGTGCTCCTCACCAACTCGCTCCACGCGGGCGGGCACAAGGATCTGAAGGCGTTCCGCTCCGAGGCGGGGACGCTGGCGGCGCGTGGGCTGGGAGTCGCCGGCTAGTACTTGTACTTCGGGTGCCAGTCCTCCGGCCCGTTCTTCAAGAGGGCGAGGATGTGCCAGACGCCGCAGAAGGGGTCGCCCGGTCCGAACGGGGCCTTGGCGACGCGCAGAATCTTCCCTTTGTCCTTGAAGAAGGTCGAGACGCCCGGCATCCAGCCCTTCTCGTTCTTGAATCCCATGTCCTCGATGAAGGTAGAGCCCTGTCCCGATGCCATCCGGAATTTCCAGCCGCGGCTCTCGGCGAACTCGCGCTGGATCTCGAGCGTGTCGGGCGACACGACCACGAAGCCGGCGCGGTTCTCCAGATGCTGATGGACGCCGTTGAATCCGTCGGCCCAGAGCGTGCAATACGTGCAGCCCCGGCCCATGTTGTGGATGACGATCAGGTCCTGCTTCCCGGCGAAGAACTCGGAAAGCCGGACCGGGCCCTTCTGGGTTTGGAGCGTGTAGTCCTGGACTTCCTGGGGCGGAAGCCCGCGCTTCATCTCGGCGAGCTTTTCCTGCTTGTCGAGCAGATCCTGCTCCAGCGCTTCAATTTCGCGGATCCGCTCGTCGGTCGCGGTTGCCATGGCTCCTCCTTCATCCTGGCCGGGTGTATGAGCCCCCCCGGCCTCCGTTGATGAAATACGTGCGCCGAGTCTAGACCCGGCGCGCTGGAAG
>JBGPMB010000090.1:0-11221 GCA_041486775.1 Candidatus Eiseniibacteriota bacterium | reverse complement strand
CTTCCAGCCCGACCTCAAGGTCTGGCTCGAACAGGGCGGGATCTACGTCGACGCGAGCGTCCGGGGTGGCGGCGAATACGGCGACGAATGGCACAACGCCGCGCGGCTCGGGTCGAAGAAGACTTCCATGGACGACCTCGCGGCCTGCGCGCGCTACCTGGTGGTGAAGGGCTACACCTCGAAGCAGAAGCTCGCGATCGAGGGCGGAAGCGCGGGCGGACTCCTGGTCTACGGCACGCTGGTCCACTACCCCGATTTCATGCAGGCGGCCGTGGCGCACGTGGGCTACGGCGACGTGCTTCGCACCGAGCTGTCCCCGAATGGGGAGTTCAACACGACCGAATTCGGCACCGTGAAGGATTCGGTTCAGTTCCGCGGCATGTACGGCTACTCGCCCTATCACCACGTCCAGGACGGAAAGACCTATCCGTCCATCCTCGCCCTGACCGGCGTGAACGATCCCCGCGTGCCCGCGTGGGAGACCTACAAGATGGTGGCCCGCCTGCAGGGGACCGGCTCCAAGAACCCCATCCTCATGCGCGTGAGCTACGACTCCGGGCACGGCATCCAGAACTCGCTCTCCGAGCGCGATCAGCAGATGGCGGACGTGATGATGTTCCTCTTCGACCGGCTGGGAGTGAAGTACCGCCCCGTCCCGAAAGACAGCAAGACCGGGAAGCCGGTCCCCAGCCTGTGACCGAAGCGCTCGATCCCCTCCGGTTGTTTCGGGAGTGGGCCGCCCTGGCCGTACGCCCGGACATCCCCGAGCCGGACGCCGCCGCCCTCGCGACGGTGGATGCCGAGGGAAACCCGTCCGTGCGGATTGTCCTGGTCCGCACCGCCGACGAGCGCGGCTTCGTCTTCTACACGAATGGCGAAAGCCGGAAGGGAAGAGAGCTCCTGTGCGGCGCCTCCCGGGGCGGCGCCCCGGCGGCGCTCTGCTTCTGGTGGGCCCCGCTCGCGAAGCAGGTGCGTGTCGAAGGGCGCGCGACTCCGGTCCCCGATGCCGACGCGGACGCCTACTGGGCCACGAGGGCACACGACTCTCAGGTGGCCGCCTGGGCGTCCCATCAGAGCGCCGAGCTTTCCGGCGGCCGCGAGGAGCTGACCGCGAGATTCGAGGAGCTTTCGAAGAGTCTTCCGCCCCGGGTGCCGCGGCCTCCCCATTGGGGTGGATTCCGGATCGAGCCGCGGCGGATCGAGTTCTGGGAAGGACGCCCGCACCGGCTCCACCACCGCGTGCTCTACACGCGCGAAAGCCAGGGATGGGTAGCGAAGATCCTGGCCCCGTAGCAGCACCCGCCCTCGGGCGCGCCTCGCCCATCCCATCCTGGCGCGCTTCCCCGCCGTCGCTCCTCACGAGGCTGGGATGGCTCGGGATCGCATCGGCGGGGCTGGATCTCGGCTCGGTCTACATCAAGGCGCCGGTGCTCCGGCCCGGTGTCACCTGGGGCGACCTGATCGACATCGCGACCCCGGTCATCCTCGTCTTCCTCTACGCCCTCGTTCTCCGTGCGCTCCGCGTCATCCCGTCGGGAGAGGCCGCGCGGCCTGCGCGCCCGCCCGGCCCCGCGCCACGGCTCCTGGTCACGATGGGAGGCTTGGGCCTCATCCTGGGGCACGGAATCCACGTCGCCGCGAACTCGATCCACGACGCGATCACCCGGGCGGGCACGCCGGATCCACTAGGCCTCGCGAACTGGTGGGATGAGCACCTCTCGCACTTCACGATCCACGGGTCGAAGGCGGCCATCTGCGTCGGCCTGAGCGCGCTCGAGAGTCGAAGCGACGCCGCGCGCGGCGACACGGCGTCGAAACCCGCGACGGGAAGAGGCTCCGGTCTCTTCGCGGCCGGGGTCGCGGCGTACGGATTCATCACCTTCGCGGAGGGCGTCGAGGGACAGACGGTGCCGCTGGTCCTCCCCTTCTGCGTGGCGTATCTCGCGTGGTCGCTCGGAAAAGGTCGTCCCTTCCCACCGGTCCGGCGCTTCTATACCCTGGGCGCTCTCGTCTCCATCGTGCTCTTCGCCGTCTGGGGCGTCTGGCACCGCGGATTTCCCGAATTCAGCACGGTCGGCCTGATCCCCTAGGCGCCGAGAAACCAAGGAGTGCCGCGATGACCTCTCATACGTATCTCGGTCTCAAGCTGATCCACATCCTCGCCGTGGTGTTGTTCCTCGGCAATATCACGACCGGTATCTTCTGGAAGGCGAACGCGGACCGGACGAAAGATCCGCGGATCATCGCCAACATGCTGGAGGGGATCATCCGGGCGGACCGCCTCTTCACCATGCCGCCCATACTTTTCATCCTGATCGGCGGAATCGGCGCCGCGATCGCGGGGAACTATCCGATGCTCCGGACCGGATGGATCTTCTGGTCGATCGTCCTCTTCACCTTATCTGGGATTACCTTCATGGCGCAGGTCGTGCCGCTGCAGCGGAAGATGCTCGCCCTCGCGCGGCAAGCGGGCGAGACCCTCGACTGGGCCGCGTACCGGTCGCTCTCGCATCGGTGGGAGATCTGGGGCGCGGTGGCGCTCTTGACGCCCGCGCTCGCCGCGGTCCTCATGGTGATGAAGCCCGCGCTCCCGGGGCTGGGAGCTCTGCTGGGAAAGTAGAGGACCCGGCCCGAGTCGGACCGGGTCCCCGCTGGGTCCCCTCGATGTTGCGGCCGGCGCCTGCCTCAGCGCGCGGCTCCAGCGCCTACTTCGCCTCTGCGGGCGCCTGCTTCGCGATTACCAGGTTACGGATCTTCGAGTACACGCCCTTCGTGACGATCTTCTTCGTGACGAGTTCGCCCTTGGTCTTGTAGGGCCGGCCGGCCACGATCTTGTCCGCGGTCGCGTCACCGATGCCCGGCAGCTTCATCAGGTCTTCCTTGCTGGCCGAGTTGAGGTCGACTCTCGGCACCATCTTCTTCGCCGCCGAGTGTCCCTTGTGGGTGCTCTTCGCCGTGCCGCCGCCGGCGTCCGGGGCGGTGCTCGCGGGGGGCGTGGCGTCCGCGGGGGGCGTGCTCTGCATGGTGGAATCCGCCGCCGAGCCTTGAGCGTGCGCGACGGGCGCCGTGGCGATGCAGAAGACGAAGAGGGTGGACGCGAGATACGTGAACGAACGATTCATGAATTTCCTCCTGTGAGGGATAGTATTCGGCGCGCCGGCGCGCCCTCCACACTACCGGCGCGGTCGCGTCCCGCGAGACGCTCCATCGTGCACGGGAACTCTGGAACGAGCGAATGAGAGACGGTGAGCCGAGAGACGACCGGAATGTCGGGCTGGGGTACTGCTTGGGCCTGGGCATCGAGGTGCGGCGAGAACGCGAGGAGGAAAGGTGGATTCATCGCGTTCCGAGCCGGGGGCCCGCGGGCTTCCATCCGATTCAGCCTTCTACCTGGAGCCATGCCGGCCTTGGCTGTGCCAAGGCGCGACTCCAGAGCCGGCGGCTCCGGGATGGCCGCGCAGATCAGGCCGGGCTGATGGCGGCCGGAGGTCCGGGCCCCGAGCCTCGGAGCGTGTCCGTGGCGCGGCGTGAGGACCGAGTGGGGATGCCGTCCTCGCGAGAGGGGCTCTTTCACGGGACGCGCGGCCCCGGTGGCCGTGACGAACGCCAGGCACAGAACCAGCACCAGCGAAAAATCAGCGGGCCTACGGATCAGCATCGCGGACGACCCTGCATCGCTTCGAGAGCGGGGCTCCTCTCCATCTAAGGTACCATTTTTCTTTGCGGTAGCACGGCGCACCCTGTCCAATCAGGCGGGTCGCTACGTATGGTACTCCGGAGGCTACCACCGTGGGACACAATCCATGATCCTCGAAAAGAAGATTGCCGGAGACGCACGGCTCACGAGCCGGCCGCTGCGCGTCGCTCTGGTAACAGAGTATTACTACCCACACTTCGGGGGTGTGACCGAGCACGTCCAGAATCTGGCCATTCACCTCCGGGCTTCCGGGCACGAAGCGGTCGTGATCACGTCCCACATCCCTGGCCATACTGATGATATGCCAGGGGTTTACCGCGTCGGGCGGAGCGTGGTCCTCCTCAGCAACGGCTCCTTCGCCAGGGTCACGGCGGGATGGGGCCTCAAGGCCAAGATCCGGCGCATTCTGCGCGAGGAGCGGATCGACGTGGTCCACCTCCACGGTCCTCTGGCTCCCACCCTGGGGCTGGTCGCGCCCGACGCCGCGGGTGAGCTCGACATTCCCGTCGTCGGGACGTTCCATTCCTGGTTCCGGCGCTCGCTCCCATATAAAATCTTCCGTGCCCCACTGCAAGAGCGCCTGTCGCGCTACGCGGCCACCATCGCGGTGAGCGTTCCGGCGGCGGAGGCGCACGCCCGCTACTTCGAGGCGCCCTGGGAGATCATCCCGAACGGGGTGGACGTGGATCACTTCCATCCCAACGGGAGAAGGTCCCCGGACGCGGTGAAGGCGGCGCCCCGGCTTCTCTTCCTGGGCCGGCTGGATCCACGGAACGGACTCGACCAGGTTCTCGCGGCGATGCCGCGCATCCTGGACGTGTTTCCGCGCGCGGAGCTGATCGTGGCGGGCGACGGTCCGCTCCGGCCTGTCTACGAGAGGCAGGCCCATAGACTCGGGCAGAGCGTTCGCTTTTTGGGACGGGTGTACGAGGACCGGTCGGCGCTCTACGGTTCGTCCGATCTCTACCTCTGCCCCACCAACAAGGCCTCGTTCGGGATCACGCTGCTCGAGGCCATGGCGTGCGGCACGCCGATCATCGGTTCGAATATCTGCGGCTTTCGCGAGCTGGTCGCGGGCGGAAAGACGCTCCTGATTCCGCCCGACGACTCGTCCGCGTGGGCCGATGCGGTCGTCCACCTGATCCGGGATCCGAGCATGAGGGCCGAGATGAGCGCCTGGGGACTGAAGAAGGCAGCGCGATATTCGTGGACCGACGTCTCGGCGCGCGTGCTCCAAGTCTACCGTCGGGTGGCGCGAGCGTGAGCGCTGCCGTATGGGGCGCCGGATCGACCGCGGTGGCCGCGGCGATCGGGGCCTGCTCCTACGGAATGCTCGCCCCCAACAGCACCCTCTTCGGTCCGGTCATCGGCCGCGGCCCGCGCTCGGGCCGCTCGCTCTACCTCACGTTCGATGACGGGCCCAGCCCCTCCGCCACCGAGAGCATCCTGAACACCCTCGAGTCCCGCGCCGTCCCGGCCGCGTTCTTCCTCCTCGGCCGCCATGTTCGGATGCACCCGCGCCTCGCCTCGCGCGTCGGGCATTCGGAGCACGATATCGGGAACCACACGCAGCGCCACGCCAAGCTCCACCTCAAGGGAAGGCGTTTCATCGAGGCCGAGCTCCGCGCCGCGCACGCCTCGATCCTGGACGTCGTGGGGCGCGCGCCGCATTCCTTCCGCGCGCCGCACGGATACCGGAACCCGACCGTCCACGCCGTGGCGCGCGAGCTTCGCTACGACATCTTCGGCTGGACGCTGGGGGTCTGGGACTCGGACCGGCCCGGCGCCGAGGAGATCCGCCGGCGCGTGCGGCACGGGTTGAAGCCCGGCACCATCATCCTGCTCCACGACGGGGACGGCTACGCGCCGGACGGCGACCGCTCGCAGACCGCAGAGGCGCTCGACGGGATCATCCGCGACGCGCGCGACCTGGGCTACACGTTCCGCCCGTTGGGCGAGCTGATGAGCCGCTCCAGCGGGACGGCAGCCCTTCGGTGCTGAAGCCGAAGACGTGGCTCCGGATCGCGTTTCTCGCCGCGTGCGTGATCGCTCTGGCGCTCTTCCTCCACCGGTTCCCCTGGAGCGCGATGACGGCGGTGATCGCGAGGGCCCATCCGGGGCTCCTCGCGGCGGCGCTGGGGGTGAATCTCGTGTCCTTCATCGCGAAGGGCTCGGCCTGGTATTTCCTCCTGCTCGCCGGGGGGCCGTGCAGCTGGCGCGCGGCGCAGGAGGCGAACCTTCTCGGTGCCGCGACCAACACGGTGTCGATCTCGGTCGCCGGGGAGACGGCCCGCGTCCGGGACCTGGCGACGCGGGAGGCCATCCCGATGGGAAGAGTGGCGGCGTCCGTGGTGCGCACCCGCGCGGTGGAGGCCCTGGCGCTCGCGTGCTTCATGCTTCTCGCGCCTGCCCTCCTCGAGCTGCCTCCACTCCTCCACGGATTGCAGCTGACGGGCGGCGGTCTCGTGCTGGTCCTGGTCGCGGCGGCGTGGTCAGGGCGGCGCGTGCGCCTCCTCGACCTTCTTCCCGCCAAGGTCCGCTCGGTGCTGGCGCAGATCACGGAGACCGGATCGATCCGAACGTTCATCCCCGCCCTGCTCTTCGCGATCCTGAACTGGGTCGCGCTCTGGGCGTCCTACCAACTCACGATCTCGGCGTTCGGGATCAAGGCGCCCCTCGCGGCGTCCTTCACCGCGCTCATCATGACGAACCTGGGCGGCCTCTTCCGGCTCTCGCCGGGGAACGTGGGGGTGACCCAGGCCGCGATGATCGTCTCGCTCCTGCCCTTCGGTGTGGCGGCTCAGGAATCCCTCGCGGCCGGTGTCGCCCTCCAGGCGATCCAGATCCTTCCCGTGATGGCGCTGGCGCTCCTTCTCATCGGCTGGCGACAGATCGCTGCGAAGCGAGCGCGGGCCGCGGCGTAGCCGTCCGTCTACCTCACAATCGCGAACCGTCCGCGCGCGACTCCTTCCTGCGTTTCGATCCGGTAGTAGTAGATCCCCGACGGAAGCGCGTCTCCGGCGCTCCCATGCCCGACCGACACCTCGTGGAACCCGGCCGGAAGCAGTGAATGATCGATGGGGTGATGCGCGAGCCTTCCCGAGACGTCGAATATCTTCACGTCCGCCGGTCCGGGCCGGTTCGTGACAAAGGAGAGCTGACCGACCGGGTTCAAGGGATTCGGAGAGATGCCCGCGAACAAGGCGCCGCCGTGGTGGACGACCTGGATCGTGAGCGGAGCGCTGAAGCGCCCTCCGCCCGAGAGATCTCCACGGATCGTGAGATCCGCGTTGCTGCGTCCCCGGTAATCTTCCAGGAGCTTCGCCACGTCGGTCGCGGCGAAGAGAACGCCCTGGTCCGGCTTTCCATCCTTGTCGGCGTCTTGGTCGCCGCTGGTATCCCATCCGACCGCCGCGATTTTCTTCCCCGCCCCACTCGTGAGAGTGAAGGAGGAGGGTCCCGCCGCAGCCAGGCTACTGGCGTCGAAGGACCAACCCAACGGCTGCACGCGGACAACCACCTCGGTCGCGCCGCGAGGCATCGCGCCGTTTCCGCCGGGAAGAAAGGCACGGGCGGGCGCGAAAGTCGCGACATGCGCGATCGTCGTGCCGACGGTGAAGCGTTCCAGGTCTCGGACCGTCAGGTCCACCGTGTAGTCCCCCTCCGCCGTATAGCGATGCTCCACGCTCGCTCCGGTCGCCCCGGGGCTGCCGTCTCCGAACATCCAGGTGTAGCTCAGCCGATCGCCGTCGGCGTCCGACGACTGGGAGCCGTCGAAGAGGACCGGACGCCCCACGATCCCCTGAACCGGCCCGCCCGCGACCGCCACGGGCGGATGGTCCACGGGGCTCCTCATCACCACGAGCGTGAAGCTCTTCTGATCCTGGATCGTCCCGTTGCTCACCGCGAGCGTCACGGTCCAGGTGCCGATGTCCCGGGCCGTGGGCGCGATGCGCGTCTGGATGCCGTAGACGCGGGAATCAACGGTCACGAAGGCGGGTCCCGAGACGACGGAGAACTGGAGGGGTTCCTTCAGCACATTGACCGCGGACAGAGGCTGGGTGGCGGTGTCGCCCGCGTACATCGTGACGTCCGATTGCGCGTTCAGTTGCAGCTCGCGCTGCACCACGAGCTGGACGGATTTGTCGTCCCAGAAGATTCCATCCGAGGCGCGCACGACGAGGTTCGCGACTCCGACGTCGGCGCTTGAGGGAGCGAGGTGGATCGTCCCCGCGGCCTGCCCCGCGCCCGGGTCCGTCGTGGAGACGGTCGCGTAGGCGGGGCCGGAGAACTTGGAGAAGGTCAGCGCCTGCCCGTCTTCATCGGTCGCCTGGAGGTCCTGGTCCGCCACATGATTCTCGATCACGAGCATCCACGAGGGTTGTACGAGCACGGGCTCGTGATTGATCGTGCCTCCGTACAGTGCCCCGTCGGCGTCGAACCAGTCGACGCCGTACACGTAGGAGTTCGGAAACTCACCGGTCGCGGTGCACTGCGTTCCGAAGGAGCTATAGTCCCATCCCACCATCGGGGAGAAGAAGATCGAAGGGGTCCCCGCGGAGGCCGTCACGGTCATGGAGCCCAGCTTGTAACGCCCCGCGGGTTTCTCGTCCCCGAGATCCGCGAATCGCGTGATGTGGATCTGTTTGTCGGTCCGCGTACTGAATTCATCGTTCGGAAGCTTCTTGAATCCGATCTTGTCCTCGAACTCGCCCCACACCACGGTCCCGTGGCTCACCACCAGATAGACGTCGTAGCTGAAGAAGTCGAGGCCCGAGTCGGAGGTCGACCCCTGCGGGGCGCCGGTGTGGGAGTTGCAGGTCTGGAGCGACCCGTCGCGGTCGTGGTTCGTGTTGAGCCAGACGTCGACGTTCGTGGGACCGGCGGGATTCACGACATCGGCGTCGGTGTGAACACCGTCACCGTTCGTGTCGAGGTACATGTACTGCGCCCAGGTCGGGGCCGCGCCGAAGAGCGCCGAGATCAGGAAGAGCGACGACGCCAACGAAAGGCGCGCGTGGAGCGAGGTCCGATTCATGATCGATCCTCCGAGGAGATCCGGCTTGGAGGCGTTATTCGATCCGGGGAATGGCCAGGAGGGGGGTAAGGGACTACAAACGGAGGCTACTTCCGGAGAGCGGGAGTTTCAACCTCCAAGAAAGAGAAAAAAGAAAGCCCCGGGGAGGGCCGGCCTCCCGGGGCCTAAGTTCTGAACCGATTACCGGTTGGCCATACGCTGGGGCCGACGCTCTTCGACAGGTCCCATTCCGATCTGACGCCAGAAAGCCGAGGCGTCGCTCTGGCGCAGCCGCATCGTCTCCGAGATGGAGTGGAACATGAACACCATGCCGCAGCCGGTCACGATCCCGGCGTAGAGCTCGCCGCGCGGCATGGCCGACGAGAAGAGCCAGGCGAAGACGACCGCGGTGACGACCATCGCGTTCGAAAGCATGGTGGAAACCCAGTCGGTCGTGGACGCGCTGAACCCCGGCACGATCTCCAGGTGGCCGAGCCGCGTGAACCACTGCGGGCCCCCATCGCACTCGAAGAATTCCTTCACATAGCCCCCGATGAGCCGCGTCTGCTGGCGTCCGTTCACCATCGTGTAGAAGCCGCAGGCCACCGCGAAGATCGCCGGCATCATGAGCGCCGGATTCCGCGCGGCCATTCCCCACGACAGCATCATCGCGGCGGCGATGCACGAAGCCACCCAGCAGAAGCGGCTGGTGCGCTCGGCATCGCGCCCCCGGCCCATGAGGACCGAGTATTCCATGCGTTCGTTCTCGTTCATGGCGGCCATGATTTCCCTCGTTTTGTGGTTCGGTACTGGGGCGCCGGCCCCTTCCGGCGGCCCCGTCAATCATCGGCAGCTTCCCCGCCGGTCATGAGTCGAGGTGTGACTCCCCCGCTACCGTGCGGTCGGATGGTCACGGGGCGCGTGGGTGTTTGCGGGGACACGGTGGCTCGTAAGTAGTTGGATGGTAATAACTTAGACGTGCGGTCGTCTCGCGGCACGGCGGTTGCAAATTCCCGCCCCGTGAGGTCAGGGACAGGATTCCCACAAAGTCCGAAAGGAGTGGTTCGTATGGCTCGAGCGTATCTACGGAGAATTCGCCACGTGATCGTGAGCGCCCTCGGCATCACGGTGCTCCTCGGGACACCCCTTCTCGCCCAAGCCGATCAAGGCAAGTGGTGGAAGCCCAAGGAAGGGGACCGCAGGGTCGAGCAGCGCGACCGCAATGGGCAGGGTCCGCACCAGGGCGGGCCGGCCTGGGGCGGCCGTGGAGGCCAGGACGGACAGAGCTGGGGCGGCCGCATCAGCTATCGCGATCGCCGCTACATCGGCCGTGGCTCGTGGGGCGGACGCGCGATGTGGCGCGGCGCGCCTGTCCGCAGAGATTTCTTCATGATCCGCGACCGCCGGTACGGCGGCGGTTTCTTCCGCGCCCGGCGGATCTACGCGGCGCCGAGGTTCCACGGCCGGTTCGTATACGTGAGGCCCGTCCGGTACTTCATCGGCGCGGATGCCTTGATCGGCGGGGTCGGCATCCATGCCCGCATCGTGCGTCCCCACTACCTCTACGGCTGCAACTTCTGCGACGCGCGCTTCGATAACTATGACGATTACGCGGCCCACGTGGAGCACTGCGCGTACAGGCCGAGCCGATGCGATATTTCGGTGAGCAACTGGGACGATGGATCCGATTCGAACTGGGATGGGCCGTATTCCACCGACGACGGCGGCTACCCGAGCGACGATCGCGGGCAAGACGGCGCCTACCAGAACGACAACCTCCACGGGCAAGACGGCGGCGGGTACGACCCCCATGTCCCCGCTCAGGGCGATAACGGGTATGGCGACGACAACGGATCCGACGGCAACGGCTCGGACGACGACGCCTACCATCACGAGTAAACCCTAACCCAGAGGCCATCACTCCCCGAGGGGGGCGGACGAGCAGCGGCGTCCGTCCCCCGCTTTTCTTCCAGCCGCGCACGTGCTAGAGTCGGCCTGCTGATTGCCTCGTTTCCCCAATCCATATCCACGGAGGCCGGAATGGCGGAGAGGGCGCACGCCGGAGCATCGGAGCGCTTCGGAAGCACGTCCCGCAGGGACGCGTGGTGGCTGACGCCGGTGCTGACGGCCGCGGGGCTTCTCCTCCTGGGCGGCTACGCGACCTGGGGAGCCCTGCAGGGGGCGCATTACACGTTCGGCGGATATCTCTCCCCGCTCTACTCGCCCGAGATTCACGCCCCCTGGTGGCCCTTCTCTCCGGCGCTCCTGATCCTGATCCCGCCGATCCTCTTCCGAACGACCTGCTACTACTATCGCAAGGCCTACTATCGGGCCTTCTTCCTCGATCCCATGGCGTGCGCGGTCGGTGAGGCGAATCGGGGCAAGTACACCGGCGAGACCCGCTTCCCCTTCGTGCTCCAGAATCTCCACCGCTACGCCTTCTACCTCGCGTTTCTCTGGCTCTTCTTCCTCTGGCACGACGTCTGGAAGGCGCTCTGGTTCGACGG
>JBGPMB010000089.1:0-11248 GCA_041486775.1 Candidatus Eiseniibacteriota bacterium | reverse complement strand
TTTCGTCTCCCGGTCTTTGGCCCCTGACGCGCGTCATCTCCAGAGGATCGCGCGCTCGGCCGCCGCGGCGCTCGCCGCGGCCCTCTTCTACGCGACCCTGCAGATCACCGGACTCGATCCATTCCCCTGGACGCGGAGCGCCACGATCGCCGGGGTGCGCCGGGTACCGGGAACGCTGGGACACGCGAACCACTTAGGCGCGTACGTCTCGATGGCTCTTCCGCTCCTCTCCTGGCTCTCGGCCGGCGCGCGGTCGCGGCAGACCCGGCTCTTCTGGATGGCACTCGCCGCGGTCTCGCTCCCGGTGCTCGCCGCGACCCTCTCGCGGGGCGCCTGGGTCGCCTGCGGCATGGGGCTCCTCGTCTCGGGCCTCCTGGCGTGGCGGGCCCGGCCCCCGGGGAAACGCGGAGGCAGGCTCGTCCTCGCGGCAGCGGTGCTGGCCGCCGTCGCGTTTCTCCTCCCGCTCCTGACACCCCTTCGCCCGGAGCTCCTCGAGCGGATCCGGCAGATCGCCGACGTCAGTGCCCCATCCACCCAGTCGCGCTTTCATCTCTGGCGGGCCGGCATCGGCATGGCGCTCGACCATCCCGTGCTCGGCGTCGGGACCGACGGCTATCTCGCCGCGTTCCCCCGCTACCGCACGCCCGAATACTGGAACATCGAATGGAACGGGGTCTCGGCCAAGGCGCACGACGAGCTGATCCAGATCGCGGCCACGCAGGGCGCCCTCGGAGTTCTCGCGGCGCTTCTGATCGTCTTCTTCGCCGCCCGCGCGATCCTCGATCTATCGCGCCATCGCGACCCGGCGGTCCGGAGGGGCTCGGCGGTGGTGGGCGGAGCGCTCGCGGCATTCCTGGTCGAGGGCCTCGTCGGCTTCACGGTGGCATCGACCGGGGTCCTGGCCGCGGCTCTGGCGGGCTGGGCGGCGGGCGCGCGGCGAAGTCTGAGCGCCGGGGGCGCCGCGGATCCGGCCGTGCCGCGCCCCGACCGCGCGGCGCGAGTCGTGGCCTGGGTCGTGGCCGCTCTTCTCTGGACGCTCTTCGTGCTCCTGCCCTGGCTCTCCGAGACACGAGCGGCGCCCGCGCTCCGCGATCCCATGACCTTCGCGGCGCGCGCGGACCGGCTCCGGGAGGCCTCGGCCCTCGCTCCGTGGGACGCCCGCTATGCCACGGAGCTGGGCCGCTCCCTTCTCTCGGCCTCGTTCACCGACACCGATCCCGCGCGACGCGCCGAGGATCTCGCGCGGGCGCGGGCCGCCTTCGAGGCCGCGGCGTGGCTCGCGCCATCGGACGGCGAGCTCTTGGCACTCCTCGCGCGGACGCTCGCGGCGCAGGCCGCCTCCGATCCGCGCTCCGTTCCCGCGTCGCGCATCCAGGCCGGGTTCGATCGTGCGATCGCGCTCGAGCCCACGAACGCGAACGTTCTGGTGCTCGCCTCCCAGGGATACCTCGAGATGGGCCGGACCCAGGACGCGCGCGCGGCGGCGCTCCGGTGCGCGCGCCTCTTTCCCGATTTCGCGCTCCCCATGGCCGACCTCGGGGTGGCAGCGCTCCTGGAGGGCCGCCCCCGGGCCGCGGCGGATACGCTGACCTTGGCGCTCCGGCGGAACTGGCACGGGGAGGAATCCGCCTCGATGGCGGCGAAGAACAACTACGTCGCGGCGCTGCGGGAGCTCCGACTGGAGGATGTCTTGAAGCAGGAGCGGAAGTGAAGAAGTTGAGCTAGTGGATCGAGGCCGCCTCGGAGGTGTCCGCATCGAGGAGCTGCCGCAATTTCAAGAGGGCGCGCTGCTCCAGCTGCCTGATCCGCTCGCGCGAGAGGCCGAACTGCTCCCCCGCTTCGGCCAACGTGTGCATCTTGTCGTCGTAGAACCCGTATCGGAGGCGAAGGATCGCCTCCTCGCGCCCGGAGAGCCTCTTCAGGAGCTCGTCTAAGTGTTTGTTTCGCATCTGCATCTCGACCATCTCATCGATGGAGGGCTGCTGCTCCATCGCCTCGCTGTCGATCAGACCGTGATAGGCGTCCCCGCCCAGATCCACGTCCAGGGTCCGGATGGCGTGGATCAAGGTCCGCAGCCGGTTCGCGCGCGGAAGCGGGAGGGAGAGCTCGCTCGCGATCTCGGCCACGTCGGGATGGCGCCTGAGCTCGCGCTCCAGCCGGTGCTCGGTCGCCACGTAGCGGCGCACCATCTGGAGCACGTGGATCGGGATCCGCACCGTGCGCGATTGGTTCGCCACGCCGCGGGCGAGCGCCTGGCGGATCCACCACGTGGCGTAGGTGCTGAAATGCACGCCGCGATCCACGTCGTAGCGGTCCACCGCGGCGATCAAGCCGATATTTCCCTCCTCGATCAGATCGAGGAACTCGACGCCGCGGTTCCGGTAGTTCCGCGCGATCGCGACCACCAGGCGGAGATAGGCGAGGATGAGTGACTTTCGGGCCTTCTCGTCGCCGCCGCGCATGGCCGTCCAGAGGTCGTGCTCGTTGTCGCGCTGGAGAAAGGGATAGCGTTGAATCTCGGCCAGGTAGCGCCGCTCGATGTCGCTGATTCCATGGTCGCTGGCCGGGGGGGCAGGCTCCGGATGGCCTTCGACCTCGGCCTCCTCGGGGAGCCGGACGCCGCGGCGCCGCGCCTCCGCGAGGAAGGTATCGAAGGCCGTGGGGTCGAAGTCCGGCGCATGGAGCAGCGTCTCGATCTCATCGGCCTCGAGCAGGCCCCGTTCCAGTGCGCGGCGCATCGCGGCCGAGAGGTCCGTTACGAATCCTTCGCTCTCCTCGTGCATGTCCCTCTCACGTCGGCAAGATCGTGAACCGCGTCAAGCCCTTGGGCTCGCCCCACTCCTCCGTGACGCGCGCCACGCGCGCCGCGGGAGGGCCATCCTTCAATAGGATGAGGAGTTGGTCCAGGAGGTTTCTCGCACCTTCGGCTTCCACCCGGACACAGCCGTCGCGGCAGTTCTTCACCGTTCCGGTCACGCCGAGCGACTGGGCGGACTCGTGGACGAAGGCGCGGAACCCGACTCCCTGGACGCGTCCGTGCACGTGAGCGACCAGGCGCTCGAGGCGAGGTTGCGTCATGAGAATAGGGTCGAGTGCCTCTTCATCGGCCCCAAATCAGGTGGCGGTCGCTTGGATATCGGGGCGAGAGGATTTGAACCTCCGACCCCCTGGTCCCGAACCAGGTGCTCTACCAGGCTGAGCCACGCCCCGACCAGGACCGCTGACACGCAGATCGAGGGACCGGGATTTCCCTCGGGCGGAGTCTACCAACGGGGCCCTGGCCGGTCAACTGCGCCGGAGAACAGATTTTAGCGCCGGTCAGCCCGGCTCCTCCATGGACCAGCCCTCTCTTCCGATCAGGGGAACGAAGGTGCAGGAGCAAAGGACCTCCTCCGTGAGGCCGCTCTCCGTTCGCGCCATGCGCACCAGGCTCTGGCTCGCCGCGTCGCCGACGGGAACGATGCCCCACCCGCCCGGGCGCAGCTGCTCCTCGAGGAAGGAAGGCATTCGCGGGGCCCCCGCGGTCACGATCACTCGGTCGAAGGGAGCCATCTCGCGCCAGCCCATGGTTCCGTCCCCGATGCGGAAGATGACGTTGGAATATCCCATCCCCGTGAGCCGGTCGCGGGCTGCCATCCCGATCTCCGGGATGCGCTCGATCGTGAACACCCGGTCCGCCAGCTCCGCAAGGAGGGCGGTCTGATATCCGGACCCGGTGCCTATTTCCAGAACCTTCTCGTCTCCCGTGAGCCCCAGCGCCTGTGTCATGAGCGCCACCATGTAGGGCTGGGAGATGGTTTGCTCCTGACCGATGGGAAGGGCGTGGTCGCTGTACGCGCGGTTGGCGAACGCGGGATCCACGAACAGGTGCCGCGGCACGGCGGCCATGATGCGGAGCACGCGCGGATCGTGAATTCCCCGCCCCCGGAGCTGCTCTTCCACCATGCGGCGGCGCGCCACAGCGAAATCAGGCTGTCCCGGCAAGTTTCAACCTCCATGCTTCCATCTCGACGATGGCTTTGTAATCGGTCAGCTCCAGGAGGAGCGGCGTCACGGAAACGTAGCCTTCGCTCACCGCGTTGAAGTCGCTCAGCTCGTCCGCTTCCCAGGTCGGGTCCTCGCCGCCGATCCAATAGTAGAGCTTACCCCTCGGATCCGTCTTCTCCACGATCACGTCGCGGAAGACGCGCTTGCCGAGCCGGGTCACGCGGACCCCCTTCATCGAGGCGCGCGGGATGGCCGGAATGTTCACGCTGATGCACATGCCCGGCCGGATGCCGTGCGAGAGGAAGGTCTTCACGAGATCGTGCGCCACGTCGCCCGCCGGCGCGAAATCGGCTTCGGCCCAGGTGGCCAGCGAGACCGCGACCGAAGGAATTCCGAGGAAGGTTCCCTCCACCGCCGCCGCGACCGTTCCCGAGTAGCTCGTGTCGTTTCCCATGTTGGGCCCGTGATTGATCCCCGACACCACCAGGTCGGGCTTCTTGAGCTTCATGAAGCCGTGCACGGCGAGGAGCACGCAATCGGTCGGCGTTCCGTCCACGCTCAGGATGCCCTCCTCGACCTTCTTGATGCGGAGCGGGCGGTGCAGGGTCAGCGCGTGGCTGGCCGCGCTCTGCTCGCGGTCCGGTGCGATGACCGTGACGTTCCCCAGCGGGCGGAGTGCCAAGGCCAGGGCGCGCAGCCCCTCGGCGTGGATGCCGTCGTCGTTCGTGACGAGGATTTCCATCAGCGGCTCCACCGCCGGAAGAGCAGGCGGAGGAATCGCACCGTATCGCGAAAGGGCCGGATATGGCTTCCGGGAGCATTGTAGAGGGTGGGAACCGGAACCGACCCGATGGTGAATCCCTTCCGGCCCGCTTCGATCAGGAACTCGGATTCGTATTCGAAGCGGGTGCTCCGGGGGCGAACCGACGCCAAAACCGAGGCACGGACGGCCCGATAGCCGGACTGGGTGTCGTCGATCGGCTTTCCCGCGAGGTGCGACACGATCCAGGTCATGAAGGAGTTCGTGGCGCGCCGGATCCACGGCATCCCGGTCCGGTCGGCGTCGCGGGAGCCGATGACGAGGTCGAAGCCGTCCAGCGCGCGAAGGAGCCCCGCGGCGTAGGCCGGATCGTGCTGTCCGTCGGCGTCGAGCGTGAGGACGCGCTCCACACCCTGCCGCGTGGCCTCGTCGAAGCCGGTCTGGAGCGCGGCCCCCTTGCCGCGGTTCACCTCGTGGCGGATCACGTCGGCCCCGGCCGCGCGCGCCGCGGCGGAGGTGGCATCGCTCGAGCCGTCGTCGACCACGAGCACCGCGAGCTCGGGAAGGGCCGCCTTCACCCCACGAACCACGCCGGCAATGGTCGATTCGGCATCGCGGGCCGGGATCACGGCCATTCCCCTCACGATCCCGTGGCGCCCGTGCGCGCCGCGTTCCACGTGAACCACTGCGTAGGATGCGCCCGGACGTGCGCGTCGAAGAACCGCTGCACGCGATCGAGCCCCTGGCCAAGCTCGAGTCCTCCACGCCTGGGATCGAGCGCGAAGGGTTGGTCGAACTCGATCTCCAGCGCTCCGTCCGGAGCGAAGGTCGAGACACCGGGAATGACCCAGGCGCCGGCCCTCCGCGCGAGAAGGAGCGGCCCGTGGTCGATGGGCACGATGCGCCGGTCTCCGTCCGAGAGGACGCGACGGGGCCTGTCGGCGAGCGCCGCGATCCAGCCTCCCGCCTTGAGGCTCTGCAGCGCGCTCATCACGGGACGGCTGGAGCAGAGCGTGCGCACGCCCGCCCGCGCGCGCCGCGCGATGAAGAACCGGTCCACCGCGGCGAGCCTGTGCCGGGCCGCGAGCGCCTCCACGCCTCCCATTTCCTCGGCGAGCCACAGGAGCGCCCGCTCCCAGGGCCCGAAGTGTCCGCTCAGGAGGAGCGTCCCCCGGCCCGAGCGGCGGGCCGCCTCGAGCGAGGCGCGGGATTCATCCGAGAGCCTTACCCGAAGTCCTTCGCCTCCCGGCTCGTGCGCCAGGAAGTCGCAGAGGGCACGAGTGAAGGCGCGATAGGTTTCCCGCGCGCGCGGAGGAGCCCCCTCGCGGCGCGCGTCCTTCCAGATCCAGGCGAGATTGGAGTCCACGGCGCGGGCGCGCCGGGGATGGGTGAGCACGTAGCAGTCCGAGATCGCGTAGGCGAGGGAATCCGTCGCGCGCGGCGGAAGCCGGCGAATCAGAAGCGACGCGATGCTGTAGCCCAGATCGGTCACGGATCGCCCTCGGATATCGGGTGGAACGAGAACGCCCCGGGGTTTCGGGCCGCGGGGCGAAGGCGTACGGGTCGATTGAATGGTCGGGGCGACAGGATTTGAACCTGCGACCACCTCCACCCCAAGGAGGTGCGCTACCGGGCTGCGCTACGCCCCGACCTCAGGGGTCGATGGAGCTCAAGACGCCGCGATCCTAGCCGAAAGCGGCTTCGCGGACAAGGGGTTCCGGGGCATCACTTACGAGCCCTGGCTCGCGAGCCGTTCGCGCTCTGAAGGATCGAGAGGAGCCCTTCCATATCCCGCCGCAGCGCGCGAAGCATCTCCTCCCGGTCCGTGCGGGCGAAGGTGAGCTCCATCTGTTCCTTGCTGCCGCGATCGTCCAGGAGCTTCCTTCTCGCCCCGGCGATCGTGAACCGGTGATCGTAGAGAAGCTGCTTCACCTCGAAGAGAATCTCGACGTCGCGCTTGCGATACATGCGCGCGCCGCCCCGTCCTTTCTTGGGGCGCAGCATCTTGAACTGCGTCTCCCAGTAACGTAGGACATGGGCTTTGACCCCGATCATGTCGCTGACCTCGCTGATGGAATAGTAGAGCCGTCCGGTCGGAATCGATCTCACGCGGTCACCTCCTCGTCAACGCTCGTGGTTCTGCTTTGAGATCCCGTGTCAGTAGTTCCCGAATCGCCGTCGTGGCGCTCTTTCCGTCGTAGAGAATGGCTCGAACCTGCTCGGCAATGGGAAGCTCGACCGAATGCCGCCGCGCGAGATCGACCGCGGCGTGCGCCGTGCCGACGCCTTCCACCACCATCTTCGAGGCGGCCAACGCCTCCTCGAGCTTCATGCCCTTCCCGATCGCTTCGCCCAGGCGCCGGTTCCGGCTGTGCCGGCTCATGGCCGTGGCGATCAAGTCCCCCATGCCGGCGAGTCCGGAGAAGGTGGACGCACGCGCCCCCAGCGCCTCGCCGAGGCGCGAGATTTCCACCAGCCCGCGCGTCAGGAGGGCGCCCTTCGTGGAATCGCCGAACCCCAGCCCATCGCAGATTCCCGCGGCGATCGCGACCACGTTCTTCAGCGCGGCCGCGATCTCCACGCCGATCACATCGTCATTGGTGTAGACGCGAAACCATTCGGTCGAGAATGCTTCCTGGACGAGGGCGGCCGAGGCCGCGCTGGTCGACGCGGCGACGACCGCCGTGGGGACGCGCCGCGAGACCTCCTCCGCGTGGCTCGGGCCGGTCAAGACGACGACCTTGGGCGTGAGCGCCTCGGGCAGGATCTCTCCCAGAACCTCGCTCATGCGCAACAGGGTCTTCGGCTCGAGCCCCTTGCTCCCGATGACGATCGCCTTCGCGGCATGAACGTGCGGTCCGGCGTCCGCGAGAAGGCGTCGGGCCACGTCCCGGAGAACGCGCGACGGCGTGGCCAGCACGATGATCTCGGCGTTCCGCGCCGCCTCGAGCAACGTGTTCGTGATCCGGATCCGGTCCGGGATTCGCACGCCGGGCAGGAAGGTCGTGTTCTCCCGCGTGCGCGCCATCCGCTCGGCTTCATCCGCCTCGTAAACCCAGAGGCCGACCTCGTGATCCCGCGAGTCCAGAATGACGGCGAGGGTGGTGCCCCACCCTCCGCCCCCGAGAACCCCGATCTTCACGGCGTACCCCCGCGGCGGAGTGGAGGCTCGGTGCCCGCGAGGAGGCGCTGGATGTTCGATTTGTGCCGGAGAATCACGAGCAGCGAAACGCCCGCCGTGATGGTCGTGAGCAGCATGCGGTGAGGATCCGTGCGAAGGAGCAGGAACACGAGGCCGGGATAGAGGAGCGAGGCTCCGAGGGATCCGACCGAGACGCGCCGGCTCAGGAGCACGAGAACCGTCCAAACACCGAACGCGAGGAGCGTCGGAACGGGGACGATGGCGAGGAAGACGCCGAGGCTGCTCGCCACGCCGCGGCCGCCGCGAAAGCCGAGCCAAGGGGAGAACACATGGCCCAGGATCGCGGCCACGCCGGCGGCGAGGGAAGCCCACCACACGCCCGTGATGAGGGCCGGAACCGACGCGGCGAGGAATCCCTTCGCCGCGTCGAGCGCGAAGACCAAGATCCCCCAGCGTGCGCCGAGCACGCGGTACGCATTCGTGGCTCCGATGTTCCGGCTTCCCACCGTCCGGAGATCCACGCCGCGGGCGCGGCCGATCCAGAGTCCGGAAGGAAGCCCACCGAGGAGAAATCCGATCAGAACCGAGGTCAGGAGGAGTGGTATCGGCGCCTCCGTTCAAGCTCCGGGGGGAGCCCGCCTTCTACTGGCTCCGCTTCCAGTCGAGCACGATCGGTATTCCCTGGAAGCCGAACCGCTCCCTCAAACCACGCTCCAGGTAACTTACATAATTCTTGATCCGATATCGAGGATTGTTCACATACAAAGCGAAGGTCGGCGGCTTGATCGACGTCTGCGCGGCGTAGTAGAACTTGAGATATCTTCCGGACGGGGTCGCGGGAGGCCGAACCCGGTTCAGGATCTCCTGGACCGCCTTGTTCAGCTCCGACGTGGGGATCTGGCGGGTGTATTCGCGGTAGACGCGCTCGCTTACGGGGAGAATCTTTCCCACTCCGGAACCGGTCTTCGCCGACACGTAGACGCGCGGCGCGTGCTCCAAGAAAGGGTACATCCGCGTGAACTCCTCCTCGATGGCCAGCTTCACCTGGGCCGCGTCCTCGACCGTATCCCACTTATTGAAGACGACGACGATCGCCTTCGTTCGCTCCTCCGCCAGGGCCGCCAGCCGGGCCTCCTGCTTCGCGGGCTCCCGCGACACGTCCACCACGAGGAGCACGATGTCTGCCCTGGAAACGGCGCGCAGAGCGCGGGTTATCCCGTAAAACTCCACCGAATCGTAAACCTTGGCCTCCCGCCTCATCCCGGCGGTGTCCACGAGGGTGAAGGCCTGCTTTCCCCGGAGGATCGTGGTGTCCACCGCGTCCCGCGTGGTTCCCGGCGTCGCGTCCACCACCATGCGCTCCTGCCCCAGGAGCCGGTTCACGAGCGAGGACTTCCCCACGTTGGGCCTTCCCACCACCGCGATCCGGATCGCGCCCGAATCGAGCGGCGGAGGCTCGACCTCGGGGAGGGCGCCCGTCACGAAATCCAGCAAGTCCCCCGACCCGCGCCCGTGGAGCGCGGAGACCGGGACCGGATCGCCCAGCCCCAGCGAGTAGAACTCGGCCAGATCCCCCTCGGCGGCGTGCGAGTCCACCTTGTTCACGACGAGGATCGCGGGGCGGCCGCGCTTGCGGATCCGCTCCACCACGTCGATGTCGAGCGGCGTGATTCCTTCCCGCACGTCGAGCAGGAGCAACGTGACGTCGGCCTCCTCGATGGCGTAGTCGGTTTGTTTCAGGATCTGGCGATGGATCGGCAGCACCCCCGCGGGGTCGATTCCGCCGGTGTCCACGAGAAGGAAGGTGCGGCCGTTCCAGGTCGCCTCCGCGTAATGGCGGTCGCGGGTCAGCCCGGGAAGCTCGTCCACGATCGCCTGACGCTGTCCGAGGATGCGATTGAAGAGGGTGGATTTCCCGACGTTCGGACGGCCCACGATGGCGACGATCGGCAGCATGGGGACCGTCAGCCGCGGGGAGAGTCGAAGCCGATGGTGACCGGCACGCCGAGCGTCTTCGCGAGATCGCTCCTCGTGCGGTCGTCGAGGAAGAGCTCTTCTTCCTTGAGGCAGTTCGGAGGCAGGAGCACGCGATCGAATGGACCCGCCTGGGTCAGGGCGCGCTCGATGTCCTGGCCGACGAGGAGCCCGCTCACGGTGACGGTCTCGCCGAAGTAATCGTTCCGGACCACGCAGAGCGTCGCGTCCACCGATGCGGGAGGACGCTCCGCCAGGATGCGCTCGAGCGTGGGCGCGGCGCTCGTGCCGGTCACGATGGCCACGCGCTCGCGCTTCCCGTTCCGTGCGAGCACGGTGTCCTCCCCGCCGAGCCATCGGTCGATGGTGCGGCGGAGCATGCCGATGCCGTTCTCGATCTGCGGGAATCCCTCGTAGGCCTTGGCGGGCGGGACCTCCTCGCCGGCCAGCGCGTACATCTCGTCCGCCGCGAACACCAGCCGGGTCTTGAGCTCCCGCGCGAACTGTTTCTGGAACCGATGCACTTCGTCGAGTGCCGAGCGCGCGTCCTCGCGGGTGAACACGCGGAGATCGGGAAGACGCTCGCGATGCTTCGTGAGCCCGACGGGAACGACGGCGATGGTGGCCACCCCCGGATGGCGCGCCCTGAGCTCCGTGATCGACTTCGTGAGGATGGCTCCGTCGTTCCATCCCGGGCAGATCACGAGCTGGGTGTGGATCTCGATGCCGGCGCGGCAGAGACGGTCGATCTGCTCCAAGATCTTCCCCGACTTGGGATTCTTCATCATGCGGACCCGCACCTCGGGGTCCGTGGCGTGCACCGAGACGTAGAGGGGCGACAGCCTCTCGTCGATGATGCGCTGGAATTCGGGCTCGGAGAGATTCGTGAGCGTGATGAAGTTACCGTGGACGAAGGAGAACACGTAGTCGTCGTCTTTGATCAGGAGCTCGCGCCGCACACCCTTCGGGTGCTGGTACACGAAGCAGAACACGCAGTTGTTGTGGCACCGCTTGGGCTGGCGCGCCTCGAATTCGGCGCCGAACGGAACCCCGTATTCGCGCTGGCCCTCCACTTCCCGCACCGCTCCGTCGGCGGCGAGGATCCTCACGCGCAGGAACTCCTCGGAGGACTGCGCCGCGAAGTCGACCTCGTCGTGCAGCACGATGTCGTTGATCGCGAGGATGCGCTCGCCCGGCCGGATGCCGAGCTTCAGAGCCAGTCCGCTCTGATCGAGGCCGGCTACGGTAAACGGATCACTGAGACCGATCACGGGGGTCCCTCGGAGGAAAGACGCGATGGGAATAAGGCCGAGTGATTCTAAGCACTTCGGAGCGTCCAATCAAGTGCAGCCTGAATGTCCGCGCCTAGCGACGTGAGTAGAGAA
>JBGPMB010000088.1:0-11290 GCA_041486775.1 Candidatus Eiseniibacteriota bacterium | reverse complement strand
GCGTTCACCCGGCCGGAGAATCAGACCGAGCTGGACTACCTCTCCCGGCAAGAGCAGCGCCTCTATCTCGAGACGATGGCCGCGATGCGCTACGACGCGTCCGCCATCGGCATGAACGAGCTCCTGTTCGGGAGCGGCTGGTTCCGGGAGGCGACGAAGGGGCTGGATATTCCGTACCTCTCCTCCAACGTGGCGGAGCGAGGGGTCCCGCTCGCGCCCGCCTCCCGCATCGTTCACGCGGGCAGCCTTCGGGTCGCGGTTGTCTCCGTGTTCGAGCCGCCGCACGGTCCGGGAGCGCTGCCGCAGTTCGAGGCGAACACGGCGGCGCTCTCGATTTCGGACCCCGTCTCGTCACTCGCTCACGCCGTATCGGAGGCCCGCGATCACGCCGATCTCGTGATCGTGATCGGGCGGCTCGAGCCCGGCACGATACGGAGTGTCGTGCGCGCGGTTCCCGGCATCGACGTGATCCTTTCCAACGCGAAGGGAACGTCCGCGCTCATCCAGGCTCCGGGCACGCCGGAGACGATCAGCGATGAGGGATTCCTGGGCGAGACGTTGGTGTTGTACGAGGACAGCCGGAACTACGGCCTCGAGTCGGTGGACCTCCTTCTGGATGCCGCAAACCGCGTCGCCTCCGCGGGAACGACCCACTACTGGCTCTACGAGAATGTGCCGGACCAGCCCAGGATTCGCGCCATGTTGAACCGCTTCTACGACCGGGTGGGGACACGCGACTCGGCCCAGGCCAGCGTCCGGCCGCTCTTCGCGAATTCAGCCGCGCGGATGACCGGCGTGTACGTGGGCGCGGCCCGCTGCGTCAAGTGCCACCGCGTGGAGTTCGACCAGTGGAAGACCACGCGCCACGCCACCGCCTACAAGACCCTCCTCGACGCCCACCGCCACTACCAGCCGAGGTGCGTGGTCTGCCACGTGGTGGGATTTCGCACCCGGAACGGGTACAAGCTGGGCGATCCCGAGGAGCCGCTGGCCAATGTGCAGTGCGAAGTCTGCCATGGACCCGCGGGCGCGCACGCGGCGGATCCGGTGCACGCACGCACGGAGCGTACCCCCCCGGAATCGACCTGCCTCGAGTGCCACAACCCGCAGCACTCGGATGCCTTCGTGTACGCGGAGAAGATCCGCCTCGTGCGGCATAAGGCCCGATGACCGGCGGATCGAAACCACGAGAGCTTCCAAGGGTAGTACTGGTACCATTGAAGACGGGTGGCCAGGGCCCACATCATTGACGAGGAGAGCAAGGCCATGAATCGATTAGACTTACGTTCTGCTTCACCCCGTTCCATGCTCCTCGGCTCGTTCCTGACCCTCGCAGCGCTCGGCCTCACTGTGATCGGTTGCGGTGGCAAGCAGGTGGCCGCCCCGGGCGGCCTCGCGCGGGTGACGCTGGAGGCTGGCGGGACCGGAGCGAGCACGGTTCGCGCCCTTCGCGCCGCGAGCCTTGCGGTCTCCGACACGGACACGACCCACGTGGACGTGACCTTTACCCGCGCGCTCCTCGTCGTCCGCGACATCCGGTTTCTGAACTCCCAGGAGGGCGGAGAGGAGAGTGACTCGACGGAGGTGGAGGGCCACGACGTCGCCGGGCTCGGACTGGCCGCCGCGGATTCCGAGCCGTCGGAGGATAACGAGGGAGGCATCGTGTTCCGGGGCCCCTTCGTGGTCGACCTTCTTTCGCATCGAGCCGATAGCCTGGACACGAAGCTCGTGCCCGCCGGCCTGTACGATCGGATTCAGGGTCACCTGCAAGCGCTTCACGAAGGAGACGCGGCCGCAACGCCGGATCTCGAGTTCCTGATCGGGAGCACTGTCGATCTGGAAGGAACCATTTCCGGAGACACGGGCGGGCCGTTCACATTCAAGGCGCGAATCGACGACGAGTTCCAGATCCGCGGAGCGTTCACGGTCCAGTCCGTCACTCCGGCCACCGCGTTTCTGGTCTTCGACTTGAACCGTTGGCTCGTGGACGGCGAGGGACGCTTCCTGGATCCCCGGAATCCCGAAAACGCCCAGGCCATCGAGAGCGCCATCCGCCACGCGATCAAGGTGGGAACGGACAACGATCACAACGGCGAGATGGACGAGCTGGAGCACTGAGGCGCGGACCCCAGCGCGAACCGAAGGGTGGCTCGATATTCGAGCCACCCTTTTTCATATCCGGCTCATGGCGCCACGGTGCCGGTAAGGCTAGCCGTCTCGGCGCTGTTTCCCCGGTCCAGAGGGTCGACGGTGATGCGCAGCCGCTCGTGACTTCGCACAGGGCCCACGCCAACGACATAATCAACCGTGCCGAACACGGAATCTCGGACATACCCCAGCGTATTCCCATTGAAGTCCGTGATCTCACGGACTCCTAAATCCACGAGGTAAGCGACGTCCAGCGCGTGGTGGAAGGTCCCTGCCTCGGTCTCCACGCTCTTCCATCCGAGAACCCGCGCGTGGAGAAAGACGTCGTCGGCGAGGTCCGGGACGAGCTGGAGCGAGAATTCACTGCCGGGTCGCAGATCGGTCTGCGCACGTTCACCCGGCCGGAGAACTCCTTTTCACCATACTGGGATGTCTACGCTCACTTCACGGACAGGTACCAAACTGGCTCATCACCCGACGGATCCAACAACGGGCGGACGGTCGGTGGTGAAGCGGGGTTCGCTATCGGCGTTGAGTACTTCTCGACACGATGGCCGTTTTCAGTAGGTGCGCGTACGGACGTCACCAGATTCGCAGCGAACCACACGTCGCAGAAGGCCAGCGATGACTTTGGTAACTCTCAGGTGGCATCAGGCACCGCCATTACCAGCACCGTTAGCTTCAATCCATCGTCACAGGTTCGCGTGTACTTCTGATGCACGCGGAGCGGGCCGTGAGCAACCGTCCCGGTTCTGCCCTCCTCCTACCGGCGATTCAGTGCCTCGCAGTGCCGTTGACGAGCTTGACACGGTCCGCTATAATCAAGTACTCTATTGAATATAAGAGCAGGCGAGACTCCACACCACCCCGATGAGGCACGGTCGACGGATGCGAAGCGAGAACCCGAAGCAGCAGCTCTACACGGAACTGACCCGGATCGCCAAGGCGCTCTCGAGCCCGGGACGCCTCGAACTGCTCGAGATCCTTGCTCAAGGCGAGCGCACCGTCGAGGCCCTCGCCCGCGGCGCCGGCCTCTCGGTGGCGAACGCTTCCCACCACTTGCAGATCCTTCGCGAGGCGCGCCTCGTCGAGGCACGGAAAGAGGGATTGTACGTCCACTACCGCCTCGCCGGCACCGACGTCTTCGGCCTCACGCGCACGCTTCGCGACGTCGGTGAGCGGAGGTTGTCGGAGGTCGACCGAATTCTGGAATCGTACCTTCGTGCCCGTGATGCGCTCGAGCCGGTCAGCAGGCGCGAGCTCGTGAAGCGCGCAAAGGAAGGAACGGTCCTCGTCCTCGACGTCCGGCCGCCCGAGGAGTACCGGGCCGGGCATATTCCGGGCGCGGTTTCTGTACCGGTGGAGCAACTGGGCACCCGCCTCGCGCGCCTGCCCCGCGGCAAGGAGATCGTCGCCTATTGCCGCGGCCCTTACTGCGTGATGGCATTCGATGCCGTGAAGGTCTTGCGAGCCCACGGCCGCAGGGCCCGACGCCTCGAGGACGGATTTCCCGAGTGGCGTGCGGCCCGGCTCCCCGTGGCCACGGGCGCGGAGGAAAGGCAAAGAGCGCGCCGTCCCTCGGGACGCACGGAAGGAGCGAGATAATGGTTCTTCTGATTCTGAACGATCCGCCCTACGGCAGCGAGCGTACGTACAACGGTCTGCGCCTGGCGGGCGCGCTGGCCCGAGCGGAGGGCCACGAGGTCAAGATGTTCCTGATGGGTGACGCCGCCTCGTGCGCGAAGGCGGGCCAGAAGGTTCCATCCGGCTACTACAACGTGCAAACGATGCTCGCGGGGGTGACCCGCAGGGGCGCCGTGGTGGGAGTCTGCGGGACCTGCATGGATGCGCGCGGCATCACGGAAGCCGAGCTGAGCGAGGGCACGCGCCGGAGCAGCCTGGAAGAGCTCGCAACGTGGACGATCGAAGCCGACAAAGTCATCGTGTTCTGAGAGGAGCCGGCCATGGCTGTTGACGCAAAGACCGTGATAATTCTGGGTGGTGGCGTGGGCGGACTCGTGGCAGCCAACGAGCTGCGCAGACGATTGCCGAAGGTTCATCGCATTGTGGTCGTGGACCGTGAGTCCACGTTTGTTTTCGCACCCTCGCTCCTCTGGGTTCTGACCGGCAATCGCACCGTTGCCAAGGTCTCGCGTCCCCTCTCCAGGCTCGATCGCAAGGGCATCACGTTCGTTCACGGCGAGATCGAGTCGATCGACCCTCAACGCCGAGAGGTGGTGGCGGCGGGACAGCGCCTCTCGGGCGACTATCTCATCATCGCGCTCGGCGCCGACCTCGCTCCGGAGACCGTTCCCGGCTTGCAGGCAGGCGGGCACAACTTCTACTCGCCGGCAGGCGCCGAGGCGTTCAGCGCTGACTTCGCCAAGTTCAAGGGCGGGCGGCTGGCGCTCCTGACCGCCTCGCCCGCGTACAAGTGTCCCGGGGCGCCCTACGAAACCGCCATGCTTCTGGAAGCCGCATGCCGAAAGCGCGGGATCCGCCGCCAGACCGAGATCGATCTCTACGCCGCGGAGCCCGGCCCCATGGGCGTGGCCGGGCCCGACGTCTCCCGAGCCGTCCGCCAGATGGTCGAGTCCAAGGGCGTTCGCTATCACCCCGAGCACCAGGTCACCGGGGTCGAGCCCGGGACTCATCGCATCCGCTTCTCCAACGGAGTCGAAGCGAGCTACGACCTTCTCGCGTACGTGCCACCGCTCCGAGCCCCACGCGTCCTCCGCGAAGCCGGACTGATCGGCGACAGCGGGTGGATCGCGACCGACCGCCACTCGTTCGAGACCGCGCACACCGGCGTGTTCGCGCTCGGTGATGCCACCAGCATCCCGCTCAAGATGGGCAAGCCTTTGCCCAAAGCGGGCGTCTTCGCGCACAAACAGGCCGAAGTCGTCGCCCGCAATTTGGCGCACCAGATCACCGGAGGCGGCGAGCGGGCGACCTATGATGGCTGGGGAGAGTGTTTCATTGAAACGGGCGACGGCCGTGGCGGAATGGGCAAGGGCAACTTCTACGCGGAGCCCGTGCCGCTGGTAAGCGTTGAACCGCCCACGTGGCGATGGCACGTCGCCAAGGTTCTCTTCGAGAAGTGGTGGCTCCGGCACTGGTTCTGATTCCCGCGAAGGGGAGGTCCTCATCCCTACAGCCCTGGCCCAAAGCGGAATCGTTTGAAGCTCGGCCAAGCTTGGCGCCAGGGCAGTAGCAGTCCCCGGCACACGTGAACACCCACGTACCGTTCACTATCGACCGCAAGTGGGTGGCCGACCCGGGCTACCTCGACAACTTCCGCGAATGTCCTCCGCAACTCCATTGGCTCGAAGCCAACCGCGAGAACCGTCTCGGGCTCGAATGGCCCCGGGCCCCACAGGTAGTAGGTCATGTGCCCGCTGACGATCGGTGGTCGCGTCCCGTCCCACGCGAAGTACTCGAGCGCCGCCGCCTGGGTGTAGCTCTTGGCAAGGATCACACAATGGCGCTGATCCTCTTGAGAGAGCGCGCGGAAGGCCCGGCTCACGGTGTTCCTCTCCTCGGCCCACCCGAACTCCAGGTGGTGCTCGAAGGTAAGATCCATCGGGCGGACGCCGAAGGGAGCGACCACGGGGCGAAGCAACCCGTCGACGACCGGGAGGGGCAGGACCGGAAGGGCGATGAGTGCGCACGCGATTCCGGACGCGGTCAGGCCCGCCACCAACCCTCTCCGAGCCCAAGCCGCAGCACGAACGGAGCGCCGGGAGATCCATCGCTCGGAGGCGACGGCCCCGAATGCGATCAGGGGAGGATAGGCCGGTGCCAGATAGTACGGCTTCGCCCGCGTAACCAGCAGGATGGCGAGCCAGACAAGGTAGGCGATGCCGAGGACCCGGGCGTTTCCCGACGACCTCTGGAGAGCGGCCCACAATCCCGACAGCCAGAGCGGAGCCGAGATGGGATTCAGATAGACGAGCTGCCCCAGCAAGAAGAGCCACGGCGGGATGCCCATGAGCTGGTCCTGGCGGATAAGCCGGTAGAACTCCAGCGAGGGCCAGCCATGAGGAATCTGCCAGAGCAGATTCGCCCCGAGACCCAGAAGCGCAATCCCGGCCCCTAGCCAGATGAGCCAGCCGCCCTGCCGGCGGGCCTGCGGCGTCAGAGAGACGCCTACGGCGACCCCAAGCAGCCAAAAGATCATCGAGTGCTTGGCCAGGAGGCCCAGGGCTCCGACCGCTCCGAGCGCAGCCCATTGCCAGGCCCGGCCGTTGGCAAGCGCCCGTAGGAGTAGCCAAGCTCCCACCGCTGCGATGGCGACCTCGAAGGCCGGGATGCAGAGGATGGCGTTCATCCGCAGATACATCGGAGCTGCGAGCATCGCTATCCCCGCAACCCAAGCGCTGAAGCGCTGTCCCCCGAGTTCCTGTGCGAGGCGCACTGTGATGAGCACCGTGACCGCTCCCGCGAGCACGGATGGAATTCGAAGCGCCACGAGCGAGTGGCCACCGAATAAACGCGCCAAGGCAGCGACCATCGGCACCAAGGGCGGGTGATCGACATAGCCGAGAGCCGGACGGGATCCGCACGCGAGAAAGTAGAGCTCGTCGCCGTGGATGCCGTAGCGTCCGAGGAAGGGGATGTGAAGGATGACTTTGGCGATCGCAAACCCGATCGGGATTCGCCAGCGGTCGATCGATGTGGAGCCTTGTGCCATCTTGTTGCGGAAGTTCGGGAAGGACATGGGGTCGTTGCGCATCGTACCCCAGAAGAGATAAGTCGAGAACTACGTCAACGCACCGGCTAGGGTCAGCCTGCCCGAGCTGCGGCCCCTAGCAAGCGCTCACTTCCCCACCCTTTCAGCCGCCTCCAACGCGGGATCCCGGCCCGCCGCGTACTTTGCGAAGGTGAGCGGCGCGGGCACGCTCACGGGGATGAACTCGCGAGTATCGCGCGGATCCGACTGCTGCCAGTACAGGCTGGAGACCCGCACCGTCAGGTTGCTATTCGGAAGCACGATCTTCTTCGAATCCCCATAGACATTGCCTTTGGACGCGCTGGGCTCACCCACGAACACGGCATCCGTCCAGTTCTCGAGCTCGTTGATGAGCATCTGGGCGGCGGACCACGTGCGCCGGCCAGTGATCACCACGAGCCGTCCGGGTGCGTCGTAGCGCGACTTGATCAGGCATCGCAGGATGTCGCGATTCAAGCTCCCGTCCCCTCCACCGTTGAGCCGCAGGTCCACGACGAAACGCTCCGCCTCCGCCGAGTCCGCGGCAGCGATGGCGCGCGTCAGGAAAGCGCGCAGCGAATCCCCTGATTTCTGCTGAATCGCGTTGAGTTGGCAATAGAGCGAACGAGCCTCGGGCAGGTAGCGATACCAGTACTTGTTCTGCGGATCGCTCAACCAAAGCGGATCGGGTGCGCGGTCCCGGGCGTCTACCCATCCGGGACGCTTCATCCACGTGCGATCGGTTTCGCCGGTGAGAATGGGAAAGGGACCCGCCGTGGAGAGTGACACCTCCCGCCGGCCACTTGCCGTCTCGAGCAATAAGGTCGCCCGCTTCGGATCGGCCGTGAGCCCCACCGCATGCAACACCTCCGGCATGGTTAGTAATACGGGTGCCCATGCGCGCACTCCCATCTCGTTGTCGCGGCCGATCAGCGGGCGGACCCGGGCGAGCGCCTGCTCCACCGGCACTCCGCCGATGGCCACGACTCGCGCGCCCAGGAGCGCCGCATGCGCCTTCGTCGCCGCGCGCACGAAAAGGCCATCCTCGAACCAGTACAGCGTCATGGGCAGCTCGTGGAAGTCCGCGGAGGAGTCGCGCCAAGGACTCACGTTGGAATGCCCGTCGCCGACCAGCGCCGTCAGCTTCTGCAGCTCAACGATGACTTGATGAGGTGCGAGACGGGGCAGGCTCTGGTCGATCGCCCGGAGCGCGCTGTCGAACTGCGCCGGCGTCATGGAGTGAAACAGGTTCGCGTGCCGCGCGGGCATCTCCCTACGAAGAACGGAGAGGTCCTCGCGCCAGCGCCGAACCTCGGCGGTGTCGAGCGGGGCGGTGGATTGGGCCAGGACGTCGTGGGACAGAACGATTGCCGCCACGACGGCTGCCCTTGCGGTGAGTCCGAGGAAGCGCACAAGCCCTCCGGTGCGATGAACTGCTCAGGACGTTGGAACGATTACGGATCATGAAGGTTGGAATCTGATTTGGGCCGCACACCCGGGTCCCACAATTCGCGCGGGAACGCCATGAATTTTGCCGAAAGAGAGTCTCTACACCGGAACGGACCCGGCCATGGTCGGGATCCGGGGAGGGACTCTCATCGAAGAGAACGAAAAGAGCGGCGGTCGCCGGAAGCCGCCGACGCGGGGCCGCCGGAAGCCTTCGGCTCGTGGTCGCCAGAAACCGCCGGCGCGAGGGTCCTCCCTCGTCGCGGCCCTCACCTTGGCGATCTTCGGCCTATCCCTGGCCGTGACGTTCCCTCCGTCGCCCCGATTCGCTCCCAAGCAAGAACCGTCCTTCGAGGCCGTGGCGTGGGCGCCGCTCCGGCGCGCGGACGTGCTGACGCGGGGAGCGGCCCTCTCGCAGGTTCTTGATTCCCGGGGATTCGACTCCGATCAGGTCCAGGAGATCACCCGCCTCCTCGAGCCCTATCGCATGCCTCGCGCGCTCCGCCCGGGCACAGCCATTCGCTTCGCGCTCGGAGAGAGCGGCGTTCCGGACCGAATTCTCCTCGCCCTGACCCCCGACTCCATCCTGCATTTCACCCGATCCGATTCCGCCTGGACGACGCGAGTCGAGCAGGTTCCCTTCGTGATCGATACCGTCCGAATCTCCGGCGTCATCGAATCGAGCCTCTGGTCGGCGCGCTTGGACGGAGACCTGGATCGGTTCGGAAGGAAGGACTTCGAGGATGTGGTCTATGACTTAGCGGACATATTTGCCTGGAAGGTGGACTTCACTCGGGACCTGAGACGCGGCGACTCTTTCCGCGTGGTCTTGGAGCGAAGGGTGCGGTCGGACGGTTCGACCCGCAGCCGCCACTTTCTCGCGATCGAGCTTCGTAATGGCGACCGTATCTTACGGGCGATCCCGGAGCCGCGGCCCGGCGGACGCTTTGCCTACTTCGACGAGGAAGGCCGCTCTCTGCACGGAGCGTTCCTCCGGTATCCGGTTCCCTATCGCATCACCAGCCGGTTCACGACTCGCCGCTTTCATCCCATACTCAAGCGGTGGCGGGCCCACGAGGGGATCGACTACGGCGCGCCTTATGGAGCGCCGGTCGAGGCCACCGCGTCCGGGGTGGTCACGCGAGCGGGGTTCATGGGCGCGTATGGCCGCCTGGTCGAGCTTCGCCATCCCGGCGAGATCCGGACACGCTACGCGCATCTGAGCTACATCGCTGCCGACGTCCGACCCGGCGCGCACGTGGATCAGGGCCAGATCATTGGAAGAGTCGGCGCGTCCGGCCTCGCCACCGGCCCGCATCTGCACTATGAGTTCCTACTTAATGGACGGCATCGGGATCCCCTCACCGTCGATATGCCGAACGCCCCGTCCATCGACCCATCCCAGCTGGCGGAATTCCACCGGGATCGCGATCAAGCCCTTGCCCTGCTCTACGGCGCCGTGCCCATTTCCGACGCCATCCGAGTCTCGCTCGCGGAAGGTCCCCTACAGTGACATCGAGAGACTGACGGCGCCGAATTCATCGGTTCCATCCTGACTCTTGAACTCGGTCGTACGCAGGATGTGCGTATAGCTCAGACGCGCACTCCGCCACGTCACGACAAGCCCCCCCTGCAGATCTCCCACGAGCGGCTCCTTGTCGACACGGCGGCTGCGGGCGAAGGTGTTGCCGTCGAGGAAAATATTGCGGGCAACGGCCCGGGCCTCGAACCCCGCGAACAAGTACCACGAGAACCTCTCCGTCCGTTCGAAGAAGCCCGATGCCGGCACGCTGGGCTGGATGCGCGGGGGACCGTAATCGAGGGGCAGCCTGTTGCCGTAGCGCAGCGTCCATCCGGCGTGCGCGTACGTAGAGACGTTCCCGAGCGCGCCGCCGATGTGCGGCGTCCCATCCAGGTTCAAGCCGAGGGTATGGGCGATCGGCCCGCGCCAGTTGCGGTCATAAGTCAGCACGATGCCCGGCTCATTCCCGAGTTGAGTATCCCAGCCTCGCGGCGCGGTGACTCCGGTAATCCTATGGATTAGCTTCTGACCTTGCTCGGCCAGCGAGGCGGGGCCGACCATTCCCAGCGTCAGCGCGAACTGGTCGAACCGTCGCCCCGTGTCCACACCCAACCCGACAGTCGCGTACAGCCATCCGGCGTAAGGTCGATCATCGACCGGGGGGTTGGCGAGCTTGATGTCGCGCGGCGTATACATGTTCTGGCCGAATCGGTAGGTTTCGCGGACCTGCCCCTCCTTGGAAAGCAAGGGGAGAGAGCGAGCGACGCGGGAGGCCCAACTTGTCGCGGAGCTGGGACCCGGCGCCCGGACGAGCGCGACGCCGTTCGTGTAGTTGCGGTCCCTGTTGTAGAAGATGTCGTTCTCGACGAGCACCGTCCAGACCCCGGCTGCGGATGCGGACGCCGGAGACGCGGCGAACAGAGTCAGCGAGAGAATCCCGATCGCCGTCAGTCGCGCCATGGCGCTATCCTATCCGTCACCAGGTCGACGAGGCACGCGGCGGAGTATAGTCGGGGGGGTGAGGTCCGCACTGAAGAATTCCGGTTGTCGAACCAAGAAGCCTCGAACCCTGCGACTGCTGTGGTCGCTCCTCCTGCTTCTCCTCTGCGCCTCCTCCTCGGCACTGGCGCGCGCCAAGGACAGCGCTATCGACGGGAAGCAGACTCTGTCCCTTACAACGGTGGTATTTTCCGGACACCGCTACGCAGTCGCCGCTGACTTCGGCCTCGGCACACCCGTTCCGCTGATGGTTCACGGCAATGCGAGGATGTTTCTTGCGTTAACCCATGATATCGGCGAGAAGCTGAATGGCGGCCCGGTCAAGCAGATGGAGGCCTACGGCTACAGCGCCAAGGGAAAGGGCGCGATCCATGTGCCGACGATGCGCCTCGGCACCCAGCGCTTTTCAGACCTGCACGATGTCCCCGTCTTCGACTTCACGCCTGACGGCGTCGGTCCGGTGC
>JBGPMB010000087.1:0-11563 GCA_041486775.1 Candidatus Eiseniibacteriota bacterium | reverse complement strand
TCGACGGCGTCCTCATCGCCGCCTCCTGGCTCGCCGCTTACTGGCTTCGCTTCTACGGCCTCGGCGTTCCCGCTCCGCTGGGCGTGCCCTCGATCCAGCTCTACCTCTGGTTCGGGGCGGTGCTCACGCCCGTCGCGCTCATGATCTTGAGGGGCCTCCATCTCTACCGCTCCGCACGGACGGTCCGCCTCTCGCAGGAGATCGTCGCCCTGGTCCAGGGCGTCGTCGCGATCACCGCTCTGGCCGGCCTGGGATCCTATCTCTCGCGCGGCGAGCTGAGCCGCACGGTGCTCCTCCTCTTCGCGGGCATCTCCGCCGTCACGCTTTGCGGAACGCACGCCGCGGGTCGCGTGGCTCTGCGGGCCGTACGGCGGAATCGCCGCAATCTCCGGCACGTTCTGATCGTGGGCACGGGAGAGCTCGCGGCTGATCTGGAGCGAAAGATGACCTCGGAGCGGGATTTCGGTTTCGCGGTCGAGGGGATGGTCGCGGCCGGCGCCGGAGAGGTGGGCAAGACCATCGGCTCGACCCCCGTGGTCGGAAGCGTTTCCGACCTTCCGGAGCTGGTCGAGCGCACGGGCGCGGAGCTGGTCTATCTGGCGCTCAACCGCTCGGAGTTCGAGGCCGAGCTGGACGCGCTGGAGCGATTGAACGATTCGACCGCCGCGGTCCGGCTGGTGCCGGACCTCGCGCGCACGTTCACCCTGAACGCGAGCGTCGAGGATTTCGACGGGACGCCGGTCATCCTCGTCACGGAGAGCCCGGGGCAGGGATGGAACGCGGTCCTGAAGCGCGCCTTCGATTTCACGTTCTCCCTCATTGGACTCGTGGTGCTCTCTCCGGTGCTTCTCCTCCTCGCGATCCTGGTCAAGGTGGACTCCCCGGGGCCGGCGCTCTACGCGCAGGAGCGCGTGGGGCTGAACGGCCGCCGGTTCCCGATGCACAAGTTCCGGACCATGCGCGTGGACGCGGAGTCCGGAGGCAAGGCCGAGTGGAGCCGGCCGGGAGATCCCCGGCGCACGCGCCTCGGGTCCATCTTGCGTCGCCTCTCGCTCGACGAGCTGCCGCAGCTCTGGAACGTCCTGGTGGGGCACATGAGCCTGGTGGGGCCGCGTCCCGAGCGCCCGGTGTTCGTGAAGCAGTTCCGCGCTTCCATCCCGCACTACATGCTGCGTCATCACGTGAAGGCGGGGATCACCGGGTGGGCGCAGGTGAACGGGCTTCGGGGCGACACGCCGCTCGATCGCCGGATCGAGTACGACCTCTACTACATCAAGAACTGGTCGATGGCGTTCGACGTGAAGATTCTCCTCCTCACGGTGCTCCGGGTCTTCCGCGACCAGAGCGCGCACTGACCGGCCCCGTGCCTCTGTGGCGCCGGCGCCTGCGCCAGATCCTCTACGTTCTCCTGCGCGCGGTCGGGGTCCGCTCGGTGCGCATACGCGTCCGGGGCCGCCCGCTCTGGATCGATCTCCGGGACAAGACGCTGGGCCGCTACTTCTGGGTCTTTCGCACCTACGAGCCCTTCGAGGCGGACCTGCTCGAGCGCGCGACCCAATCGGGGATGACGGTGGTGGATCTGGGGGCGAACGTGGGGTACCTCACGGTCCTGCTCGGGCATCGAGTCGGCCCGACGGGAAGGGTCGTCTCCTTCGAGCCCGACCCGACCAACTTCGCTCTTCTGCGAAGGAGCGTCGAGGCGAATGGTCTCGCGAACGTCACCTGCGAGCAAGCCGCCGTGATGGAGAAATCCGCCCAGGCGTCGCTCTACCTTTCGGAGGTCAACTTCGGGGACCATCGCGTCTTCGAAGGGAAAGACGACGAGCGGTTCAACGCGGGCGCGGCGCGGAACAAGGTCCAAATCCGCGCGGTCAGCCTCGACGAGTACCTGGGAAAGGCCGGGCTCACCCCCGGCCTCATCAAGATGGATATCCAGGGGGCGGAGGTGGCCGCTCTATCCGGCATGCGACGTACCCTCGCGAACCCCGACCTGATTCTCTTCTGCGAATACTGGCCGCACGGCCTGAGGAGATTCGGAACAGAGCCGCGCCGATTCATGGACGCCCTGATCGAAGCGGGGCTCGACCTCTATGAGATCGACGAAGAATCCCGGTCCCTTCTACAAGTGGATTTCGAGGAGTTGGCCGAACGGTACCCCGAGCACGGTCTCGCCAACCTCGTCTGCTGCCATCCGGACCGGGCGAAGCGGCTCCTCGAGACGCTGGGACTGCCGGTGGGGGGGAGAGGACAGCCTCCCGCCCGCGCCGGCGCCCCGCGCGCTACATGACCTTGTAGATTTCCCGGCCGCCGGAGATGTACATGTCGGTGTAGCCCTTCATGTGCTCGCGCATATCCTTCGCGTCCTTCCCCTCCGAATATTCCTTCATCATCTTCTCGAATTCCGCGAGCCCCTCGACTTCCCGCTCCATGGCCACGGTGTTGTACTGGCCCACGACGTCGGTCAGGATGCGGACCTTGTGTCCCTGCTTGGCCATCACTTCCTTGAACATCGCCGCGAGCTTGGAAGCCATTCCGGGCTTCGCCTTGAACGTGTCACGGATGACGTACATGTTGTTTCTCCTTTCGTGTGTGAGGAACCCCGAAGTGTACGACCCAGCTATCTACCCGTGACCGAAGCGAGCGCGAGGAGTGCCGCCGCTCCGGCCGCGAATACCGTGAGGTCGCGGGCGCCGAGGGTCACGCCGCGCCGCCACATGATCATGCCACCGACACAGGCCGCCGCAAGCCCCGCCGTCGCGTAGGCCTTCGGCATGCTGAGCGGCCCCGCGCCGCAGGCGGTGAAGATGGCGTACGAGGCCGCGAGCGTCACGGGGAAGACGAGGCTGATCCCAAACCAGAGCCGGGCACCCCCCAGCGGCAGGGAGCTGAGCGACCAGGTCGTGAGGCCGATCCGCCCGAACTCCCCGACGATCGTCCACGCCATGAGAGGCTGGGCCGGATCGAAGCGGTGCGAGTAGAGCAGGCGCAAGAGGGGCCCCGCGCCGAGCCTCGTCGCGACCATGGCGACGCCGGCCAGGAGCAGGACCGGGGCCCAGTGCTTGCGCGTGTAGGAGCGCGCGCCCTCGATTCCCGCGACGCTCACCATGCCGCTGATCTTTCCGAACGAGTAGCTCGTGAGGTAGGCGTAGAAGAGCGCGCCCACCTGCTGCGAGATGGCGAGGCCCGCCTGTAGGAAGCCGTTCGCCTCGACGCCGTTCGCGCGCACGTAGTGGGAGCGGACCGTCAGGAGGGTTCCCAGCTCCACGAGGGCGGCGAGAAGGCTGGCGCCCGAGACCGTGAGGAGCGAGCGCGCCAGCCCCGCCGTCAGCGCTCCCTTCGGCGGTGAGGTCACGAAGGGCGCGTATTCGCGGCGGTGGATCAGGAGCGCGCCCGCGCATCCGACCGGGAAGAGGATCGCCGCCGCCAGCACGGCGCCCCGGAGGCCCCACCGGGGCACGAGGAGGAAGGTCGCCAGGAGCGAGAGTCCGCCCCCCACGATGGCGAAGGTCAGGGGCGCCCGCACGTCCGACCGCCCCGCGAAGAGCCCGCTCAAAGTCTGCTGAAGCGCCACGCCCCCGACTCCGATCATCGAGAGCCGGATCAAGGGCGCGTACGTGTCGGTTCCGAGGAGCGCACGCGAAATGGGGGCCGCGAAGAAGAGGCCCAGGCCGATCACCACCGAGCCGCTGATGGGGAGCAGCATGAACGCGGCCCACACAGTCCTACGCGCCGTGGATGAGTCGCCCGAGGCGGTGGCCGCGCCGACCACGCGCGCGACCGGAAGCCCGAGCCCCATTCCCGCCGCGGTTCCGAGCCAGGCCTGGCTCGAGATGATCTGCGCCAGGATGCCGATTCCGGACGCTTCGAGATGCTGCGCGAACCACTTGTTGCGGAGAATGCCGGTGACGCCGTTCACGAGAGTGGCGCTGGCGCCCATCATGAAGCGAAGCGAACGGTTCCTCCAGAGGGCGAAACGTGCGCCGGACATGAGCGTGCAGTATACTCGGTTCGATGCGCGTCCTCTTTCTTACCTCGCGGTTCCCGTATCCTCCCATCGGCGGCGACCGGAACCGGGTCCTGCATTTCATCCAAGGGCTCGCCGAATCGGGCCACGAAGTCCACCTCCTCACCTTCGATACCGCGTTTCGGCCGCGCCCGGCCGAGGCGATGATCCCGCTGACCCGCTGTCTCGCATCGATGCGCGTCGTCCGCCTGCCGAGGATCGTCTCCGCGGTGCGCGCCGCGGCCGGATTGGCGGGGCGGCTCCCGCTTCAAGCCGCCTATTACGGCTCGAGCCGGATGCGGGTGCTCGTCAAAGACGCGCTCGAGCGCGTCCGGCCCGACGTGGTCTACACCCACTTGTTCCGCATGGCTCCGTATGCCGTCGCGGAAATGCAGACTCATCCGGCCGCCTGGATCCTCGACCTGACCGATGTGGTCTCTTCGGAGATTTCCCGCTCGCTCGAATACCGCGCGGGGCTCAATCGGTGGATCTACCAGCAGGAAGGCCGCCGCATCGAGCGGTACGAGACGTATCTCGCTCCGCTCTTCGACCGCTGCTGGGTTGTCGGGGACCGCGAAGCCAGGACCCTGGCCGCGATGTCCCCGAGCGCCAGGATCGAGGTCGTTCCGATCGGGGTCGATGGGCAGGGCGCCGAGACGAAGGGAACGGGCCTCGCCGCGGGGAATGCGGCGCGCGAGCCGGCGACGATTCTCTTTTTTGGATTTCAGAAGATCTTTCACAACCGGGACGCGGCGCGCTTTCTGGCCCGCGAAATCTTTCCGATCGTTCGCGCGGCCGTCCCGCACGCGGTTCTCGAGATCGCGGGGAAGGCTTCGCATTCCCTCCGGGACGCGCGCGGGGAGGGGATCCGGAACCTGGGCTATCTGGAAGACCCGCGCGAGGCGTTTTCCCGGGCCACCGTGTTCGTGGCGCCCCATCGATTCGCGGCGGGAGTCCAGACCAAGGTGCTCCAGGCGCTCGACCAGGGCCTCCCGGTCGTGACCACGCCGCTCGTGCGAGAAGGCCTCGAGCCCATTCCACAAGATCTCCTGCGCGTGGGAACGACCGCGGAGGAGATCGCGGCCTTGATCGTGGAGCTGATCCGCGATCCCGCCCTGGCCTCGGGGCTGGGCGCGCGCGGACGCGATTGGGTGCGCTCGCGTTTCCGCTGGGAGCACGCGATCCGGGCCTTCGAGGCCGCGGCGGGCGTCCCCGCGAGCGCCGCGTGACCCCCGCCCCGCTCCTCGAAGTGGCGGGCTTCGCTTTCTTCGCGGCTCTGGCGCTGACCCCGCTCACGCGGAGACTCGCCCGCGCGACCGGCTACGTGGATCATCCCGATCCGCGCAAGGCGCACGCGCACGCCACGCCGCTCTTGGGCGGCGTCGCGATCGCGGGGGCGCTGGTGGCGGCTCCGCTTCTCGCCGCGGCTCTGGGCTCGAGCGTGATCGCCGCGCCTTCGATGGGGCTCGTGGTGGGCGGGATCATCGCGCTGGCGCTCGGCCTGATCGACGATCGCCATCCGCTCGGCCCCCGCGGAAAACTCATCGGACAGTTCGCGTCCGGCGCGTGTCTCATCTGGTGGGGCACGAATGTCCCGGCGCTCCGCGAGAATCCGATCCTCGGTCTCACGGCGCTCCTCGGCACCGCGACCCTTCTCAACGCGGTGAACTTCCTCGACAACATGGACGGGATCCTGGGCGCCTTGATTCCAGTGACGGCGGGCGGCTTCGCGGCCTTGGCGCTCATCCACGGCGCGCCGGTGCATCTGGCGCTCGCCTGGGGGCTGATCGGAGCGTGCGCCGGATTCCTCGTCTACAACGCTCCCCCGGCCCGGATCTTCCTGGGCGACGCGGGCAGCCACCTCCTGGGGTACGCCCTTGCGGCGCTCGCGCTTCAATCGCTGGAGCAGGCCTTCACGTGGCAGCACGTCGCCGCGGTGCTCGTGATCCTCGCCTATCCCATCTTCGACGCGACATTCGTGGTCTGGGACCGCGTTTTGGGGCGCCGACCCTTTTACGTGGGGAGTATCGACCACACGACACATCGCCTCGGAAAGCTGTTCGGCAAGTGGGGAGCGATCGGAATCGTGACACTCGCGACGTCCGTCAACGCTCTGGTAGGGGTTTGGGTCTGGGGGCGCTCGGATCCGTTGTCAATCGTCTGCGTTTTAGGCGTTTCTGCGCTTGCGTATGCTGTTTTTGGCACCATGCTGAGACACATCAGTCCCACCACCTAGTTCGTCACTTGACAAATCAGTTTTACACTTGTATTCTGGCTGGGCGCAAGGAGAGGCGCGACCTTGCCCTGGCCGGTCCAAAACTAGGGGTGGGTGGTACCATGACGCAGCGTCCAGATCCGTCTCAGCCGAGGGATCCCAGCGCGTCCGAAATGCCCGAGATTGACCCTCTTGAGCGGCTCAGCAGGGGCTTGACGCAGTGGGAACGTGAACTTCTTCAAGAACCACGATCACCGTCCCGGTCTCGTTCCGTCACCGACCTGGACCGCATCACGCACGTCCTTCAAGCAGCGCGCTCGATCACCGGCACCCTCGACATCAACGAGCTTTTGGTCCGCGTCGTCGACGCTGTGATCCAGGTCGCAGACGCGGATCGCGGGTTCCTCATGCTCATGCGCGAGGACGGCAAGCTCCACTTCGAAGTCGCGCGCAACAAGGACGAGTCCACGCTCCCCTCGGACGAATTCCAGATCTCCTGGGGAATCGCCGAGGAAGCGGCGCATCGCCGCGAAACCGTATGGGTGCCCGACGCGGTGGGCTCCTCGCTCTTCCAGGACCGGAAGAGCGTCCGCGAGCTGTCGCTCCGCACCGTGGTGGCGCTCCCCATCCTGAGCAACGGGCGCGTGCTGGGCGTCCTCTACATCGACTCCCATTCGATCACCCATGAATTCACGCCCGACAGCATCACGCTGCTCGAGGGTTTCGGCGCGCTCTGCGCCGTGGCGCTCGAGAACGCGCGGATGCACGAGGCGCTCAAGGATTCGAAGAGCCGGCTGGAGATCGAGAACCAGAACCTCCGCCGCGCGCTCAAGGAAGACTTCCGCTACGGTCTCCTCGTCGGACGCAGCCCCAAGATGCTCCGGGTCATCGAGCTCCTGGAAAAGGTGATTCCGACGCAGGTCTCGGTATTGATTCAAGGAGAGACGGGGACCGGGAAAGAGTTGATCGCCCGCGCGATCCACATGAACGGGCCGCGCCGTGAGAAGAACTTTGTCGCCGTGAATTGCGGCGCGCTCCCGGAGAATCTTCTCGAGAGCGAGCTCTTCGGCTACAAGAAGGGAGCCTTCACCGGCGCGTCGGAGGACCGGATCGGTCTCTTCGAGGCCGCGGACGGCGGCACGATTTTCCTCGACGAGCTGGGGGAGATGCCGGCCTCATTACAAGTAAAGCTCCTCCGCGTCCTGCAAGACGGCCACATCCGGCGCGTGGGCGACACCACCTCGCGCAAGGTCGACGTGCGCCTGCTCGCTGCGACGAACCGCGATCTGAAGGGCGAAGTCGAAGGCGGGAGGTTCCGCCAGGATCTCTTCTTCCGCATCAACGTGGTGCCGATCGAGGTGCCTCCGCTGCGGGAGCGCGGGGAAGACGTGCTGCTCCTGGCCCAGCACTTCCTGGATCAGTTCGCCAAGCAGCAGTCGCGGAAGCTCCGCGGGCTCACGGCCGAGGCGCGCGAGCTCTTGCTGCGCCACCCCTGGCCGGGGAACGTGCGCGAGCTGGAGAACGCCATGGCGCGCGCCGTCGCGCTCGCCGACGAAGGCGCCGCACTCGAGCCTTCTCTCTTCGGGCTCGGCGCGCCGGTCACGCGGCGCTGGGACGGACAGCACACGCTCCGCGAGACGCTCGACGCCGTGGAAGCGGACACCATCCGCGAGGCGCTGCGCCAGTGCGACCAGAACGTGTCGCGGGCAGCGCGCGCGCTGGGGGTGAGCCGCCAGCATCTGCACAATCGGATGAACTCGCACGGCATCCGCCGCTCGCGGATCCTGAACGAACCCGCCGGCTGAGCGAGCCCGCATCGGTGACGGACCTGGTCGAGCGCCGCCTCGCGTCGCTCCGCGCGATCCTCATGCAGAGCGACGCCGAGATCCGCGCGCAATATCCCGAGTATTTCCTCACGTACTACACCTATCTCCGCATCATCCGGAATCCCGCCCGCATCGAGCATCTCTTCCAGAAGGCGCACGACATGTACCGCTACCTCGAGGCCGAGGGAAAGGACGTGCTGGACCTGGGCGCGGGATTCGGGCTGGAGGCGCTGCTCGTCGCGATCTACGGCGCGCGCCGGGTGGTCGCGACCGAGATCGACCACGACATGGTCGAGGTGGGGCGCTACCTGGCGGAGCGGATGAGCCCGCCCATGACGAACTTCGAGTCGAAGTACGGAGACGGGATCGCCATGCAGTTTCCCTCCGGCAGCTTCGACGGAGTCATGGCGAATTGCGTGATCTCCCACGTTCGGGATCTGGAGGGGTTCCTGGCCGAGGCGAACCGACTATTGAAATCGGGGGGGATCTTCTTTCTGAGCGATGAGAACAACTCCCTCTACGTTCCGGCCCGCGCGAGGCGCCGCCGCGGATGGCGGCAGATGGAAGCCGAGCCGAACGGCCCCTACTTCGCGGCCCGCCTCGCCTACATCGGGGAGCACTTCCCTGAGATCGTGGGGAACGAGCTCCTCGATTCGGCGCGGATCACCCGCGGGCTCATCGGGAAAGGCATCTTGGACGCCGTCCGGGAGCACCGGGAGAGCCGCCGCGTGCCCGCCCCGCCGGAGTTTCTCTACCGCCACCCGATCGACGGCCAGTACCCCGAGCGGGAGCTGAACCCCTATTGGATGATGCGCAAGTTCCGGGACGCCGGGCTTGAGCCCGAGCTCCTCCCGGCTTTCTTCTCGAGGGGGATCGAGCGGAACCCGCGCCAGTGGGTGAAGGACGTTCTGCGCTTTTTCACATCCGCCTGGCCGGGCCTCTCCGTCTATGTTTGGCCCATCATGAGGCTCCGGGGCCGAAAAGCCGTGTTGACACCCTCCGCCGGGGCCTCTTAGTCTCGCGCGGTGCGAACCGGCGATCTGAGCCGCGCGTATGCGCGCCCAACGCTCGTCGCAGCGCCGCTCCTCGCGTTGCTCCTGCTGCTTCTATCCCGGCCCGCGTTCTCCATAGCTCCGGAGACAACGCCGGCCCCCTCCGCCGAGCTTCCCGCGCCGACGAATTTTTCCGCGAAGGACCGTCCCGGCGACGGGGGGAACGCCGTCCTCCTCACGTGGAAGGATCCGGCCGGGCTTCCCGCGAACGCCTTGATCCAGATCCGGCGCGCCGTGCCGCCCGCCTACGAGTGGACCGACATCGCGACGGTGAAGCCCGGCGCGGAGCGCTACGAGGAAACGACGGCGAAGGACGGCGTGGTCTATCGCTACGAGATCCGCGTGACCGCCCCTGATTCCGCCGCGATGGTGATGGGTCCCGCGGTCGTGAGCGATCCCGTGGCGACGCGCGACAACTGGTTCGCCGCGAATCGGACCAATTCCTTCATCGCCTCAGCCCTCTTCCTCGTGATCCTCCTGGTCTCGATCGCAGTGGCGAAATCGGGGAAGAACATCTTCATCCGGCGCATCGCGGGGCTGAACGCCATCGACGAGGCGATCGGGCGCGCCACCGAGGTCGGGAAGAAGGTGCTCTACATTCCCGGGATCCAGAGCATGGACGAGATCCAGACCATCGCCTCGATCTCGATCCTGGGCCATGTGGCGCGTGCCACGGCGCGGTACGGCGCCGACCTGGACGTTCCGAACAAGGATCCGCTCACGTTCGTCTCGGCGCGTGAGGTGGTGCGCTCGGCGTACTTGCAAGAAGGAAGACCTGACCTCTACCGCGAGGAAATGGTCAACTACGTCACCTACGACCAGTTCGCCTTTACCGCCGCGGTATCCGCGAGGATGATCCGGGAAAAACCCGCCGCGATCTTCCTCATCGGCTACTTCTTCGCGGAATCGCTGATCCTGGCCGAGACGGGGCAATCCACCGGGGCCATCCAGATCGCCGGGCAGGCGGATCCGACCCAGCTCCCGTTCTTCATCGCGACCTGCGACTACACGCTGATCGGCGAGGAGCTCTACGCCGCGAGCGCCTATCTCACGCGCGAGCCCATTCTCCTGGGGTCGATGCGCGCCCAGGACATCGCCAAAGCCATCGTGATCCTGCTCGGGATCGCAGGCATCATCGTGACGAGCCTGGGCTTGACCTGGTACCCGGACCTCTTCAAGACGAAATGAACTTCGAATTCGGACGCGTCGCCCTCGTCGTGCTCTTCGCGCTCCTGCCGGTGGTGGGGATCGCGCTCGGCTTCTTCATCCCGGCGCTCCGCGCGCGGGGGCCTCTGTTCGTGGCGTTCTTCGCGGGCTTGATCCCGATCGTCTCCCTCTACGTTCCGAAGCGCTTCCTCTCCGGCGAGACGGGGATGCGGCCCCGGCTCGACCAGTGGCTCATCATCGTGGCCGGCTTCGCGCTTCTGCTGGGTATCGTGAACGTGATCCAGAACGGAACGCGAAAGGTCGCCCGGCGCGAGAAGGGATGGCCTTACTCGGTCGTGCTTCTGGCGGGCCTCTTCATCACCGGGGCGCTGGGCATCTGGGGGGCGGTCTCCGGGCAGGGGATCACGACGCTGCCCAACGGCCACGGCACGCCCTTCAAATGGATCGCGGACAACTTCTTCCTCCCCCTCCAGGCAACCATCTTCGCGCTTCTCGCCTTCTTCATGGCCTCCGCCGCGTTCCGGGCGTTTCGCGCGAGGAACACCGAAGCCACGATCCTCCTCGTCGCCGGCATCCTCGTCATGGCGGGCCGTGTGCCCTTGCTCGAGTTCCTGGCGGCTCCGTTTCCACCGTTACAGCCCGCCGCCGCGGGCGCGAGCCAGGCGCTGGGGAAGCTCACCGAATGGATCATGCAGACCCCGAACGGCGCGGCCCAGTCGGGCATCATCATCGGAGCGGCGCTGGGTGCCTCCTCGATGGCGATCCGCTTGATCCTCGGGATCGAGCGAGGCTACCTGGGTCTGGGGGGAGGAGAGTAGCGTGGCGGGATTCGTCGACAGGCTCCTGAATCTCGACCGGCGCTGGCTCTTCCTGCTCGTGTTCCTCGGCGTTGCCATACCCATCATCCTGCCGATCGGGCTTCCGGTGACCACGACCGCCTCGACCCGCTCCGCGTTCGAATACATCGAGGCGCTGAAGCCCGGCGATACCGTTCTCATCTCCTACGACTACGGTCCCTCCTCGGCTCCCGAGAACGATCCGATGGCCGATGGGATCATGCGGCAGTGCTTCTTGAAGCGGATCCACGTCGTGATCTGCGCCCTCTATGCGCTCGGGGGCCTCCAGCTCGCGAACAATTCCCTCGCCAAGGTCTCGGCCGAATTCCCCGATCTCAAGTACGGCGAGGACTACGTGAACCTGGGCTTCAAGGACGGGGCCGCGGCGGTCATGAAACGGATGGGAGACGACATCGTCGGCGCCTTCCCGACCGACGTTCATGGGACTCCTCTCGCGCAGATTC
>JBGPMB010000086.1:0-11569 GCA_041486775.1 Candidatus Eiseniibacteriota bacterium | reverse complement strand
CTGCCGCGACAACGGGGCCATGATCGCCCACGCCGGTTCCTTCGCGCTCCGGCGGGGCGAACGCACGCCCTTCAGCGCATCCGCCATCGCCAACCTGGATTCCATAGCGCCGCTGCCGGTCTGAGGCGGCGCTGTAGGGCGTTCGCCGCCGTGCAATTTGCAACACTCCCCTAGAGTCCCCGTTCCCCCGCAATCCCCGCCCGCGGCTCAAGATCGCCCAATCCAAAGCCGATCAATTTGAAGAGCGATATCCAGTTCCGCGTTTCGGTAATTTTCAATTCCGAGCGCGAACTGCCACACCTGAACGGAAATCGAGGTGTCACGCGTGAGCCAGGACGCACCAATGCCGGAGACCGGGCGAATCCTCGTGATCGAGGACGACCCCAAGCTCAGGTTCATTCTCGAAAAACAGCTCACCGACGCCAAGGACGCGTCGTACGAAGTGCGAACGGCGCCGGACGGCATTCGCGGTCTCGAAGAAGTGCGGCGCGAGCCACCCGAGTTGATTCTCCTCGACGTGATGATGCCCGGACTCGACGGCTACGAAGTCTGCCGTCAGCTCAAGTCGAACCCGCTGACCTCGCGCATCCCGGTGATCTTCCTCACCGCGAAATCCACCTTCGAGGACAAGATTCACGGCCTCGAGCTCTACGCCGACGACTACCTCACGAAGCCGTGGGCGCAGAACGAGCTTCTCTTCCGGGTTCGTAACCAGCTCAAGACGCGGCGCGGGCAGCTCCAATCCAACGCGCTCACCGGGCTACCAGGCAACGTGCTCATCGAGACGGAGCTGTCGCGGCGAATCGCGCAGGGCGAGAAGTTCGCCTATCTCCACATCGACCTCGACTACTTCAAGGCCTACAACGACTACTACGGCCACGCGCGCGGCGACGTCGTCATCCGCTTCGTGGCTTCTCTACTTCAAGATCAAGTACAGCGTCACGGGCTGCCGGGCGACTTCGTGGGCCACATCGGCGGCGACGATTTCGTGGTCATCACCACGCCCGAGCGCGCGCCCAACATCGGCCACGGCATCCGCTCGAGCTTCGACTCGGGGATCTCCAGCCAGTACGACGAGCAGGACCTGAAGCGCGGACACATCATGGTCCTCTCGAGCCGCCAGGGAGGCGTGAACAAGTTCGAGATCATGTCGATCACGATCCTCATCGTGAGCAACGTGGGCCGCGACATTCACCACGGTGCCCAGGTCATCGACATCTCGAAGGACTTGAAGAAGCAGGGCAAGGCGATGAAGGGCAGCGTGGTGATCTCGGATCGCCGCTCGGACGGGTCGCCGATCATGCCTGCCGCCGATCTCCCTCTCGGCGAGCAGCCGGAATCCCCCTGATGCCGGGCCGCTCCCCCGATAACGCAGGCCGCGCCCCGGACGCCGCCTTCCGCCTTCTCCCCGGCCTCTCCAGTCTCAGCTTCGCGGTCCAGTCGGCGTTCGACGCGCCGGGCCTCGTGGCGGCGGTGGCGCAACACGTGCTGAACCTGGCGCGCGCCGACACGTTCTCGCTCCTCCTCCTCGATTACGAGACCGGCGAGCTCCAGGGCGACCATTTCAACCGCGGCGAGCATGCCCCTCAGGGATCGTGCCGCGTCACGCCGCGTCCCGGGAGCTTTCTCTCCCAGGTGCTGCGCCGCGAGACCCTCATCGTCGAGGACGCGGGCAGCCTGGACGAGGCGGACTGGAGAGAGCTTCACGGCGAGACGCCCGCGCCGACGGCGCTGGTCGGCGTTCCGATCATCGTCGGAACCTCGCTCTTGGGCGTGGCGCTTCTCGGGTTCCACAGGCCGCTTCGCGCCAACGCCCGCCGCCGCCGCGCGCTCCTGTTCCTCGCGGATCTGATCGGGCTGGCCGTGGACCGGATCCGGACCCACGCGGAGCTGGAACAGAAGACGCAGCGGCTCGAGGAGGCCAGCGCCTCCCTGCGGCGGATCGACGAGATGAAGTCGGAGCTGATCTCGGTCGTATCGCACGAGCTTCGAACCCCGCTCACTTCGATCAAGGCCTACACCGAGACACTCCTCGACAACGTGAAGAACCCCTCGTTCGTCATGCACGAGAAGTTTCTCGGCATCATCAACGAGGAGTGCGACCGGCTGACCCGGATCGTGAACGACGTCCTGGACCTGAGCCGCATGGACTCGGGCCGCCGCCGGCTCAAGTCCGAGACGGTCGACCTGAACCGGCTCCTCGACGAAGTGATCCCGACCGTCGCGCCGCAACTCCTGAGCAAGCGCCTGACGGTGGAGCGCTCGTTCGCTCCGGGGCTTCCCCCTCTCGAGGCGGACCCGGATCTCCTGAAACAGGTGCTGGTCAACCTGATCAACAACGCGGCCAAGTTCTCCCGCGAGGCCTCGCCCATCACGATCCACGCGGTTCCCGCCGGGGAGCGCATGCAGATCGTGATCGAGGACCACGGCATGGGAATCCCGCCCGACAAGCTGGGACGCGTGTTCGAGCGCTTCTACCGCGTCGAGGAAGGGGGCGCGGAGCACGTGGGCGGCTCGGGGCTCGGGCTCGCCATCGTGAAGAGCGTCGTGGAGCTCCACGGCGGCACGATTCGCGTCGAGAGCGAGCTGAACCAGGGGAGTCGCTTCATGCTGGAACTGCCGCTCGTCCAGCGCGGGTTCCGCAATCTCATGAGATCGCTCGAGCCCTTCTTCGAGACTCCGGAGCTCCGCACGATCCTCTCCAGCGCGGTCGAGATGGTGGCCGAGGTGATGGAGGCCCGGAACGTCTCGATCATGTTCTTCAACGAGGACGGGACCGAGCTCCACATCCGGGCGGCGCACGGGCTGGATCCGGACATGGTGGCGCGCGCGCGGGTGAAGACGGGCGCCTCCATCGCGGGCTGGGTGGCCCAGACCTGCGAGAACCTCCTGGTCAACGACATCGAGAACGACCGGAGATTCCGGAAGCTGAACCATCCTCAGTACGAGACGAAGTCGCTCCTCTGCGTGCCGCTCCGCATCTCCGGGGAGGTCGTGGGGGTCGTGAACGTGAGCAGCAAGTCGACGGGCCTGCCCTTCGACCAGGACGACCTGGCACTTCTGGTGGCGATCTCGAAGCGGGTGGGGACGGCGCTCGAGCGGGTGCGCTCGGCGGGCGCCGCGGGGGACGTCTACACCACGCTGAACACCATCCGCACCGTGATCCGCGCGAAGCGAAGCTACGCGCTCTGGAGCTCGCGGCGCGCCTTCAAGCTGGCGACGGATCTCGGCCGGAGACTCGGGCTGCCCGAGAACGATCTGGAAGTGCTCGGCTACGTGGCCCGCGTGCACGACGTGGGGATGCTGTCGGTGGGCGAGGACCTGATCCTGAGCTCCCGCCGCTGGACCGAGCAGGAGCGGAGCCGCGCCGAGAATCATCCCCGGGACGGCGTGAGGGTGCTGCAGCCGATCGAGTTCGCCTCCCGGGTGAACGAGATCATCCTGAGCCACCACGAGCACTATGACGGCCACGGGTATCCACGCGGCCTGGCGGGCGAGGATATCCCGCTCGCCTCGCGCATCCTGGCGCTCGTGGACGCGTTCGAGGCGATGACGCTGGGCCGCCCGTACCGTGACTCGGTGCCCGAGGTCGAGGCCCTGGCCGAGATCCGCCGCTGCGCCGGGACCCAGTTCGATCCGCGCGTGGTGGAGGAATTCGAGCTCCTGATAGCCCGTCGCTCCAGCGATCGCGGCACCCCGGCCCCGTTCCGCACGGAGGCGCGCCGATGATCCCCTCGGTCGAGCTGATCTGGGCCCTCGCGGCCTCGGGGCTCCTCCTGATGGAGCAGGTGCGCCACCGCCGCTCGCTGCGGCACGAGCTCAAGGCGCTCCGCTCCTCCTACGACGCGGCGATCCACCGGAACGACGAGCTGACCCAGGCGAGCGACAAGATGGGGGATCTCTACCGCTACCAGCTCCTCACCAGCCGCAAGCGCGCGGCGAGGATCAAGAAGGTCTTGGAGATCGCGACCAGCATCAACTCCAACCTCTCCCTCGACGTCGTGCTCCACGAGATCGTCCATGCCGTCTCGGATGCCGCCGGATTCCGGATCGTGCTCCTGCGCGTCCTGAACGAGGCCGGCAACGAATTCCAGGCGCGCGCCTTCGCCGGCCTGGGCCGCGAGGCGATCTTGAAGCTGGAGCAGCACCAGGTCCCGCGCACGGAGTTCGAGAGCTGGCTCAAGGAGGAGTTCCGGGTCAGCCGCTCCTACTTCATCAGCCACGAGCGCAAGTTCTGGGGCGAGGAGGACGAGGAGGGGTACACGCCGGAGCTGGGGGCGCGGAAGGAAGGGGAGTGGCACCAGGAGGACGTGCTCTTCGTCCCGCTCTATACCAAGGACGGGGTCGTCATCGGCTATTTCTCGGTGGACGACCCGATCGACCGGGGGCTCCCGTCGCGGGAGACCATCGAGACGCTCGAGATCCTCGCGACCCACGCGGTCGTGGCGATCCAGAACGCGAACCTCTACGAGCGCCTGAACGAGAGCATGGTGCGCCTGGAGGAAGCCACCGAGCGGAGCGAGCAGGTGGCCGAGCTCAAGAACCAGTTCATCTCCACCGTCTCGCACGAGCTCCTGACCCCGCTCACCGCGATCCGCGCCTATGCCGAGGCCCTGCTCGAGCACGTGGGCTCCACCACGGTTGACATGCAGCGCCAGTTCCTGGGCGTGATCGACGAGCAGAGCCTGAAACTCCGCCACCTCATCGATTCCATCCTCGAGCTGAGCCAGCTGGAGTCGGGCCGGTTCCGGATGACCCGCGAGCCCTTCAACCTGACCGCTCTGACCCACGAGGTCGTGGCCATCCTCCACTCGATGGCGGACACGAAGAAGATCACCCTGGTGGTCGAGACCTCGGCGCCCGAGATCGTGATCGAGGCCGACCGGGAGCTGACGCGGCGCGTCCTCAACAACCTGGGAAGCAACGCCATCAAGTTCACGCACGAGGGTGGGACCGTCACGTTCCGCATCGCCATCGAGGGCCGCGCGGTGCGGATCCAGGTCGAGGACACCGGGATCGGGATCCCCGAGGACGGAATCGGGCGAATCTTCGACAAGTTCTACCAGATCGACAACTCCCTCTCGCGGGAGTATCCGGGCGTGGGGCTGGGGCTCACGATCTCGAAGAGCATCGTGGAGTGGCACGGCGGCGAGATCTCGGCCGAGAGCAAGGCCGGGGTGGGTTCCCGCTTCACCGTCATCCTGCCGGTCACGTCCGGCGACGCTCACGTGATCACGCACGCTTCGTGGACGCCGTCGCGGTCGATTTCGAACCATCTCACCCGGCTCACCGTGGAAATGATCGCGGAGGTCATGAACGCGCGCACCGCGTCCTTCATGCTCGTGGACGAGGAGCGCTCCGAGCTCTACATCCGGGCGGCGCGCGGCCTGCGCGAGGAAGTGGTGTGCGGCACCCGGGTCAAGATGGACGATTCGATCGCCGGGTGGGTCGCGAAGCACGGGCAGCCGCTCCTCGTGACCAACATCGAGGAGGATCCTCGGTTCGGGCGGCCGAACGGGCACCAGTACGAGACGAAATCGCTTCTCTCGGTCCCGGTGAAGATCGAGGGCCGCGTGGTCGGGGTCATCAACATCAACAACAAGATCTCCTGCACGCCGTTCACCGAGGACGACCGGGCGCTTCTCTCCTCGCTCGCGGACCGCGTCGCGCTGGCCTGGAAGCGTGTCTCCGATCACGAGCGCTCCTCCGACCGCACCGAGGAGGCCGCCAAGGCCCTGACCGCGATCATCGACAACGCGCGGCGGAGCCGCCTCAAGCTGAACGGGGGCTCCATGGCGGTTCGCGCCGTGGCCGTGGGCCGGAAGCTGGGGCTCCCGGAGGAGGACTTGGAGGCCCTTGCGTACGTGGCCAGCGTGCACGACGTGGGCATGGGTCAGGTCGATCTTTCGGTGCTCCAGGAGCCGGGTCAGCTGGACGACGAGACCTGGGCCCAGGTGGCCCTCCACCCGCTGCGCTCCGCCGAGATCGTGAAACCCATCGAGTTCCAGGAGCAGGTGACCGAAATCATACTCGCGCACCACGAGCGGATGGACGGCCGGGGGTACCCGAAGGGGCTCCAGGGGAACCAGATTCCGATGGGGGCCCGGATCATCGCGGTCCTGGACGCCTACGAGTCCATGACCATCGGGAGGCCCTACCGGGAAGCCATGTCCCACGCGGAGGCGCTCCGGGAGATCCAGCAGTGCAAGGGAACGCAGTTCGATCCGAGGGTGGTGGAGGCCTTCTCGCAAGTATTTGAATCCGAGGAGAATACGAAGCTAGTTCGTGCTGGAGAAGCGGCCTGAACGGCCGATAGGAATTCTGGCATCAAGTCAGGAGGAGGTGAGTCGGATGTCCAAAGGGAAAATCCTCGTCGTCGACGATGAGATCTACATCGTCCATATCCTGGACTTCAGTCTGGGGATGGAAGGCTACGAGGTCGTCACCGCGCTCGATGGGGAGCAGGCGCTCGAGAAGGTGAAGACGGAGAAGCCGGATCTCATCGTGCTGGACATCATGATGCCGAAGCTCGACGGATACGAGGTGTGCAAGAACATCAAGTCGAGCGCCGCGACACAGCACATTCCGGTGATCCTCCTCTCCGCCAAGGGCCGGAACGTCGATCAGAAGCTGGGATTCGACGTGGGCGCGGACGATTACATCACGAAGCCGTTCAGCCCGAGAAAACTGGTGGAGCGCATCAACCAGCTTCTGGGCCAGACCGTCACCGAACGCCCGGCTCCCTCGGCGTAGCGCGCGGGCGGCATCCGCCGTCCGCGATCTCTCCGCGAGTGATACCATGCGCCCGCCATGGCCTTGGTCCGCGTCGCTGTCCCCATCCCGCTCGCCCGTGAAGATGCGCTCGTCTACGAGATCCCCGAAGAGGAAACCCCCGAGGTAGGACTCCGCGTGCTCGTCCCCGTCGGACCGCGCCGGGTGTGGGGGACGGTGCTGGGGCTCGAGCCCAAGCTTCCCAAGTTCAAGGTGCGGAAGATCTCGGGCGTCCCCGAGCCGCGCGTCGTGGTCACGCCCGAGCTCCTGGATCTCTGTCGCTGGGTCGCCGACTACTACGCGGCGAACCTGAGCGACGTGATCCAGGCGGCCGTGCCCTCCCCGGGCGGGCTCACCCGGCGCGCTCCGCGGGCGGCTCCCGAGGAGGAGACAGCCTGGCTGGCGGTGGCGCCTCCCCGTCGCGAGGAGCTGAACGAGGAGCAGCGGGGAGCGCTCGGGGCCCTCGAGGAAGCGGTCCGCTCGCGCGCCTTCGCCTCGTTCCTTCTCTTCGGCGTCACGGGCAGCGGCAAGACGGCCGTCTACCTTCACGCCGCGGCCGAGGCGCTCCGGGACTCGGGGCAGACCTTGATCCTCGTGCCCGAGATCGCGCTTTCCCCGCAGACGCTGGATTCCTTCCGCCGCTCGGGCTTCGGGCGCGTGGCGCTCTATCACAGCACGCTCCGGCCGCGCGAGCGCGCGGACGTCTGGCGCGCCGTCGCGGCGGGCGAGATCGACCTGGTGGTGGGAACGCGCTCCGCGGTGTTCCTGCCCTTCCGGAACTTGCGGCTCGTCGTGGTGGACGAGGAGCAGGACTCGGCCTACAAGCAGGACGATTCACCCCGCTACCATGCGCGCGACGTGGCGCTGGTGCGGGCGCGGCGATTGGGCGCCGTCGCGGTGCTCGCCTCCGCCACGCCCAGCCTGGAGACCTTCGCCCGCGTGAAGCAAGGCCGCTGCGGGCTCCTGCGCCTGCCGCGGCGGATCGATGGGCGGCCGCTCCCCACCGTGCGGACCACGGATCTGAGGCACCGCCCCGCGGCGGGGGCGTCCTCGGCGACCTCCCCCGGGTCCTCGCGATATCTGAGCCCGATTCTCGTGGACGCCATGGCCAAGACGCTCGAGCGGCGCGAGCAGGCGATCCTCTTCCTGAACCGGCGCGGCCACTCGACCTATCTTCAGTGCCGCGGCTGCGGCGAGGTCGCGCGGTGCGACCGCTGCGACGTCTCCTACACGGTGCATCTCGCCGATCAGACGCTTCTCTGCCATTACTGCGGCGCCGAGCGCAAGCTCCTGCCCAGCTGCCCGGGTTGCGGTGCCACGAACCTATGGTTCGGTGGCGTGGGCATCCAGCGCGTCGAGCACGACGTTGCGCGCCTCTTCCCTCTGGCCCGGATCGCGCGGCTGGATTTCGACGCCACGCGAAAGCGGGGCGCCGCCGCGTCGATCCTCGGCGATTTCCGCATGGGGAAGACCGATTTCCTGCTCGGGACGCAGATGGTCGCGAAGGGATTCGATTTCCCGATGGTGACGCTGGTCGGGATCATCGTGGCGGATCTCCAACTCTACCTGCCCGACTTTCGCGCGGCCGAGCGGACGTTCCAGCTCCTGACCCAGGTCGCCGGACGCGCGGGGCGAGGGGACCGTCCCGGCGAGGTGATCTTGCAGTCGTACGATCCCGACCATCCCGCGCTTCGCTGCGCGGCCGCGCAGGACTTCGAGATGTTCTACGAGCAGGAGTCCGCGGAGCGCCGCGAGCTTCACTATCCGCCGTTCGGGCATCTCGTGGAGATCGAGGTTCGCGGCGCCAAGAAGGAGCGCGTGATCCGCGAGGCGGGCATCCTGCGCGCCGCGCTCGCTCCGATCGCGCGCCGCATGGGCGTGGAGCTTCTGGGGCCGGCGCCCAAACCGATTGCCCGGATTCAGGGGGCCGAGCGGTGGCACATCCTGGTCCGGTGCGGCTCCCGGAACGCCATACAGTCCTTCCTCAAGAGCGCCCTTCCTCTGATACGCGGGAAGCGGCCGTCCGGTATCCGGGTGGCTGTGGACGTCGATCCGAGGCACGTGCTCTAAGCGACTTTATTCCAGTAGATTACGCTCTCGACCCCTCGGCCGGACCCCCGTGAACCCGCTTGACAGCCATCGCATCGAAGGCTCTAATCGAGCCTGAATGGGGAACGGGCGCCGGTGCGCGCGTGTACATAAGTACGGGTACATCAAGGAGAAGTCAGATCATTTCCGGAGGGCGGATGTCATCTTCGATGAATCGATGGAAACTCGGCGTGGGGCTCCTGGCCGTGGCGGCGTTCGGTCTTGTCGCCTCCCAGCCCGCCTCCGCGAGCATCTGCCTGACGAGCGGCAAGGTCTACGTCCAGCAGAAGGTCTACGACAAGGCCTGCTGGTTCCTCGAATGCGCGAGGAAGGGAGAGCCGGAGAACCTCGACGTCCTCTCGCTTCTCGCCTTCGCCCGGGCGCAGCAGCGGCAGTACATCTCGGCGGGCGCCGCGTTCCAGATCGGAATCGACGTCGCGAAGAAGAAGAAGGACGACAAGCGCGTCCAGGATCTCGAGCGGAACCGCCTCTCGGTCAACGCCCAGCTCTTCAACCAGGGCGTGAGCGCCCTGAACCGGGCGGGCGCCTTCGAGGTCACGAGCGATCGCACCAGCGGGGATGAAACCACGCCCCAGGGGAAAGCCGAGAAGGAGTACGGCGTCCCCCATGAGTTCGTCAAGATCAAGGAGAAGTCCGGGGAGCACGAATTCTGGTACTACCCCGAGGCGAAGGTGATGCTCTACTTCGCGCCGGGCGCGGACGAGGTGAAGAAGATCGACTACGCTCCCTACGAGGGAATGGGGGATCTACAGGCGGCCGTGACGGACACGGTGGCGTTCGCGGCCTATTCGGGGATCTCCACCATCGCGGAGGCGGCCTACGACTTCGAGCTCGCCTCCTACGTCGATCCCACCTCGCTCGAAACGTACCAGAATCTGGCGTTCATCTACAGCCAGATGGGACGCACCGAGGACGCCATCCACGCCGCCAAGCGCGGCCTCTCCATCAAGGCCGACGACGAGAGGCTGCATCGAAACCTCAAAGCGGCAGTCATGACGCGCGCGCAGCGCCTGTACGAGGCCAAGAAGTTCGCCGAGTGCATCGCGGCGTTTCGCGACGCCATGGATACCGACCCCACCAACGCCCCGGGGTACCAGCTTCGGATCGCGGACGCCAAGCTCAAGCTCGCCGAGGCGACCGCCAAGGGGACGCCCGAGCAGAGGGCGGCCTACGACAGCGCCGCCGTGGGATTCGCGGAGGTGCTGGACATGCCGTCCGCATCCGATTCCCTGAAGCAGAACGCGCTCTACAACTCGGCCGTGATCTACGCGAACCAGGAGAATTATCCCAAAGCGATCGAGACGCTCGACAAGGCCGGGCCCCTCTACCCGAACAACAAGGACATCTGGAGCCTCGCCGGCCAGGTCAAGTACCAGGCCAAGGACTACAAGGGAGCGGTGGTCGCGCTCAAGCACGCGCTCGAGCTGGACCCTACGGACGCACCCAACCACCAGTTCCTCTTCCTGTCGCTGCACGAGACCGGCGACAAGGAGAACTCGGTCTCCGAGTACGCCATCTACAAGGCCCTGAGCGAGGGCACGAAAAAAGATCAGGTCAAGGTGTGGGTGGACTCCGCCGTTAATCGTCTGGGAACCCAAACCCAGACCACGACGGTCTTGAAGAGCGAGGGCTACCCCGAAGAGGTCTATACCTACAGAGAAGAGAGCAAGGTCTTCGAAACCTGGTTCTTCTGGTCCAAGGGAAAGTCCTTCACCTTCTTGGATGGACAGATTTTCTCGAAAGGCGCCTTCCCTCCCAAGAAGTCCAGTTAGCGCTTTCCGAATTGACCTTGACACCATCCGGGGGGATCGGTAGTCTAATCCTCACGGACCAACCAGGGGGTCCTAGGGCCGGGAGGTTGCCGGACCCTGAGTAAGTTCCCCGATGCTGGATCGCCTGCGTGCGGTCGCGCGGTATGCCACACCGGAAGCGCCACAACCCTCTTTAAGAAACACCAGAAGTTCTCGATTCCCTCTACCTTGAGGACCTCAGTTCGGTCGGTACAATGTCCCGCTCAACTACAACCCCCACACGGCGACGCAGCGTGGATACGCCCAATGGCGTAGACGCGTCCGACGCCACGACGATCAACACCGAGGAGCCGCAGATCGACATGGAACAACAAACACAAGCGCCGCCCAGTCCCGCCCCGAGTAGCGCCCCGCCGTCGCCCTCGCCGTCTCAGAAGGGCCTCGACATCATCCAGCTCAAGAGCAAGACGATTGCCGAGCTGATGGAGCTGGCGCACTCGCTCAACGTGCAGGGGACGAGTGGCCTCAGGAAACAGGAGCTGATCTTCAAGATCCTGGAGGGACAGACCGAGAAGAACGGTCTCATCTTCGCGGAAGGGGTGTTGGAGATTCTCTCCGAGGGATATGGATTCCTCCGTTCCCCCGACTACAACTATCTGCCCGGCCCGGACGACATCTACGTCTCTCCGTCCCAGATCAAGCGGTTCGATCTTCGCACGGGGGACACGGTCTCCGGCCAGGTTCGCCCGCCGAAGGACGGCGAGCGCTACTTCGCGCTTCTACGCGTCGAGGCCGTCAACTTCGAGCCGCCCGAGGCCGCGAAGGACAAGATTCTCTTCGATAACCTGACGCCCCTCTATCCGCAAGAGAAGCTGCGGCTCGAGTCGCGTCCCGACGACATGCCCACCCGGATCATGGATCTCCTGACGCCGATCGGG
>JBGPMB010000085.1:0-11579 GCA_041486775.1 Candidatus Eiseniibacteriota bacterium | reverse complement strand
CTCGCGATCGAGCATCTCCTTGCCCAGCGAGACCGAGTCCGCGTGCTCGGAGGCCTTGAGCCAGTGCCGGATCTTGCTCCGCGCGTTGGGGCTCTTCACGAGCTTGAGCCAGTCGCGGTTCGGCTTCCCCAGCGGCGAGGTCACGATCTGGACCGTGTCGCCGCTTCGAAGCTCGTAGCGCAGAGGAACGATCCGGCCGTTCACCTTGGCGCCGACGCAGCGGTGGCCCACCTCGGTGTGAACCAGGTAGGCGAAGTCCAGCGGCGTGGCGCCGCTCGGGAGCCGGCGCAGGTCGCCGCGCGGCGTGAACACGAACACCTCGTCCTGGTAGAGCGAGGTCTTGAAGAAGTCCATGAACTCGTCGGGATCGCTGGTCGTGGATTGCCACTCCACGTTTCGCAGAACGGGCTGGAGCTTGGCCCAGAGCTCGGTGTCCGGCCCGCCGCCCTCCTCCTTGTACCGGTAGTGCGCGGCCACGCCCAGCTCCGCGGTCTGGTGCATTTCCAGGGTGCGGATCTGGAACTCGACCATGGTGCCGCCCGGGACGACGACCGTGGTGTGGAGCGACTGGTACATGTTGCTCTTCGGGGTCGCGATGTAGTCCTTGAAGCGCTCGTGCACCGGCGTGTAGAGATCGTGGACGATCCCGAGCACGCGGTAGCAGTCGGTCTTGTCCGCCGTGATCACGCGAACACCCAGAAGATCGAAGATCTCCTCGAACTTCCTGCTCTGCGCCTCCATCTTGCGATAGATGGAATCGAGGTGCTTGGGTCTTCCCGTGACCTCCGCCTTGATCGAAAGCTCCACCAGCCGCTCGATCAGCGGGCGCATCACCTCCTCGATCATCCGCTCCCGCTCCTCGCGCTTCAGCTGCACTCTCCGGCGCAGGTCGTTGAACGCGTCGGGGTCCAGATACTTGAGGCAGAGGTCCTCCAGCTCCCACTTGAACCGCGCGATCCCGAGCCGGTGCGCGAGCGGCGCGTAGATCTCACGGGTCTCGCGCGCGATCCGCGTGGCGCGGACCAGGTCGAGGGAGTGGAGCGTCCGCATGTTGTGGAGGCGGTCGGCGAGCTTGATCAGGATGACGCGCAGGTCCTTCGCCATGGAGAGGAGCATCTTCCGGAAGTTCTCGGCCTGCTCCCACTCCGGCCGGTCGAAGTGCAGCCCCCCGATCTTGGTGACGCCGTCGACCAGCACCTGGACCTCGGGGCCGAACCGCGCCTCCACCTGGGCCAGATCCACGTCGGTGTCTTCCACGACGTCGTGAAGGAGTGCCGCGGTGAGGATGGTTTCATCGGCCCGGGGGCCGAGGAGATCGGCGAGGATGACCGCGACCGCGACGCAGTGGGTCACATAGGGCTCGCCGGTGAGCCGGAGCTGGGAGCCGTGGGCCTTGGCGGCGAACGCGAACGCCGCGATCAGGCGGCCCCGGTCGGCGCGCGCCTTGGACCGCTCGAGCGTTTGGAGCAGCGGCCCCAGGATGTCGGCGGGGACCGGACCCATGGTTACCGTATTTGGACGTCGCGCAGCTTGAGCTGCAGCCTCGCGCGATTCTGCCAGACGTTGATGGTGGGAACGAACGCGATCGAGACGCGACCCGGCTCGCTCTGGATGGGCGCTGCGAGATGCCCCATGCCGAACCCGATGCACTCGATCTCGCGGCCGTTCTGACGAACGTTCAGCTTGAGGTGGTTCCGGCTCACCACCATCGGCGCGCCCGCGATCTGGATGTTCTCCGCGACGAAGAGAGGCTCGGTGTTGCCGATCCCGAAGGGCGAGAGGCGGTCGAGGAACTGCACCAGCGCCTCGTTGCATTCCTCGAGACGCAGCGGCCCGTCGATCGAGAGCTTGGGCACGTAGTCGTCGGGTGTGAGCTGCCGGGCCACCACGCCGCAGAGCTGCTCCCGGAACGCCTGGAGACTTTCGGACCGGATGGTGAGTCCCGCGGCGTAGCTGTGCCCCCCGAAGCCGATCAGGTGCTCGCGGCATTCTTGCAGCGCCTGGCAGACGTCGAATCCCGGAATGCTGCGCCCGGAGCCCTTGCCCTCGTCGTGGTCGGCCGCGATGAGAATCGTCGGCCGGTGATAGCGCTCCATGAGCCGGGAGGCAACGATCCCCAGCACGCCGGGGTGCCATCGATCCGACCAGAGCACGATCGCCGGCGGAAGCTCCGGACCCAGCGCCTGCAGCTGGTCGAGAGCCTCCTCGAGCGTCGACTCGTCGATCTTCTTCCGCATCGTGTTGTCTTCCTCGAGACTCTCCGCGATCGTCAGCGCTTCGCTCGGCTCGGTGGAGAGGAGGAGCCGCACGCCGCTCTCGGCGTTGCCCAGCCTCCCGGCCGCATTGATGCGGGGCGCCAGGATGTAGGCCACGTGCCCGCTCTCCACGCGCTTGGCCCTGAGCCCGGCGACCTCCTTGAGGGCGATGATGCCCGGCTTGGTGGAGTGGCAGATCCGGTCCAAACCGAGCTTGGCGAAGATCCGGTTTTCTCCCCGGAGCGGAACGACGTCCGCGATGGTTCCGAGCGCGACCAGGTCGAGGTGCTCGTAGACGAAATCCGCCGGCAGGGAGCCCGGCCGGTACTGGGCGAGCCCCTGCACGAGCTTCAGCACGACGCCGACCCCCGCGAGCTCCTTGAACGCGTAGGGACAATCCCGCCGCTTGGGGTTCAGGACGGCGTCCGCCTCGGGCAGGACCCCGAGCGGCTCATGATGGTCCGTCACGATCACATCGATGCCGTGCTCCTTGGCCAGCCTCACCTCGGCGGTCGCGGTGATGCCGCAGTCCGCGGTGATGACGAGACGGATGCGACGCTTCTTCGCCACATCGACCCCGCGGACCGAGAAGCCGTATCCGTCGCGAATCCGATCCGGGATGAAATAGGAGACCTTGGCCCCGAGCCGCATGAGGGCGGCGGTCAGGAGGCTGGTGGCGGTGATGCCGTCGACGTCGTAGTCGCCGTAGACCAGGATCGACTCGTGCTCGTCGATCGCCTTCCAGATACGCGCGGCGGCAAGCTCCATGTCGCGCATCGTGAAGGCGTCCAGGAGCCTATCCAGGCTGGGTTCAAGGAAATCCTGAACGTCGCTGGAAGACGTGAATCCCCTGTTGGCCAGCAGGGTAGCGTAGGTGTGCGAGATTCCGAGCTGAACGGCAAGCTCCTGGGCATGCTCCGGGGCAGCCGGACTCCGGAGCACCCAGGCCTTGGGCGTGGATGCGCGCAATTGAAAGCCTCAGTAAGGGTCAGGGCAGGGGAACGATTACCTACCAGCCTAACACCTTGAAAACGAGTGTCAACGGCCGTGGCTAGAGGAGATACCCGCCCGAGAGGGTCAGGGCCGAGCCGGTGATGTAGCCGGACTCGTCGGCGAGAAGGAACAGGGCGGCGCGCGCGACCTCCTGGGGCGTACCCAGGCGCCTGGCGGGAATGCGCGCCGCCAGAAGGGCCGCCCGCCGCGCGGGCATCGGGGTCCGGATCACCCCGGGCAGGATCATGTTCACCGTGATGCCGTTCGCCGCCTCCTCGTGGGCGATGCTCCGGGCCAAGGTCAGGAGCGCGATCTTGGCCGCGCGGTACGCGTGGGCCCGCGGCGCCGCCCGCGGGGCGTCCGCGCCCGCCACGCCGAAGAGCAGGATGCGCCCGTACCGCCGCCGGCGCATCCCGGGCAGCGCTTCCTGGATGGCGTGGATCGCGCTGGTCACATTCGAGCGGGCGAGAGCCTCCCAGCGCTCCCCGGAGAGCCGCGAAACCGGCCCCTCCCAGTACTCCCCCACCGCGTGCACCAGGAGATCCGGTCCGCCGATGCTCGAGGCGGCGCGCCGGAACGCCGCTTGGACCTGGCGCCGGCTCTCGGCATTGGAGCGCAGGGTGAGGAGCGAGGTGCCGCGGGCGCGGGCAATGGCCAGGAGCTCGGCGAGCGCAGCGCCGTCCCGGCCCGTGGCCAGGACGCTCGCGCCCTCGCGCGCGAGCGCGAGCGCCACGGCACGTCCCAGACCGCGCGAGCCGCCGACGACGAGCGCGGAGCGGTGGATGAAGGATCCCTCGGAGCCGAGGGCGGTTGTGCGGCGCACAGGGTGTGCTACTATAGTCGGCTTCGAACACAAGTCAACCAACCGACGGGAGACCCATGAACGACCAGCGCTGGGAGGAAGTCCTGCGCCGGCTGGACCGGCAATTCGGCGACCTCGAATTCGACGAGGTCGAGGATGAGGAGACCCACGCGGTCGTGGAGTCGGTGGCCTGGAAGAGCCCGATGGGACGCATGAAGCTCGCCCGCACCACCAAGCCCCTGGTGGTGGACAAGAAGCTCCACTACTCCAATCGCGCCAGCGGCGGCTCGTTCGTGGAGTACGTCTACTCCGAGACCGAGAGCACGAGCCGCATCCGCCTCTACCGCTGGTCCGATCCCCTGAACGACTGGGAAGAGATCGACGCCAGCGCGTTCGGCGAACCCCCGAGCCGCTGACGGCCGACGATGGACCATAACCTCGGCCTGGAATTGGTGCGCATCACCGAGGCGGCGGCGCTCTCCTGCGCTCGCTGGATGGGCCGCGGCGACAAGAACGCCGCCGACCAGGCGGCGGTCACCGCGATGCGGCGGGTCTTCGACATCGTCGACATCAAGGGAACGGTCGTGATCGGCGAGGGGGAGCGCGACGAGGCGCCGATGCTCTACATCGGCGAAGCCGTCGGCTCCGGCAAGGGTCCCGAGGTCGACATCGCGCTCGATCCGCTGGAGTGCACGAACTCGGTCGCCTACGGCCGTCCCAACGCCATGTCGGTGATCGCGCTGGCCGAGCGCGGGAGCCTCCTCCACGCGCCCGACACCTACATGGAGAAGATCGCCGTGGGCCCGAAGGCGGCTTCCGCGATCGACCTCAACCGTTCCGTCGAAGAGAATCTCGCCGCGGTCGCCAAGGCCAAGGGATACGAGCTGGAGGACCTGACCGTGGTCGTGCTGGACCGGCCGCGCCATGAGGCGTTGATCCAGCGCATCCGGCGCACGGGCGCGCGCATCCACCTGATCCCCGACGGCGACGTGGCCGCGGCCATCGCCACCGCGATCGACTCGACGGGGGTCGACGTGCTGCTGGGAATCGGCGGCGCTCCGGAGGGCGTGCTCGCCGCGGCGGCACTCCGCTGTCTCGGCGGCGCGATCCAGGGCAAGCTCCTCTTCCGGAGCGACGACGAGCGCCAGCGCGCCCGCAAGATGGGCATCGAGGATGCCGCCACCATCTACACCGAGAAGGATCTCGCGCGGGGCGACCGGATCGTCTTCGCCACCACGGGCGTCACGGACGGCGATCTTCTGCCCGGTGTGCGCTTCCACGCCTCGGGGGCCGACACGCACTCGATGGTGATGCGCTTCCAGACCGGAACCATCCGCACCATCCGCACGCAGCATCGCTTCGAGCACGAGCCCAGCTACCGGCGCTGAGCGGCGCATGCCCTTGACCGAGAGCTCCTCACTCCAGATCCTCGCGGTCGGCGCCCATCCGGACGACGTGGAGATCAGCTGCGGCGGCACCCTGGCCGTGGCCGCGCGTCAGGGGTATTCCGTGGGCATCCTGGATCTCACCCGCGGCGAGCTGTCGACGAACGGCACCGTGGAGGAGCGCGCGGCGGAAGCCGCGGAGGCGGCGGGGCTGCTGGGCGTCCGGGTGCGGCGGAACGCGGACCTGCCGGACGGCGGGATCAACCCGCTCGATCCGGAACAGGTGCGAAGCGTCGTGCGGATCCTGCGCGCGCTGCGTCCCTCGATCCTCCTGACCCACGCGCCGATGGACCGCCACCCCGATCACGTGGAAGCGTCGCGCATCGTGGACCGGGCCTGGTACCTGGCGGGGCTCCGGCAATTCGACCCGGGAGGAGAGGCGGCGCCTCACCGCGCGGAGGGCCGCTATCATTTCGCCTCGCGGATCGGGTTTCAGCCGACGTTCGTCGTGGACGTGACGCCCGCCTGGGAGGAGAAGCGGCGCGCCATCCTGGCGCATCGCTCGCAGGTGAGCCGTGGTGCCGCGTCACGCGTCACACCGCTCAACGATCCGGAATTCCTGGCGCGGATCGAGGCGCGCGCCCGCCACTTCGGGAGCCAGATCGGAGTGCTCCATGGAGAGCCGTTCCTCGCCACCGAGCCGATCGGCTTTCGGACGCTGGAGGCCCTCCTCCGGAGCGCGCGACCGGAGCCGGGCGCCTTCACGGGCTGAGGGGCTACTTCCCTTTCCCTTCGAGCGCCGCGCGCTCGCGCGTCCACCGCGCGAGGCGATCCACATAACGCGCCCCGCCGCCGGAGCACTTGACGGCCCGCTCCATCGATTCGATCGCGAGCGTCAGCGAGCCGGACCGGTACTCCGCTTCGGCCAGCGTATCGTGGAACATGGGATCGCGCGGCCTCATCGATACCGCCGTCTTCGCGATGTGGAGGGCTTCCTCGAGGTCGCGGTCGTGGGTGGCGAGAAACCAGGCGAGCTCGTTCCAGGCGTCCGCGTCCTTGGGCTTGCGCGCGATCGCCGCGCGGAAGCCCGATTCGGCCCGCGCGTACTCCCGATCCGCGGAGATGGAGTCTCCGCGGCGCTTCGCCTCGTCTCCGAACCGCGCGTAGGCCGCGGGGAGAAACGTCGCGGCGTGCGCCGCGTAGTCGCTCTTGAGCTCGGGGATCGCTTCCTGCGCCGCGTCCACCCTCAGATCGACCAGGCGGTCCGACCAGCCGTTGGGCCCGCCTCCCTCCCGCACGACGAGGAGGGCGGCCGATTCGACCTCCTCGCGCACCGGAAACACCGATTCCGCCGACTCGACCGCCGCGACGAGGCGCTCCGCCAGAGTTCCGGTGGCCTTCTCGAAGGCCTGCCCCATGGCGAGAAGGGTCCCGGCGTCGCGCAGCCCCACGCCCTGGCAGACGTAACCCGTTCCGATCCTCTGTCCGGACCACGGCGGGCAACGGTCCCCGGTGAAGGCAGCCCCCTTCCCCGAGCGGTCCAGGATGGCGATCTGGCGCTCGCCGCGCCGGGGGTCCTGGGCGAGGAGGCTGTCCAGCGCGGCCGCGGCGGAGGTCCCCCGGCCCATGCGATCGAGGAGGAACGCCGCCTCGCGCGGATCCGGAAGCTCGAGCGCGCACCACGCCCCGGTGCCGGCGCGGGCCGTGAGCGAGCGCGATCCGACCGCGATCCAGCGTGAGACGGCCGCCGCACCCCACTCGCCGCGGACCGAATCCATCGCGATGATGGCGAACGCGGCGGGGGCGGAGGACGTGGAGGCGGTGGGAGGCGCCGTATCGGCGGCCGAAATCGAGGGAAAGAGGATCAGGATCGCCGCGGCCGCGGCGGAGAATCGCCGCGCGACCCGCGGCATCAGCGCGCGCGCTTGCGGGATAGCGCCCGGTCGGCGGCGCGCACGATGTCCTGTGCCTTGATGCCGAACGCGGCCATCAATTCTTCCTGCTTGCCCGACCGGCCGAAGCGGTCCTGCACCGCCACGAGCTCCATGGGAACCGGATGCGCCTGGACGACCGACTCGGCGACCGCTCCGCCCAGGCCTCCATGCACCTGGTGCTCCTCGGCGGTCACGATCGCCCCGCACTCCCGGGCCGCGCGCGCGATCGCTTCATGATCCAGCGGTTTCACCGTGTGCATGTTGAGCACGCGGACGGAGATTCCGCGAGCCTCCAGCTCCCGGGCGGCCACCAGCGCCTCGTAGACCATGACGCCGCAGGCGATGATCGCGAGATCGGAGCCCTCGCGCATGACGTTCGCCTTGCCGATCGTGAAGGGCGTGTCGGGCCCGGTCACGACCGGAACGGGCTCCCTCCCGAAGCGGATATAGTTGGGATGCGGATCGTCGGCGGCGGCGACCGTGGCCTTGCGCGTCTCCCAGTAGTCGCACGGAACGATCATCTTCATGTTGGGGATGGAGCGGACGATCGCGATCTCCTCCATCGCCTGGTGCGTCGCGCCGTCCGGACCGACGCTGATCCCGCCGTGCGCCCCGCCGATCTTCACCGGCAGATCCGTATACGCGACGGTGACCCGCATCTGGTCCGCGCTCCGGCAGGACGCGAAAGCTCCGTAGGTCGCGAGGAAGGGAATCTTCCCCGCCGCGGCGAGTCCCGCGGCCACGCACATCATGTTCTGCTCGGCCACGCCCACCTGGATGAACCGGCCGGGGAATTTCTCCGCGAAGAAGGAGACATTGGTCGAGCCGGAGAGATCCCCGACCAGGACCACGACGTCGGAGCGCTTCTGCCCGAGATCCAGGAGTCCCTGTCCGAACCCTTCCCGGGTCCGCCTCATCTCCGGTTTCGCGAGATCGATTCCCAGGGTCGAAGCGTAGGGCACGGCCGGGCTCACGCCGCTCATGAGGCGCCCCTGGACCCGGGTGCGACTTCCGCCTGGGTGTGGCGTTCCAGGCGCGCGGTCCATTCCTCGAGGCTGGTGCCCATCTCACGGAGGGCCTGATCGGCCTGCTCGCGACTCGGGGGGACGCCGTGCCACTTGTAGTCGTCCTCCATGAACGAGACGCCCTTCCCCATCACCGTGTGGGCGAGGATGACCGAGGGCTTGCCGCGGGTCGTCCGGGCCGAGTCGAAGGCCTGGAGGATGGCCGGGATGTCGTGGCCGTCCGCGTCGATCACGTTCCACCCGAACCCGCGCCACTTGTCCGCGAGGGGAGCGATGCCCATCACGTCCTGCACGTCCCCGTCGATCTGCTTCCGGTTGTAGTCGATCACGGCGCAGAGATTGTCCAGCTTGTAGTGCGCGGCGAACATCGCGGCTTCCCAGATCTGCCCTTCCTGCTGCTCGCCGTCCCCCATGACGCAATAGACGCGCCGCTCGATCCCGTCCATCTTGGATCCGAGGGCCATGCCGCACGCGACCGAGAGCCCCTGGCCGAGCGACCCGGAAGAGACCTCGATCCCGGGCGTATCGTGCTTGCTGGGATGGCCCTGCAGATGCCCGTGCATTTGCCGGAACCCCAGGAGATCCACCAGCGGGAAGTACCCCCGCTCGCCCATGAGGGAATAGATCACCGGCGTCACGTGGCCGATGGAGAAATGCCACATGTCACGCGAAGGATCGTCGAGGCGACGCGGATTGACGTTCATCTCGTGGAAGAAGAGCACCGTGCCGAAGTCCGTTGTGGAGAGCGGCCCGCCGCTGTGCCCCGACTGGGAGCGGGCGAGGAGCGCCACAATGTCGCGTCGCACGAAGAGTGCGCGCTCTTGTAACTCCCGGACGGTCATTCCGAGCCGCGGCATCCTCCCACGCTACCGGAAGGAATGGCCCGGCCGCAACCAGAATCCCGGTCAGGCGTTGTAGTAGCGGCGCTCCCGCGGATCCGCGATGACCCCCGAGCGCACGGCGCGGGCGACCTCCTCGATCCCGTCTCCCACGCGGCGCGTGGCCCGGAACCCCCACTCGCGCTCGATACGGTCGAAGCGCACGCGATAGGTCCTCCGGTCCTCCTTCTCGGGCTGGATCAGAACCCGGACGCCGGGGACATGCGCCTCCAGCTCCTCCTTGAGATCCCGGAGCTGGTAGTTCTCGAGGTTGTCGCCGAGATTCAGGATGGGTGCTACGTCTTGGGGCAAGGGGCTTTCGATCGCGAGCTCGATTCCCCGCGCGATGTCCACGACGTGCACGAAGGGACGCCATTGCGAGCCTCCGAAGATCGAGACCTGCCCCTCGCGGACCGCCTGCTGCGCCAGGAAATTCACGGCCAGGTCGAAGCGCATGCGCGGCGAGAGCCCGTACACGGTGCCGAAGCGGAGAATCACCGGCTCGAATCCCGAATCGCGCGGAAGCTCGAGAATGCCCTGCTCCGCGTGCCACCGGGTCTCCGCGTAGAGGGACAGGGGCTTCGTCGGCGAATCCTCGTCCAGGGTCTCGTCGCGGCCTTCGCCATACACGCTGCAGGTCGAGGCGAACACGAAGCGGCGCACCCCGCTCGCCCGCGCGTGCCGCGCGAGCGCGACGGTCGAGCTCCAATTCGTCTGGACCGCCAGCTCCTCGTCCTGGGCGCACGCCTTGTCCCCCACGATCGCGGCGAGATGGATCACGGTGTCCGTCCCCTGGAGGGCCTCCTCGTGGACGCGCGGATCGCGGAGGTCGCGCCGCAGCACGGTCAGGTTGGCGTCGTGCGCCAGGTCCTCGAGTCCGTATCCGCCGTGGAGGAATCGGTCGAGAACGCGCACCGGGCGCCCTGCCGTAAGGAGCCGGCGCACGAGCACCGAGCCAATGTAGCCCGCGCCTCCGGTGACGAGGATGGGGGGACGGCTCACCGGCGCACGAGAAGATGAAGGTGGTGATCCGCGGCTTGATCCGCGAGCGGGCCGACCGGGCGGAGCGCCACGTCCCAGGCCGCGGCCTTCAGGAAGAAGGGGCGCAAGCCCTCGGAGCGACGAGCCTCCTCCGGAAGGCGACGGGCCGCGTGACGATGGAGCGAGTAGAAGAGGTTCGAGCCCAGGGTCCGGTCCTCGAAATCGCCCGCCGTCTCATCGCGCACCGAGGCGCCTCCAAAGACCGCGCAGTAGTAGCCGCTCTCCTCCTGGCGTCCCACCCGAAGAGGATTGTCCGAAGGATCGCGAAGAAATCGGCTCCGTTCGTTGTTGACCGCGAGGGCCAACACGCCGCCCCGGGTCAGGACCCGCGCGCACTCGCGGAGCGTAGCGCTCCGCGATGCCGGCGGGAGATGCTCCAGGAGCCCGAGGCACGCCACGAGGTCGAACGACGCGTCCGCGAATGGAAGCCGGTCGGAGCGCAGCCGCACGGGATCCAGATTCCGGATCGAGGCGGAGCGCGCGTTTCGGAGCGCCCGCTCCAGCATCCCGGGCGCGAGATCCGCCGCGACGAGGCGCGTCACGCGCCCGGCGATCCGGAGCGCGACCCGCCCGACGCCGGTCCCGAGATCGAGACCGCGCCGGAAGACACGTCCCTCGACCGCGCGGAGAAGGAGGCCCGTCTCCCAGGCATCGTACGCTTCGTTCACGGACCGGGGCTCGCCCAGGCTCAGGACCGCCGCCAGCTCGTCCCCGCGCTCGTGCCTGGCACCGCTCCAGTACGTGGCGGCGCGTCCGGAATCGTACGGCGGATCGGAGCTCATCGCGCGCGACCCTGGACGGCGGGGGGCGCGCTCCGTACAATGGCGCCTCGAGAATCGGGCGCCCGGAATCGCTCCGCGCGCCGCACGTTTTCGGAGGAGAACCGACGATGCCCGAGATGGAGGAGCTGGTCAGCAACCCGGCCGTGGAGTGCCTTCGGTGCTCGAAGCTGTTCGGCCCGGTCCAGATTTTTCATTGGAAGGACGACCCTCGCCGCTCCTACGTGCGCTGCCCGCATTGCGGCGGGAAGAACGAAGTGCGCGCCGAGGACCGGTTCTGCATCCGGCTGGTGGGACTCATTCCCGAGCCGACATCGGATCGGCCGGGCGGCGAATACCGCGGCTGAAAAAGTTCGGGTCCTCCTCCGAACAGGAGAAGGACACAATGATGGTGCCCGGGGCGAGATTTGAACTCCCGTGAACGGTGCACGCCTTGCGCGAGGTGCGGAAACACTGCACGTTGCGGCGTCGCTGCGGGCACTTCGAG
>JBGPMB010000084.1:0-11607 GCA_041486775.1 Candidatus Eiseniibacteriota bacterium | reverse complement strand
GGCCGCCTCTGCCCTGCTCTCGCGAGCGCGTTCGACCGTAACGTACGTCACGGTGTCCCATGCGTTGTGGATCCCGATGAACACCAGCAGCAGCAACGAGCCGCCGACAGGGAACAGCGCATCGGCGGAGCCTCGCGAGAGCTGCACGCCGGCGTACACCAGGGCGGCGTACGCAAGGATGGGCAGACCGGCGTGCCAGATCCAATCCTCGAGAACCGGTTTGTAATCGCGCTGGCGCATTGCGCGTCTCAGGACGGTGACGGAATAAAAGAAGCCGCACACGCCGGCCACCCCAACGGTGATCCCCGGGGGGCCCAGGCCGTGCCATGGCGCGCTGAAGATGGCGGACACCAGCAGGGCGGCGCAGAAGTGCACGACATTCGGACTGCCGAACGCGGACAGGGTTTCGCCGCTGCCGCGGAGCATGCCGGCCTCGGTGATCAGCGCGAGCACCACGAACTGAAGACCGATCAGCGCACCGGCCGTGGAGCCGACGATGACGTAGAAGTTTTCCCACGCCTGAAGCGTGAGCGGCACCATCGCATCCATGGTCACTCGTCCCCCTTGATCTCCTGGTCCAGCGTCATCTCGATCATCGTCGGGCGAAAGCCGAGCGTGGTGAAGAGGTGCTGTGCATGCTCGTTCCGGCTCTTGGTGAGGAGGACCACCTGAGTCCGCCCCTTCGACCGGATCCAGGCGATGGCGGCGCTCATGAGTTGGCGCCCTGCGCCGAGGCGGCGCGCCGCTTCGTCGACATAGACGTCCTGCACGATCCCGCACGGACCGCGGAGCTCCATCCAGTTCGTCGGCTCAACGTCCGCAAAGACATAACCGATGACTTGGCCTAAGTGCTCGGCGACCATCACCAGGCTGTTCGGATTCGAGATCTGGGAAACCAGGAACCGACCGTAGCCGACCTCGGGATGCTCGACCTGAATGAATCGCTTGGGATCGGCGGCGTGATGCTGGCGCATGAGCGCGCCGCCGAAGCGGCCGAGCTGTTCCTGGTCGGACGCGCTCGCCGGCCGGATCGTGACCATACGGGAAAGATAACACGGTTGCTGGGCGACGCGCGGAGCCCTGAACGCTCGAAAGACGACCTGAAACTTGTTACCTTTCCTCCCATGTCTCTGCTCGCCCTCGCGGCCATCGGCCTCGTCCTAGGGCTTCGGCATGCCGCCGATCCCGACCATGTCGTGGCCGTCGCCGCCATAACCGCCCGCTCGCGCCGCGTGCTGCCGGCCACCCTGATCGGGATGGCCTGGGGCTTGGGGCATACGGTCACGCTCTTCGCGGTCGGAGCGGCCATCATCCTCTTCAACTGGGTCGTGCCGCCGCGGCTGGGGCTTGCGATGGAGTTCGCCGTCGCGCTCGCGCTGGTGGTTGTTGGATTGCTCAACCTTGGCCGGCATGCTGGGGACCACTCGGAGCTGGACCGTGGGCCCGGCCGTCCGCCCGCTCGGAGGGCTTTCCTCGTCGGCCTCGTCCACGGCCTCGCCGGCAGCGCGGCCGTCGCGCTGCTCGTGCTCGCCACGGTCCGGGATCCGAGATGGGCGTGCGTTTATCTCTTGGTGTTTGGCTTCGGAACCCTCGTGGGGATGGCCCTGATCACCACGGGCTTCGCGCTCCCCCTGGCCGCGGCAGCGCGCCGCTGGGGCGGGATGGGACGGATCATCCGCCTCGCGACGGGAGCGCTCTCACTCGGCTTCGGAATCTGGCTCATCTACAGTATTGGCTGGCAGGATGGGTTGTTTCTCGCCGTGCCGCATTGGCAACCGCACTGAGATGCGACGTTCCCTCACGGCTCGCGGGCGCTCATGATTCGAAGAACGGGGCGGCCATGGACACTCTCGAGCGGAAGATAGACGAGGTGGGTCCGCGGATCGACCGAGACAGTGTGGGCGTGAGGGATGAGGACGTTACCTTCGTAAACGAGTCGGCCATGCTCCTCCGCGAACACGGACACCTCACCCGACTCCGATGCGACGTAGAGCTGCAACCGCCCGGGGTCGAAGGCCAGCACGTCGGGTTCACCGCCGACCTGGTGCTTCTCCACGACCGTCATCGAGCGGAGGTCGACAGTCAGCAGTGTGGCGCTCTCCTCATTGGCGACGAACAGCAGCCGATGAATCGGATCCAACGCCATGCCGTGTGGACGGTCAGCGCCGTCGAGCTTGTGCCTGCCGACCACCCGGTCCGTCCGGGGGTCGATCTCCACGAGATCGTTTCGGCCCTGGACCGCGACGAGAATACGCTCGGAGCCAGGGTCGTAGATGGTATTGCCCGCCTCTCCGCTGAGCGGGATGGTGGTCACCACGCGGTTGGTCGGGCCGTCAATGACGAGTTCTCCTCCGCCCGACTCATCGGAGACGTAGACCTTCTTGACGCCCGGTACGTACGCGATTCCGTCGGGAAAACCGATCTCCCCCACCCAGGCCTTCACGCTCAGCGTGCGAGCGTCGATCACCGCGACGCTGTGCTTCCCGGGAGCCGAGGCGTAGACGGATCCGAGTGCCGGAACGGCCCATACACCTGTCACTCGGGGCAGATGACCGAGCGTTCCTTCGACCCGACGCCTCTCAATGTCGAAGACAACCAGTTCGCTGGCGTCCATGTGGGAGATGTAGAGGCGATTTGTCGTCGTATCGATGCTCTGGTAGTCGAACCGTAGCGGGGGTCCGGAGAGCGGGATGTCCGCCACGCGTTGCAGCACCGGAGCCATCGGGCGGGGCGCTCGCCGGTCCCGACCGGCACCGAGAAATGGGCCCGTGAGCGCCGCCAAGACGCACAAACGACCGACATTTCGCCTCAACCCCGGCGAGATCACCCCGCGGCGCGTCCGGCCGCCGTCTTGTCGAGGGCCGCTCGCAACCCCTTCGCGAGGCTCTGCGTCGAGCCCACGCCCCAATAGTGAAGGAACATGATCCGGGGGCTCTCGCCGGTCATGTGCTGATGAATGGCGACAACATTGATACCGGCTCCGCGCAAAGCCTTGAGAACCGACTGAAGTTCCGATTCGAGCATCGCGAAATCTCCGTCCACGACAGCCTGATCGTCGGACCCGGCGAAGGCCGCCCAGGTGTTCACGCCCATCGTGTTGCCCATGACCCCGCCATGCATGCGCGTCATCCATCCGATCACTACCTTGTAAACGCCGTCCTTGAGAGCGCCCTTCCGGCCCAGGATCGCCTCGATCTTCGCGGGGTCGAGGGAGGTACTGGCCGGATCCACTTCGGCGTGGGGCACCTCACCCTTGCTACCGCTCGTCTCCTTGATCTTCGAGAACACCTTCCCGACGGCGGCCGCGAGCGCCTCGTCGCTCCCCATTCCTCCGATGTGCATGAACAGGACCCTGGGGGTATCCCAGAGGAAGTGGTTGTGAAGCGCCGTGACCTCCAGGCCGTTGTCGAGAGCGGCGCTCATGACCGGATTCACCTGGTCTTCGAGCAACACCATGTCGCCCATGACCACCGTGTTCTGACCGACCTGCTTGAAGGAAGCCCACGACGTCAGGCCCATCGGCGGAGTCATGCGTACCCCCGCGACCCGGACATCGAGGTCGCCGCGCGGAGCGGACACCTTGAACGCGCCCTCCTTCGGATCGAGTGTCCCCTTGGCTCCGGTCAATTCCTCGATCCGGACGGTGTTCAGTTGCGGCGGGGCGCCCGGTGATGGCCCCGCCGCGCCGGTGACGGCGGCGACCAGAATCAATCCCGCCGCAAACTGCCTTCTCTTCATTTTGCCTCCATCGGTTCGACTACGGAATCCCCCAGGACCGGCCTGCCGTTTCGGATAACCCACACCGCCGGCGCGGATCGGAAATTCCCGGTTCCCGCCTTCTTGGTGATCTTCCCCGCCGTGCCGTCGTACTCCGTCATGCCTCGGATATGGTTCAGCACATCGCCGCGCTCGAAACCCTGGACCAGGATCTTGAGCGAGTCATAGGCATACGGCATCATGTGGGTCGCCAATCGGATCCCCGGATCGTAGACGAACTCGATCCCGACCTTCGCGCCTTCTTCCTTGAGCGCTCTCACATGATTGTCGATGCTCGGATAGTCCTGGGTCAGGCGGGCGATCCTCTTTATGCCTCGCCGCCTGGCTTCCGCGATCCATTGGGAGGCTTCGTCCTCCGCGAGCGGCATGATGGTGAAGGTGAAGATCTGGTCGCCGACGCTGCCGACCGAGCAGATGCAAAAGAGCGGGATCTTGGCGGCCTCGGCGTACGGCTTGACGATCTGCCCCGAGATGGAGAACCCAACGACGAGCGCGTTCACCTTGTCGGTCTGGATCAGTTTGCGGATGGCGGGCTCCGCCTTGTCCGGGCCCGCGATCTCTTCGACGACGAGGTCGTACCGGTGGGCCGTGTCCTTGAGATCCTCGTAGGCCAGGCGGATCGCCTTGAGGAACGAGCTCCCCAGAAGGGCCGCCGGCCCCTGCGTCGTCACGACAACGCCGATTTTGACTTTCACGCGCACCTCCCATCTGTGCTGGAATGTGGCATGGCCTTGGACTCTTCCGAGAGGAATGGGAACCGAAGTATACGCCGGGCCCAAATCGAGGTGATTCTCGCGGCCCTGGCCTTCGCGGCGAGCGTCCCCGCGAGCAAGCTCCTCCTGGCCGATGTCGCCCCGCTCGCCCTTTCCGGAGTCCTTTATGTTTCCGCTGGAAGTATTTGTGCAGGCCTCGCCTGGCTCTCGTCCCGGACCTCCGGAACGGCCGGCGGGACCAACGCAGTCCGCGGCGCGGAATGGGCCTGGCTCGCTGGGGCCGTTCTCTCCGGAGGCGTTCTGGCCCCGCTCTTGTTGTTCCTCGGCCTGAGGGAGGTCAGCGGTCATGTGGCCGGACTCCTCCTCAATTTTGAAGCGGTGTTCACGGTCGGCCTAGGCGTGCTCCTCTCCGGCGAATACCTGGGACGTCGCGGATGGCTGGGCGCGCTTGCCATCCTGGTCGGTGCGATTCTGCTTTCCCTACCCCACATGGATGCGGCGTCGACCCCCACTCGCTGGATGGGGATCGCGCTCGTCATCGGCGCGTGCGCGCTCTGGGGTCTGGACAACAACTTTACGCAGCGCGTGAGTCTGCGTGACGCTCGGCAGATCGTCGCGATCAAGGGGCTGGCCGGCGGGGTCACAAGCCTCGCGCTCGCCGCCGCGTTCGGCGGATTCGGCCAGTGGAATGCCCTTCGAGTTCTTGTCGCGCTGGTCCTCGGCGCGGTGTCTTTCGGTCTGTCGATCGCCCTGTTCGTGCGTGGACTCCGGCAGCTCGGAGTGATCCAGACCGGGATGTTATTCGCGCTCGCGCCGGGTTTCGCCGCGGTCCTGTCCTGGATGTTCCTGCACGAACCTCTTGCGGCTTGGGGCCTGCTCGCGCTCGCGTCCATGACCGCGGGCGCCCTCCTGCTCGCGACAGATCGGCATGAGCATGACCATGCGCACAGGGCTCTGGAGCACGCGCACGAGCATACCCACGACGAGCACCATCAGCACGAGCACACGCCCGCGCAGCTCGCACAGGCGCCCCATGCCCACTGGCACCGCCACGAGGCGACCGTTCATCGTCATCCCCACGTCCACGACATCCATCACCGCCACGGGCATTGAATGCGGCCCCGCTACCGCACCATCACCAACTTCTTCGTGAACGAGTCCCCTTCCGCTTCGAGCCGAGCGAAGTAGATCCCGGCTCCGACGGCCTGCCCGCCCTGGTCGCGCAGATCCCACGCGAGCGCATGCTGCCCCGCGGGCAGCGCTCCGGAGGCCAGCTCGCGCACGCGGCGTCCAGCGGCGTCATAGATGTTCACCCTCACCCGCGTCTCGCGGGGTAGAGCGAAGCTCAACGTGAAGGGCCCACGCGCCGGGTTCGGTTTTGGGCGCTCGAACGTGATCCCGCTCCGCGCGGGCGGCCCCGGCACGCCTGTCACCGTGTCCACGGCCAGGACCTGCATGGCGTAGATGTCGAGGCCGGCTCCTCCCCGGGTGTCCGACCAGGCAACGATGGCTCCACCCCCGCCGGTCGCGGCCAACGCGGGGGTCCCCTGGCCGCTGGGCAGATTGACCACAGGGCGGCCGGTGCCCGGGTACGTGGAATCCAGGGCTCCCGAGAGCAGAACATGCTGGGCGAAGATGTCGCCGTTCTCCTGCCACGCGACGATCGCTCCACCCGCGCCGTCGGTGACGATCCCGGCGTTGCTTTGCTGCAGTTCGCTCGTGCTCAGCGCCTTCCCCGCGGGCGGCCAGGCCGGATCCACGATCCCCGCGGCGGTGACGTGCTGCGCGTACATGCTGAGCTGGAGAGTGAAGCTCTGCCAGGTCACGATCGCTCCGCCGGCGCCGTCCGGCACGGCGAGCGGGCGCGTCTCCTGGTCGGATGTGTTGGAGATGGCTCTGCCGTTCGCGGGCCAGGCGGGGTCGACCGCGCCGGTGCCGAGAACGTGCTGCGCGAAGATGTGGTCCGCGACCCCGGAGCGGCCATCGGTCCACGCGATGATGGCCCCGTGAGCGCCGTCCGAAGCGATTGTCGGAAATCCCTGATTGCCGTCGGCGAGACACACCGCGAGGCCGTCCACCGGCCACGCCCGGTCCACGAACCCCGCGTTCAGGACGTGCTGGGCGAAGATGTCGAAGTTGTTCGGGTCGAGGCGCAAGTCGTGCCACGTGATGATCGCTCCGCCCGCGCCGTCGCCCACGATGGTCGGAACTTCCTGGGATCCGGCCGCGCTGCACACGGCGAGGCCGTTCTCGGGCCACCGGGGATCCACGAGACCCGACGTCAAGATGTGCTGAGCGTAGATGTCGTTCGCGTTCGCGCCGGGCCGGCCGTCGTTCCACGTAACAATCGCCCCGCCCGCGCCGTCCGAGGTCATGGTCAAGTTGCCCTGAAAGCCCTCGATCGCGCAGAGAGCCGTTCCATTGGCCTTCCAGTCGGGATCCACCACCCCCGAAGCCAACACGTGCTGGGCGAAGATGTCGACTTCCGTCACGGGGCTGCGGAGGTCCTGCCAGGCGACGATGGCTCCCCCCGCGCCGTCCGAGATGATCCGCGGAGAGGTCTGGCCGCCGTCCGCGCCGGCCATTGCGAGCGAGTCGGTCAGGAGCGCTTGCCCGTCGGCCGGCCATCCGGCATCCACTTCACCGGTGGCCAGCACGTGCTGGGCAAAGATGTTGATCTTCGGGCTGCGGAGATCCTGCCAGGTGATGATCGCGCCGTCCGCGCCGTCCGTGGCGACGGCGGCGTGCTGCTGGCCGTTGACGGCCGTGCTGATGGCGCGGCCGAACTGAGGCCATTCAGCCGAGGCGAGACGCGGAGCTGCGAGCGCGCAGAGCGCGGCCCCCGCCATCACGAGCCGAACGGAGATGGAACCTGGTCCGATACGCATGGTGGGATTCCCTCCTTTCGTTCCGGCCGATCGGTCAGTGGACATTCGTCCGCGCCTCGTCGCAGCCCACACCCTGGATCCACACGGTTTGAATTCCAGGCGCATCTGGGTTCTCGTCGACCGCGGAGACGAACACCTTCGCCGTGAAGGACGGGGTGGCTCCGTCTCCCTGGCGGAAGAAGTCGACCTGCATCACAACGGTGTCGTCATCGGTGACCGCGGTCTTCAGAGGCTCCCCCGGGATGCCGCCGCACTTGAATCCGCTCGAGGGCAGAATCGCGGAGGCTTTCCAATGAGTCCCCTCGCCGGCCTTGAGTCCCGCGAGGGGTCCGGCATTGATGTCGCTGGTGCAACGGAAACCTCCCCCACCCTGGATGAATCCCGATGGCGGGTCATAGGCGCCCCCGCCGGTCATGAAGACCGCGCCGCCGATGTTTTCCGCATGGAACGAGAAGGAATGTCTGGCTCCCTGACCGTGGGCACTCGAGACCGGAGCGAGTAAGACGCTGACCGCCAGAACCGCCGTGATCGCCTTCATGGGTGTATCCCTCCTGTGTTTGGGCTGCGTGGAACTTCAGTCGCTCGTTACGGTGTGATCCATTCCCGTGTTGTTCGTCCAGACGACCGTGCCGCCTGGCTTCACCGAGGCGGCCGGGAAAGGCGTGGTGCTGCTGGTGATGCTCACGTGCGCGGTCGAGTCGGCAGCGCCCGCGCTCACCTGGACGCTCCCCCGCATGGGTCCGTGAAAGACGCAGTGGTAGGAGTAGGTGCCGGCCGCAACGATCCGATGTTGGTAGGTGGCGCCGGGTCCGAGGACGCCGGAGTCGAGTTCCTTGCCGCCACCGGGACCGGTCGGCCCGCTCGTTCCGGGCTTGCACGATGTCGCCGCCAGGAGCACCAGCGGCAGGACTGCAAAGAGCAACCCTGGGTACTTGATCTTGTGTCGCAAGGCGGTCTCCTCCCTTGGTTGGTTCGACTGTTTCTATGGATATCGTGGGGGGGCTCGTGTGCGCCGGATCACACAACTCCGTGTCCGTGCGCTTCGTAGGAATTAGATACGATACGGCGCGTAGCGATTCAGGTAATCGCCGGAGAATCCGAGGTGCAGCCTTGATACGACACGGCGAGTAGCGTAATGTGAGGGCATGCAACCAGAAACGGACCCACGGAAGCCCTCCGCCGCGCGCGGCCGCCCCCGGAGCGAGCACGCGCGCCGCGCCGTGATGGACGCGGCCCTCTCCCTCGTGGAGGAGGGGGGCTACCCTGCCGCGACGATCGAAGAGATAGCGGCGCGGTCGGGCGTGGCCAAGACCACGATCTACCGCTGGTGGCCCAGCCGTCCCGCGTTGATCGTGGATCTGCTGTTGCAGATCGCCGCCGTGGCGGCGCCTCCGCCGGCCGGGCCGGATGCGATGCGGGCGCTCCGGACGGAGCTCAGCCGCATTGCCAAGTCCGTGGCGGCCCTCCCGGGTCGGTTGCTGGTATCGCTGGCGAGCGAGGGACAGAACGATCCGGAGGTCCGCATCGCTCTCAAGAAGGGCCTCTTTCAGCCCCGCCGCAAAGCGACGGCCAAGGTCGTTCGCCAAGCGCAGGCCTCGGGGGCGTTGAGGGGCGATGTTCCCCCGGACGTGATCATCGACCTCTTGTACGGCCCGATCTTCTATCGCAGATTGCTTCGGCAGGAACCGGCGACCGATGCGTTCGTCAGACAGGTATTCGAGAACGCCATGGCGGGATTGAGGCCGCGGTCCGGCGGGAGGAAGGTCGCGCGCTCGGCGACTGCCCGCTCGAGCAATCGCCCCACGCGGCGCTAACCGCGTGGGGCGTCTTGAGCCCTTTCGCGCCCTTCCGGCACAACCTCTGGCGCCGAGGTGGGGTTAATTCGCCGCTACGTGCACGCCCTTGACGGCGGCCTGGATGAGCGCGGCCACGGCTTGCGGCTTCGACACATAGATCGAATGACTGCCTTTCTCCTCGACGACCGTCGAACCGGCCCGCTTGGACATGGCGCGCTGGGCCTCGGGCGGAATCATCTTGTCCTCCGTCGCTACCAAGTACCAGCTTGGCTTGGCTTTCCACGCTGGTTCGCTGATAGCACCGCCGAGAGCCTCGACGCCCCACGGCACCTGGGAGTCGGCCATGAACGCGGCCTTCTCCTCGTCCACATCCGCCGCAAAGGACCCGTGGAATTTCGCCCTGTCGAGGAACAGATATCCGTTCCTCGGCGGCAGGATCGGCGGAACCGGGGCACCGGGCGGCGGATTCTTGATCAGCGCATCCACCGACTCGCCCTTGTCCGGAGCGAAGGCGGTGATATAGACGAGCCCGGCGACCCTCGGATCATTGCCGGCCTCGGTTATCACCACTCCGCCGTAGGAGTGGCCGACGAGAATCGCGGGGCCGTCCAAGGCATCCAGGACGAACTTGGTGGCCTTCACGTCGCCGGCTAGCGACGCGGTCGAGTGCTGGACGATGCGGACGTTGTAGCCGTCCTTTCTGAGGATGTTGTACACACCCTCCCAACCGGAGCCGTCCACGAAGCCTCCGTGCACGAGGACCACGTTCAATGCGTTTGTTCCGGTCATGACGACCTCCACTCAGAGTGCCCCCTTACGCCTGACCCCGCCGCACCGCCTCACGCTCTGTACGCTACTCCCGGGTTTCGGGGTGGTCAAGTTTCCACCCCAGACAGGAGGGTGAGAGCGTCGTCCCACTACTCGACTCTGGCCCCGTTCTCCACGAGAAGCTGACGCAGGATGGAACGGTGGCAATGGCTCTCGCGCTCGCAGTAGCAGCCCACGGAGAAGTTCGCGGTGTGCGAGAGCGCGGCCAGGAGCTCCAGGGCGTGCTTGGCGTCCGGCTTCGCTATCTCGGCCCTGTATTTCCTCGTGAAGGCGGCCCACTGCGCCGGCGTCGTTGCTTCCTGCCCCAACTTCATCGTCTCGACGCTCGGCGCCAGATTGGGAAACCAGACGTCGTACCAGTTCTGGGCCGCGAACTCGGACTTCGGCACGCCCCGGGGAGGGCGACGAACGGTGCCGATTCTCGTTCCCTCGCCCGGTGAGCGAGGTGTCCCGAAGCGGACAATTCGAACGCTCATGTGTGGCTACAGCCCGAGCGCGCGCAGCGGGATGCGATAGATATCGCCCTTCCCATTGCCGATGCCGACCACGAGCGAGTCATGGCGCGGAGTATCGAAGCGCTCCCCGATGGGCCCCGTGTGCGGGCGCGTGCTGCTGAAGTAGAGCCACTGGCCATCGGGTGAGACGCTCTGATTGAAGTCGAACGCCTCGGAGCTGACGCCGGCCCGGACCAGTTGCGCCTGCCGCCAGACCCCTCGCTCGCGACGGCTCTGGTAGATATCGTACTTCCCCACGCTGTCCGAGCGGCCCTTGCCGCTGAAGATGAGGTAGCTTTCGTCAGGCGCGATCCACGGCTCGACCTCATTCCCGGCGGTATTGACGGAGTCTCCCAGGTTCACAAGGGGTTCGTAGGCGTCGCCGGCTCGGCGCGCCATCCACAGGTCGAGCCCGCCGTGCCCGTTCGGGCGCTCAGAACCGAAATAGAGATTGCCGTTCGCGGCTACCGACGGAGACCACTCGTCGACGCCGGAGACGCTGATGGGCGATGGCAGGCGCTTCGCGTCGCCCCACTCGCCGTCGGGCTCGAGGGTGGCGTACCAGATATCGAAGGTCGCCTGGGCACCGCTCTGTCCCGGACCGGGCCGGTTGGAGATGAAGAAGACCGTGTGTCCGTCCGGAGCGATGTGGGGATCCACGTTGCTCCAGGAGCCGTCGAAACGAGGCTTCGTGGGCGCGCTCCAACGGCCGCCGGGGTCGCGCCGCGTCTCGTAGATTTGATACGCGCTGAAATCATCGTTCGCCCTGCAGAAGAGCGCTCGCCCCTGATCGGGCGAGAAGGCCAGGAAGAAGTCCCACTCTCCGGTCGAGAAGAGGCCCGCGCCGTAGAGCTCGGGTTCCGGTGTGGGCACCCGCGGAGTTTTGCGGGCGCTGCAGCCGAGAAGAAGCGTCGCGGCGATTCCTACGTGGGAGGCGAGGAGTACGAGTCGCCGCCAGCCGCCTGTGGTCATGCAGGTTTCGATGCGAGAGGGTTCCCGAGCGCTTTCAGGGTTCGGTAGTGGGATCGGATGGCCGCACGCAACGTCTCGTGGTGGTGATACGGCACGCCGTACTCCTCCGCCGTGTCGCGCACGATCCTACTGAGGGCGG
>JBGPMB010000083.1:0-11638 GCA_041486775.1 Candidatus Eiseniibacteriota bacterium | reverse complement strand
CGTCGCCGCGGATGGCCGTGCGCAGGAGCCCGTTCGCGTCGAGCGCGTTTCCCGGGAAGACGATCCGGAGCCCGGGGCAGTGCGCGAAGATGCTCTCGCCGCACTGCGAGTGGTAGATCGATCCTCCCTGGAGGTAGCCGCCGATCGGCACGCGCACGACGAGCGGGCAGGAGAAGGCCCCGTTCGAGCGCCAGCGGAGCATGGCCATCTCGTTTCGGATCTGCATCATCGCGGGCCAGATGAAGTCGAAGAACTGGATCTCGACCACCGGCTTGATGCCGCGCGTCGCCATCCCGATCGCCCGCCCGATGATGTTGGCCTCGGCCAGCGGGGAATTGAACACCCGCTCCTTGCCGAACTGCTTCTGCAGGCCGTGCGTGACCTTGAACACGCCTCCCTTGCCGGAGACCTGGGTGAGCGCCGCTTCGCGGGTCGCGTCCGCCACGTCCTCGCCGAAGATCACGACACTGGGATCGCGCGCCATCTCGTCGCGCAGGCAGCGGTTGATCAGCGTGACCATCGTCTCGGGACCGCCCTCGAAGTGGGGCTCGGTCTCGAACGCGCGCGACGTGGGGTCCACCGTCGAGGAGTACATATGATGGAGGGCGGTCTCGGGCGCGGGTTGCGGCGAGGGCAGCGCATCGACCTCCGCCTTCGCGATCGTCTCCTGGACCTCTTTCTGGATCCCCTCGATCATTTCCTGGGTCGCGAAACCCTCGCGGATCAGGAATGCCGGGAACGTGAGGAGGGGGTCGCGTTTCGCCTCCGCCTCGCGCTCGGCGGGCGGCTTGTAGGAGAGCTCGTCGTCCGACATCGAGTGGCCATAGGGGCGCACCACCGAAGCGTGCACCATCACCGGCCCGCGGCGCGCGCGAAGATGCGCCACGGCTTCCGTCATGGTCCGGTACGACGCGATGGGGTCCGTTCCATCCACCTTCATGATCCGCAGCCCCGGGATGCCGGTCAGGCAGCGCGAGATGTCGCTCCCGGGCGTCTGCACCTCGACCGGGACCGAGATCGCGTACTGATTGTCGGTGATCAGGAAGAGCACCGGGGTCTTGTTCGTGGCGGCGGTGGTGAGCGCCTCCCAGAACTCCCCCTGGCTCGTGGTGCCTTCTCCCGAGGAGACGTAGACCACCTCGTCGTCATGGAACGCGGGGCGGTTCTTGATGTCGCTCAGGACCGAAAGGAACCGGCCGCCTTCGGAGCAGCCCACCGCCTGGAGGAATTGCGTGCCGGTGGGGCTGGACTGGGAGACCACGTTCGCGCGCTTCAATCCCCAATGCCCCGGCATCTGGCGTCCGCCCGAGTTGGGATCGGCGGCCGCGGCCACTCCCTCGAGGAGCATCTCGGTCGGGGTCATGCCGAGCGTGAGCATGAGGGCCCGGTCGCGGTAATAGGGGTAGAACCAGTCGTAGCCGCTCTTCAACGCCTTCCCCGCGGCGACCAGCACCGCTTCGTGCCCCGCGCCCGAGATCTGGAAGAAGATGAGGTTCTGCTTCTTGAGCTTGATCTCCTCATCGTCCATCTTCCGCGACAAGAAGATCAGGCGATACATGTCCAGAAGCTCGGCACGGTTCAGACCGTGCATGGTTTCCTTTTCGACACGGATGGCCACGGGAAGTACCTCCGGGAAAGCGGGATTTGGTGCTTGAGCATGCTGATTATAGCGGAGACACTCACTCTCGAAAATGCCGGAATTGGAGCGCCATTTCCTCCTTCCTGATGGAGCATCGGCTGCCTATGGAGCCTTCTCAATCCAGCGCTCGCGCCGTGAGCGCGGTCGATATAGGTGGCCCCCAGGGGCGAATCGAGGGACTCTGGTCCGATCCGGGCGTGGGGAAGCCCGCCGCCGTGATCGGGCATCCCCACCCCGCGTACGGCGGCTCGATGCACAGCAAGGTCGTGCACACCGTGTACCGGGTCCTGGACGCCGCGGGGCATCCCACCCTGAGATTCAACTTCCGCGGCGTCGGCCGGAGCCAGGGACAGTACTCGGGCTGGAACGAGGAGGTGGGCGATTTCGCCGCGGCCGCCGCGTTCGCCAGGGAGCGGACGGGGCGGAAGGCGCTCTGGGCCGCGGGGTTCTCCTTCGGCTCCTGGGTGGGGCTCCAGTGGGCGCTCACCGACACGGGTGTGGAGCGGTTTCTGGCGCTGGGCGTCCCCGTCGAGAACCACGAGTTCGATTTCCTCGACCGCCTGCCCTGGCCCCTTACCATCGTGCAAGGAGAGCGCGATCAGTATGGGCGCCCCGAGACTCTGGAGGCGGCCGTGTCTTCATGGAGGCGGTTCGGTCCCGTCACGGTGAAGTTCGTGAAGGGCGCCGACCATTTCTTCACCGATAAGCTCGCCGAGCTGCAACAGGCGCTGGAGGAGATCCTATGAGTGGAAGCATCGAAGGCAAGTCGGCCGTCGTGACGGGAAGCACGAAGGGGATCGGGCGCGCCATCGCCGAGGCCCTTCTGGAAGCGGGCGCGCGCGTGGCCGTGTCGGCCCGTGACGAAGGCGAGGTCGCCACGGCGGGGAAGGAGCTTTCGCGCGCCCACGCGAAGCGCGTGCTGGCGTACCGGTGCGACGTGCGCCGAGAGAGCGACGTGACGGCCCTCTTCGAGGAGACGGAGCACGTGTTCGGCGGGGTGGATATCCTCGTCAACAACGCGGGCGTCGGCCTGTTCCGGAATCTCGAGGACATGTCGCTCGACCAGTGGAACAGTGTGATCGAGACCAACCTGACCGGTGTGTTTCTCTGCTCCCGCGCGGCCATCCCGCGCATGAGAAAGCGGGGCGGCGGCTACATCGTGAACATCTCCAGCCTCGCGGGCCGGAACGCCTTTCCCACCGCGACAGCCTACAACGCCTCGAAGTTCGGATTGAACGGCATGAGCGACGCCTTGATGCAGGAGGTTCGGCACGACGGGATCAAGGTCACGCACCTCATGCCGGGGAGCGTGGCCACCCATTTCAACGATCACACGCCGGGTCCCGAGGACGCCTGGAAGATCCAGCCGGTCGACATCGCGCGGATCGTGCTCGATCTGCTCACGCAGGATCCGAGGACGCTCGCGAGCGCGGTGGAGATACGGCCCTCGAAGCCCCCGAAGAAGAGCTAGGGCGCGACGAGTTTCCCCGCGACGACGCCCAGGAGCGCTGATCCGAGGGCGACCATCGCCAGGTAGATGAGCGCCGCCCGCGGACCGAGCCATTTTCCCACCACGCCGAACGTGGGGACGTTGACGATCGGAACCGCGAGCATCATGGCGGTGGCGGGGCCGAATCCCATGCCTTTCGCTAGCAGCTCCCGGACCAGAGGAAGCTCGGCGCCCGAGCAGAAGTAGAAGGGAACACCGCTGACCGAAGCGAGGAGCGATCCCACGGTCGTCCTCTGCCCGTACAGGATGTCGATCCAGTGCCTGGGCACGAGAACGTCCACGACCGCCGCCAGGCCCAGGCTCACCAGGACCCACGGCGCGTATTCCTTGAGCTGCCCGAGGAAGCAACGCCACACGGAGCGCAGGCGGGAGCGGCCGGCGATCGGTGCCATGTCGAACGCCTCGCCCGCGGCCCCGGCGGACCGGCCGGCCACGCTCCGCAGCGCCGCCAGGCTCGCGTAGCCCGCCAGGAGCCCGAGCGCGATCGAGGCGAGAAGCCTCACCAGCACCCACCGGAGGCCCAGGATCTTCCAGGTGAGGAGCAGGACCGGGATGCTCACCGCGGCGCCCGCCGTGAGGAAGCAGAAGATGTGCTTCAGGTCCCCGCCCCGCCGGCGCAGCGCGACCGCGAGCGGGACCATGCCGCACGTGCAGAGGGGGATCAGAGCGCCGACCACGGCGGCCAGCGCCATGGTCCCGGGATTTCTCCCGGTGAGAAAGCGCGCGATGAAACGCTCCGAGACGAACTCCTCGATGAGCGCCCCCACGAATAGCGCCAGGAGAAAGAGCGGGACGATTTCGGTGGCAGAGTCGAGGAAGACCCGGAAGAAAGATTGGAGCTCCGCGTGCGTGAGCATCGGACCATTCTACCCGCTCGGCTCGTCCTTGACACGCATCCCCCGGGTCGGAGAGGATGCGGGGCTGGTGGCCTAAACGGAGGTGCGGAATGTCCTTGCGCGATCCCTTGTATCACCCTCTCTTTCTGGGAAGACGGGCGGCCCCCGAAACGCCGCCCTTCGAGCCGTTCCCGCCCTCAGGGCGGAGGCCCTGGAAGGGTGAGCCGAAGCCTCGCCGCGATCTCGAATTCCACGTACGTCACTACAAGGTGGCGCTCGACGTGGACCTCGAGCGCCGGGAGCTCAAGGGACGCGCCGTCCTGACGATCGAGGCCATCCGGGAAGGCCTCCGCGAGGTCGTTCTCGACGCCGCGGAGCTGGAAGTGGCGTCAGTCCGTGCCGGGGGACGGCGCGCGCGCCACGAGTCGGAAGGGGAGAAGCTCCGCGTGAAGCTCCCGCGCCCGCTCGGAACGGGGCGGCGGATCACGGTCGAGATCGCGTACTCCACGAGACCCCGCAAGGGATTCTTCTTCGTGGGCCCCACCGAGGCGGAGACGGACCGCCACGCCGCGGGCTGGTCCCAGGGCCAGGCCGATGACACGCACTGGTGGATCCCCTGCCTGGAGAGCACCGAGAGCCGCGCGACCCTCGAGCTGATCGCCACCGTTCCGAAGGGCTACCGCGCGATCGGGAACGGACGCCTCGTCGCCCGCCGCGCGAACGCGCGCCGGAAGACGGTCACCTATCACTGGCGCCAGGACACCGCCCACCCCGCCTATCTCATGTCGCTCGTGGTCGGGAAGCTCGTCGAGCTGCGCGACCGGGCCGGCAAGGTTCCGCTCCTGGGCTACGTGCCCCGCGGGACCGAGGCCAGGGGGCGCGAGCTATTCAAGAAGACGCCCTTCATGATCGAGACCTTCTCGAAGGTGTTCGGATATCCCTACCCGTATCCCAAGTACGCCCAGTCCACCGTGTACGATTTCACCTTCGGGGGCATGGAGAACACGGGCGCCACCACGCTCACCGTGCGCGCGCTCCAGACCCCCGAGGATGCGATCGACCAGACCTACGAGACCTTGATCTCCCACGAGCTGGCCCACCAGTGGTGGGGGGATCTCGTGACGTGCCGGGATTGGTCCGAAGGCTGGCTCAACGAGGGCTTCGCCACGTACTCCGAGGTCGTCTTCTGGGAGGCCGAGCACGGCCGCGATGAGGCGGACTTCGCCCGCCTGGAGCAGATGTGCTCCTACCTCGTGGAGGACAACGGCGACTACCGGCGGGCGATCGTGGAGACGCGGTTCCGCCATCCCTCCGACATCTTCGACCGGCACCTCTACGAGAAGGGCGCGACGATCGTCCACATGCTCCGCGCCACGCTGGGAGACGCGGTCTGGAGACGGGGGCTCAAGCTCTACCTCGAGCGTCATGCGTTCGGGGGCGTCGAGACGGGAGATTTGAAGCGGGCCTGCGAGGAAGTCTCCGGAAGAAATCTCACCTGGTTCTTCGATCAGTGGGCGCATCGCGGCGGCCATCCGGAGATCCGTGTGACGCGTGAGTGGGACGCGGGATCGAAATCGCTTCTTCTCACGGTGGAGCAGGTCCAGGAACCGGACGACGTGACCCCGGCGGCGTTCCGCATGCCCATGATGCTGGAGCTCTTGGTCGGGGGCCGAAGGCTAAGGCTCCCGATCGACGTCCAGCAGCGCAAGGAGACGATCCACATTCCGTTGCCCGCGAAGCCTCGCTACGTCGCGCTCGACCCCGAGCACGATCTCATGAAGCTCATGGACTTCCCGCGCTCCACCGAGGAGCTCCTCCACGGCCTCGCCAAGTCGGACTTCGTGCTCGAGCGCATCCGCTGCGCCCGCGAGCTGGCGACCCCGGGGCACGAGGCCGCGGTCGAGGCACTCCTCAGGGCCGCGCGGGGCGATCGATTCTGGGGCGTGCGCGTCGCCGCCATCGCCTCGCTGGGCGAGATCGGCGCGCGCCGTGCCGACATCGTGGACCGCGTGGCGAATCTCGCGAAGGGGCAGAAGCCGCGCGTCCGCCGCGCCGTGGCCTGGGCGCTGGGCTGGATCGGCGGCGACGAGGCATTGAAGCACTTGCGACGGATGGTCTCCTCCGAGGAAAGCAAGTACAACGCCGGCATGGCGCTCCTCGGCATCGCGCGGGCGAAGCGGGAGGACGCGTTCGAGACCCTTCGCGCCGAGCTTCCGCGCGAGAGTCACCGGGACGTCCTGCGCCAGCTCATCTTCGACGGCTTCGTTCTTCTTCGCGATCCGCGGGCCGTCCCGGTGGTCCTCGAGTACACCCGTCCTCTGTACCGGAACGAGGCGCGCGAGGCCGCGACCAAGGCGCTGGGCAAGCTCGGCATCCTGGACGACCGCGTCGAGTCGCGGCTGATCGAGCTTCTGCGCGACCCTTGGTTCCGTGTGCGCACGGCGGCCGCACGGTCGCTGGCCAAGCTCAAGTCCGGACGCGCCGCGAGCGCGCTGCGCGAAGCCCTCCCCGGCGAGCCGATGGAAGGCGTGCTGAGCGCCTTCGAAGGAGCGCTCGACGATCTGAGGGGCGGCCCGTAGACTGAACCCGCGCGGAATCCTCCGCGCGGAGAGCAAGAACCCGCATGACACTCACAAGCCCCATCCGCGGCAAAGCCCTCATCTTCTGGGATCCGAAGCGTCCCGGGAAGAAGCTCGACGCCATCGACACCGACCAGATCACGCCCGCGCAGGACTGCGTCTCCGAGAGTCTGGCGACCCTGGACAAGCGGTGGAAGGAGGGCGCCTTCCGCCATCTCATGCCCGACTTCCGCGCGCGCGTTCAGGCGGGTGGGAACTTCCTCGTCGCCGGGGATCGCTTCGCGATCGGCTCCTCGCGCGAGATGTCGCCCGCCGGACTCAAGGCGATCGCCGAGGACGCGGGCCTGACGATGGTCATCGTCTGCGGCGCGGGGATGGGGGACATCTTCAGGCGGAACGCCCTGAATCTCGGACTTCACGTCGCGCAGAGCCCCGAGGCGGCTCAGGACGCGCAGGACCAGGACGTTTTCGAATTCGATCCGGACACGCGCGTGCTTCGGAACGTCACCCGCGGGAAGACCTACCAGCCGATCCCGCTCTCCCCGAAAGAAGAGGAGATCCGCCAGGGCGGCGGCATTTTCGAGATGGGACGGCGGGAATTCCACGCCGGGGTCAAACGCATGTCGGTTTCCTTTCCCGACCCGGATGTGGCCCGCACGATGTCCAGTACGGAGCAGATCGTGTGGGCGCACCGCGTGGACAAGAGCGCCGAAGTGAAGCCCGGGGCCACCGTGGAGCTCTTCGCCGATCTCCTCCCGGCCTCCGACGGCACGGCGCCCTTTGCCATTCACACGTTTCGCCAGATCGTGGGACCGGATGGCGTCGAGCCGCTCCGGGTCGCGATCGCGAACGATCATTTCGTCTTCACCGGGAAGGAAGCCGACGAGAAGCAGACCTCGATCTCGCGCGAGTTCGCGGAGAAGCACGCGATCGCGGCGCCCTTCTACGCTCCGCCCGGCACCGGGATCTTCCATTTCTATTTCCCCGAGCAGGGACTCATCCTGCCCGCCGGGTTCTATCCCGGCGCGGATTCGCACAGCCGCGCGTACGGAGCCTACGGTGCGCTGGGAATCGGGGTGGGGAGCACGACGCTGGGATTCGGATGGGCGCTGGGCGCCGTCTACTTCACGGTGCCCCAGCAGCGGCGGGTGGTCTTCGCGGGGAAGCTCCAGCCCTGGGTGAGCGGGAAGGACATCGTGCTGAAACTCCTGCACGGGTGGGGCGCCAAGCAATCGCAGGGCATGAGCGTCGAGTTCGTGGACAGAAGCCGCGAGCTCCCGATTCCGTACCGGAACACGATCGCGAACATGATGGCGGAGGCGGAGGCCATGAACGGGATCTTCGCCCAGGACGACGTGACCGAGGCCTGGTATCAGGAGCGCGGCTTCGCCCTCCGTTACCCGAGGGTGACACCGGGGGAGGACGCGCGGTGGGAGATCGACGAGAAGTTCGATCTTTCTTCGGTCGTGCCGATGATCGCGAAGCCGTTCAGCCCCGGAAACGCTTTCCCGGCGGAGGATCTCGCGAGAGAGCGGATCACCTTCACCAAGGCGATGATCGGATCGTGCACGAACGGGGGGTACGACGATCTGCTCCAGGCGGCGCTCGTGTTGCGCGCGGCGCGGGCGCGGGGCGTCGAGCGGGTCGCCCCCGGCGCCGAGTTCGTCATCTTCCCGGGTAGCGGCACGGTGAAGCGCCTGATCGAGCGCCCCGACCCGCGCCTCCAGGGAGAGTCCATCGCCTCGGTCTTCCGCGCGGCGGGGGGCGAAATCAGGCAGTCCTGGTGCGGCCCCTGCTTCGGCCAGGGCCCCGACGCGCTCGCGAAGGGCGAGCGCGCCATCACGTCCTTCAACCGGAACTGGCAGAACCGCATGGGCGTGGGGGGCGAGGGCTATCTCGCGAGCCCTCCCGTCGTCGCGGCCTCCGCGCTCGCGGGATACATGGCGCCCCCGTCGGAGCTGGGCCTGGCCTGGGATCCGGTCGCCTTCGGAGTGTAGTAGCCTGGCGAAGGTTTCGGCCCCGCTACTTGAGCAGACTCATCTTCCGGGAGAGGTTACGGCCGCCCTGGGTGAGGCGGTAGATGTAGATGCCGGAGCCCACCGGCCGGCCCGCCGAATCCCGTCCATCCCACTGCGCGCGGAAGCGCCCAGCCGGAAGTTGCTTCTCCACGAGCGTGCGCACCAGGGCTCCGGAGATCGAATACACCCGGAGCAGGGCGGGCCCGGGGCGGTTCAGCTCGAAGCGGATGGTGGTCACCGGATTGAACGGGTTGGGTGTGTTCGGTGAGAGCGCGAACCGGAGCGGGATCACCGGAGTCTCCTCCACGACCCCGACCGGGATCCCGATCATGAAGAGGCTGTCGGAGAAACTGGTCAGGACCGAGGCGCCGTGTTGCGCCACCGCGCGCACCTTCGCCTGGCTCGACGCCATCGAAGGATCCACGAAGAAGGTGAGGCCCGCCGGCGGCCCGGACGGGACGTTGTAGAGCGTGCCGAGCGACTTGGGATACGTGGCGCCGCCATCCTGCGAGAGGGCGAAGGTGATCGAATCCGCGGTGAATCCCGTCAGGACCACGTTCACCGAATCGTACTTCCCGATCGCGTAGAGATTCCCTTTCGCCGGGTGCGACACGAAGACGGTGAGCGGGATGGCGAGGGCCGTTCCCAGATCGAGCTTGCCGTACCCCCAGGTCGCGTTGGGCACGGCGCCGGTGAACGCGTCGACGCGCGCCGTGCTCAGGAGGCGCGCCTTGATGCCGGAGGGAGTCGCGTTGGCCCACTCGCTCCGCGCGAGCAGGAGCGCCGTGCCGCCCGCGACGTGCGGGGCCGCCATGCTGGTCCCGGCGAAATTCACGTGCACGCCGTCGGTGGCGGTGAGCGAAGGCGAGGCGTTGAAATCCGCGCTGGACAGAGACGAGGTCACGCCGAATCCCGGCGCGGAGAGATCCGGCTTCAGAGCGCCGTCCCGGCGCGGTCCCTGGCTCGAGAAGAACGCGATGGCGCCCAGGGTCGGGTGGGGACTCCAGCAGTAGTTCAATCCGTCCACCGCGTCCCAGCAATCCTTCGTCGCGTGCGCGGCGACCGTGATCACCGAGTCGGCGTCCCCGGGCGAGGCCACGACGCCGCCGAAGGCGAGACCCTGATTCCACACGGCGTACGGCCCGCCCCCGCCGGCGAGGTGATTCTCGTAGAGATACATGTCCACTCGTCCGCCGCCCGGAATCGAGACCGGAGTGAGCGTGAAGGTCCACGTGCCGTTCTTGGGCGGCCTCGCGGTGACCGCGTCGTAGAGCTGAACGTAGATCTCGTGTGCGCCGTTGGTGGGCGTGCTCGTTCCGTTGTGGATGTCGAGCCACCCGTCCAGCGTGTTCTGGCCGAGCAGGTTGGTGCCGGTCAGGACCGGGCCCAGGATCACACCGGTGGGGGTGGTGATGGTGAGCGAGATCTGACTCGTGCCCGCGTACCAGCCGGAGAAGAGCAGGAAGTCATCCCCCGTGCCGGCGCCCGCCGTGTAGGCCGGCACGGTCAGCGTCATGTTCTGCGGCGTCGCGCCGCTCAGGGTCAACTGTCCGTGAAGCTTTTCCGCTCCCTCGTTTCCAGCGGACGCCACGATGATCTTCCCCGGTCCGGTGAGCGCGTTCAGCATCTGGTCCATGTCCAGCGTGCCGTCGTGGGGACCCTCCTGCGTGCCGAGGCTCAGGTTCACGACCGCCCGTTTTCCGAGCGCCGCGGCCTTCTGGAAGATGTAGTTCACGCCGTCCACGATGGAGGTGGTCGTGAAGTTGGTCTTCACCATGCAGATGTCGGCTTCGGGAGCCATCCCGACGTAGGTGTACGCGGGTTCTCCGTTCCCGGTGGCGCTGCCGTTCCCCGCGGCGATTCCCATGACATGCGTGCCGTGCCCCTCGTCATCGACCTGGGCCGGGATGCCCGCGTTGATCTGGGCCGGGAGCCACTCCGCTCCGTACGAGAAGCCCGCCGGGGGCGATGCTCCGGAGCCTGTCTGATCCCAGATCGAGACCAGGCGCGTCGTCCCGTCGTCGTGCAGGAAGTCGGGATGCAAGTAGTCGATGCCGGTGTCCACGTCGCCGATCAGAACACCGGCGCCGGTCTGTCCCGTGAAGGAGGGAGGAGTCACCGTGCGGAGGGTGTTCACGCCCACGTCGAGTCCGCTCCGGTCGAGATTCGGCTTGCAGCGCTCCGCAACCTCGACCCTCTCGATTCCGGGAAGAGCCAGAAGCTGGGAAAGGAGGGGAAGCGGGCAGCGCGCCGTCATGCGGCGGCCGATGTGCGAATTCACCTCGATGCCGTGTCCCCGCAATGCCCCGGGCGTGATGTCTCCCTCGATCAGGAGGTCCACGAGGACGCCGCCGTTTCGATCGCGGGAGAGGAATCGCTCCGAGATGCCCTCACCGGGCCTGACGTTGCTCAGAGCCGGATGGACGGAACGGGGAGCGGAGGTCCCGAGGCGCGGGCCGGACGCGAGGAACACGAGAAGCGCGAAGGGGACGATCGCCCGGTGCGCCCTGGTGGGTCGCAGCATGGAGGATCCTCGGGGTGGCTCCGGATGCCGGCTCAAAGATTGGGGAGAGCTACGGGTTGAGTATACCACCGGGGAAAGCGCCCCGGCTACCGATCCAGGTTCTTCAGCGCCTTGAGCGTTGGGGCGCGGAGGGGAAGCCCGCGAAGCTGCCGGCGCGTGGCCCACACGCGTTCGCGTTGCGGGGGCGCGTCCGGCGATGGGGGACCTTGCGCCCCCGGGCCGCGCCCCAGCTCCAGGGACCAGACCTCGTACGTCATTTGGTGGGAGAACGTTCGGTGCTGGAAGGTGGCGAGCGGTCCGGAAGGCGCGACGCCGCGCTTCAGGTGTCTTGCCGCCAGTGCGCGGGCGGTGCCAAGAGGCGAGGTCGACGCGCTGAGTCTCGCGTAGGGGAGTGTCCAGGTCACGCGCTCGTCCGCATCGTCGGGGACGAGCAGAATGCGGTCCCCAGAGCTCGCGAGAAGGAGAAGACGCCTCTCGGCACGGGGCGCCTTCGCGGAGAGCGCTTCGGGATAGCGGCCCGGATCGCCGCTTT
>JBGPMB010000082.1:0-11666 GCA_041486775.1 Candidatus Eiseniibacteriota bacterium | reverse complement strand
TTCGTCTTGCTTCAGGGATCGATGCCCCAGGCCGCTGACGATGTCGCGAATGCATTCACCTCCTACAACCTTGCCCAGTTGCCAAGAGCGGGAATTACCGCGACCGGTTCCTTCCTCATGATGCAGGGGAGGAACCTGGATGGCACCCCCATGCACCGGGGGGACGATCCTGCCCAGCCGACCACGATGTATCGATATGACGGGGACCCGTTGAACGGAACGGGATGGCTTGACGCAACGCCCGCGGACAAACGGATCGTCATCTCCACGGGTGTCTCCTCCTTCGGGCCCGGCGAGACAAAGGAATATCTCGCGGCCGTCGTGGTCGGCCAGGGAGGAGATCGGCTGACTTCCGTCCAGGCTTTGCGCGATCTTGTCCCAATTGCCCGATATGTCGCGGCCTCCGGCTTCACGCTCCTGCCGTACGTGAAGGCGCCCGCGGAAGTCACCGTGGCGGAAGGGACGCCTCTGGCCGTGCCCATCGAGGCGCTGGACCTCGATGGGGATGGCCTGACGTCACTAACCGCCGATCTCTCCGGGTTGCCGCTCGGCAACGACGCGCATTTCGCCCCAAACATCAATGCAACGGGAGGCCTGTTCACGTGGACCCCAGGGTTTACGGATGCAGGGAGCTACGTTGTGCCATTCACTGCCGCGAACGACAAATCGGCGACCGTTTCGGTAAGGATCCAAGTGCTGAACACCGACCGGGCGCCTGTCGCGGATGCGGGTGGGCCCTATGCGGGTCTCGTGGGACAGCCGCTGGAGTGCACGGCCGCGCGCTCCAACGATCCTGATGGGGATCAACTCACCTATGCCTGGATCTTCGGCGATGGTGGCTCCGGGACAGGGGTCGCCGTGCAGCACACCTACCAGAGCGCCTCCAATTTCGACGTCGTTCTGCGCGTCAGCGATGGCTCCCTTGCGGATATCGACTCCACTTCCGCATCCATAGCCTCCTCCGTTCCGGCCCGCGCCTTTGTTCTCCAGCAAGATGCAACGATCCGTCTCTCCTCGGCCCGTCCGCTGTACGCCGTCGAACTCGAGCCGGTCGATCATTCTTTCGAGCTTTCGCAAGTGGAGGAGAACTCGATTCGGCTCGTATCCGAAGGAACCGGCTCCCTGGACGCGATTGCGCCTTCGGCCGGAAAACCCTCGCGGGGGTTTGATCGGGATCACAATGGCGTCGCCGAGTTGAACGTCTTGTTCGGGAGGGACAACCTTCGCTTGTTGTTCGATGCTCTTCCGGGAGGACAACAAGTGGTCGCGGTGACGGTGCAGGGAGTTCTGAACTCCGGGGCTCGGTTTCAGGCTCCCGTTTCGCTCCACATTGTTTCTTCCCATCCCCTGACGTCGTCCGTCGCGCCCAACCCCATGAATCCCGACGCGACGATTACGTTCCGAATGACTCGTCCTGGGCGGGTGCGAGTGAGCCTTCTGGACGTTCAGGGTAGAGTTGTTCGAGTGCTGCGAGATTCGGCTCTCGGTGTCGGATACCACGACGTACGGGTGACCGCGTCGACCGGGGGGCCCACTCTCTCCTCGGGAGTTTACTTCTACGCGATCGAAGCTCCTGAGGGGATCGAAAGGGGGAGGCTCGTCGTCCTGAAGTAGCCGCTCAGTCTCTCCGCAGTCGTCCCAGCAACCGCATCACTCCATCCAGGATCGTGAGGGGATGGGGAGGGTGCCCGGGGATATAGAGGTCCACCGGAAGGACCTTGTCCGCGCCGTTCAGCACCTCGGGATTTCCCGCGAACGGCCCTCCCGAGATCGCCGCCGCTCCGGCAGCGATCACGATCTTGGGGGATGGGATTGCGTCGTAGGTCTTCTCCAAGGCGGTCTTCATGTTCGCGGTCACGGGCCCCGTGATCAGGATCCCGTCCGCGTGCCGTGGGGAGGCGACGAACTGGATCCCGAACCGCCCCGAATCGAATACGACGTTCCCGAGCGCGGCCGCCTCCAGCTCGCATCCCGCCGATCCCCCCGCGCTCACCTGCCGCAGCCGGAGCGACCGCGCGAAGAGCCGGCGTCTCGCGTCGTCCATCGGCTCCGCGAGCCGCGTCTTGCCGGTCCCGACCACGAGATCCTCGCGCCGCGTCGCGGCCATCCGGTGGTCGGGCGTGAACCGGATCGCGCCGGTGGGGCACGCCTTCACGCACTCGTTGCAGAAGAGGCAGCGCCCGAGATCGAGGGTCAGCTTCGGCTCGATGGCAATGGCTCCCGTCGGGCACGCATCCGCGCATTCCCGGCAGCCGTCCTTGCACTTCGCCGCGTCCAGCACCGGGCGTCCCCGGAATCCCTCGGGGAGGGTGTCCTCCGGGGGAGGAAAGGGCAGCGTGCGATGACCTTGTCGGATCCGCTCGAGGAAGGCCCTCAGCACCGGAGCGCCCCTTTCATAGATCGTGTCCGCTGTAGGAGAGATTGAAGCTCTTGTTGCAGAGCGGAAAATCCGAGATGGGCTGGTCGCGCATGGCCATCGCGAGGGCCATCCAGTTGTGAAACGAGGGATCCACGACCTTGTAGCGCCGGAACCGCCCTCGCTCGTCGGTCACCGCGGTGTGACAGATCTCGCCGCGCCATCCCTCGACGAGTGACACCGTGAAGCTCGAAGGCTGAAGCGGGCCCGGCTCCCGCCGCGATACTCCACGCGGCAAAGACCTCAGGGTCTCGAGGATGTGGGCCGCGGAGCTCGCGCATTCCTCCCACCGCACGCGCGCACGCGCGAACACATCGCCGGAATTCCACGTCGAGCACGCGATGGGCGCCTCGACGTACCGCCCCAGGGGAAAATCCCGCCTCACGTCCCGCTCGATTCCGGACGCGCGCGCCGCGACCCCTACGACTCCCAGCTCCTCGCACGTGGCGCGCGGCAGGGCGCCCGTTTCCTCGAATCGCGCCCGTACCGTCGAGTTCGTGCGCATGAGTTGGAAGGAGCGTTCGATGTCGAACACGGCGCCGGGCAATGAATCGGAGATCCTCCGGTGGGTCGCGGGCTCGAAATCGATGCCGAACCCGGTGCCGCCCGGCCGGACCCACCCGAGCCCCATCCGGTTGCCGCAGGCCAGGAGCGTCAGATTGAGGAGGTCGCCGCGGATCCGGCCGCAGAAGGAGGCGGCAGGGAGGTAGCCCACGTCGCCCGAGAGGGAGCCCAGGTCGCCTGCGTGATTCGCGAGGCGCTCGAGCTCGAGGGCTATCGCCCGGATCGCCTGAGCGCGTGGAGGGACTTCGGTGCCCGAGAGCGCCTCGATCAGCTGGGCATGAGCGAGCGCGTGGCCCACGGCGGTGTCGCCCGCGATCGCCTCGACCAGGTGGATGGTCCGCTTGTCCGGTCCGCCTTCGAGGGAGCGCTCCACGCCACGATGCTGGTACCCGAGCGCGATCTCCAGATGGATCACCCGCTCCCCGTGGCATTGGAACCGGAAATGCCCCGGCTCGATGACGCCCGCATGCACGGGCCCCACCCCCACCTCGTGGACTTCCTCCCCCTCGACTTCGAAAAACTCCGTGACCCCCGGAAGCACAGGATCGCGCTCCGATCGGCCCCAGGCGTCACGGCCGGGACGGTACGACCGATGGAAGCGGACCGGCTTGAGCCAGGGATGTCCCTCCGGCCGCACACCCCACTGCTCCGCGATCTCGCGCTCGAAGAGGTGGGCCTCGGACAGGTCGGGCGTGAGCGCCGGGTAGCTCTCGCCCACGTCGGTCGAAGTCACCGCCAGCGTCGGTTCTCCTTCGCGTGCGAGGACGGCGACCAGCCTTACCCGGTCGTCCTCCGGCATTCCGAAGAGCGAGACGAGGCGCCCGCGCGGCGCGCCCCCCGCGATTGCCTCACGGAAGAGCTCGGGCCTCAGGTGCGGGATGTCGCGGAATCGCGCGACCCCTCCGTTCGGCAGGCTCAGGACGGTGCGGACGGTCATCCACCCGCCCCCAGCGCCTGAGTCGCGCGGCGCAGCACCGCTTCGAGGGAGGGCGGAAGGTAGAGCCCGAGCACCAACACCACGAGACCGAGTACGAGCGGAGGGCCGATCGCCAGGCTGCTCTCGCGTGCCGGCGCGGCCCCGATCGTGGAAGGCGCCGGACCCTGCGCCATCCGGGTCATGGTGGCCGCCATGCCGACGAAGATCACCGCGAGGAAGGCCAGGTAGAGGCCGGCGATCCAGAAGCGGCCCTGCTCGAGCGCCCCGCGCAGAATCAGAAGCTCGCTGACGAACGTCCCGAAGGGAGGGGACCCGGTGATCGCGAGGAGTCCGGCGAGCCAGAGAACGCCGGTCACGGGGATTCGCTGGAGAACGCCCCGGACCTCGGACGTCGACTTGGTGTGATACGCGGCCAGAATATTTCCCGAGAGGAGGAACAGCATGGCCTTGGTGAAGGAATGATTCACGGCGTGCAGCATGGCGCCGAAGGCCGCGGTCCCGCCGAGACCCAGCCCCAACGCGAGAATTCCCATGTGTTCCACGCTCGAGTAAGCGAGGAGACGCTTGTAATCGCGCTGCGCCAGCAGAAACGCCGCCGCGAGCGCGATCGAAGCCAGGCCGAACCAGACGAAGAACCCCTGGGCGTAGGGTCCCAGTCCCGCCGCGACGCAGACCTGAAAGATGCGCAGGATTCCCACGAAGGCGCAGTTCAGGAGGGCCCCGGAGAGAAGGGCGGACACGACCGAGGGCGCCTCGCTGTGCGCGTCGGGGAGCCACGTGTGGAGCGGTGCCAAGCCCATCTTCGTCCCGTAGCCCACCAGCAGGAAGATGAACGCGCCCTTGAGCCACGGTGCGTGCAGCGCCGCGGCGCGCTCGCACAGGAGGTGGATGCTGAGGGGAATGCTCCCTCCATAGGCCGTGGAGGCCGCGACCGCGAGGAAGAAGTTTCCGAGCAGCGCGAGTCCGATTCCCACGGAGCAGATCACGAGGTATTTCCACGTGGCCTCGAGAGAACGGTGGTGGCGGTGGAAATAGATGAGCGGCGCGCTCGAGAGGGTCGTGGCCTCGACGGCAATCCAGAGGAGGCCCAGGTTCTCGCTCAGGACCACGAGCGTCATGGTGGAGAGGAAGAAGAGGAGGCAGCCCGTGAAGACGGCTTCCGGCGCGTTCGTGAAGCGGAATCCCTCGAGAAAATCCTCGCGGAGACCCGGCGACTCACGGCGGAGATAGCCGACCGCGTAGACGGCGGCCACGAGGAAAAGCCCGCTCAGGACGCTCAGGAAGGGCTGCCCGATGGCGTCGAGCTTGAGCGCCCCTCCCCACGCGTCGCCGGGAGCGTGGAACCAGGTGGCGAGCGAGAGCCCCGCGTGACACGCGGCGGCCCCGAGGAGCAACGCGCGGCGCAGGGACGTGGACCGGGTGAAGAAGCAGAGTGCCGCGGCCACGGCGGGGATGAGGACGAGGGCGGAGAGCACCCGGCTACTCCTTCAAGGTCGCGAGTCGCGTCGTGTCGATGCTGTCGAACTCGCGGGCGATGTGGAACACGGTGATCCCCATGACGAACACGGCCACGAAGACGTCGAGCAGAATTCCCATTTCGACCAGGGCCGGCGCCTCGTAGGCCACGCCGACGCCGAATATGTAGATTCCGTTCTCGAACACGAGGTATCCCATCGCCTGGCTCAGCGCCTTCTTCCGGCTCACGATGACGAGGAGCCCGACCAGCATCGTCGAGAGCGCGGTGGGCACGATGAGGTCCGACGCGGGCCGGGCCGGAAGGGGCAGGCGCGCCGCGACCCAGAGCGAGATGAGGAAGGCCGCCACGCCGGCGAGCACCGAGGGGATGTAGCCCACGAAGGGCTCCACCTCGCGCCGGATCTTTGCCGCCCGCAGCGCCCGGAAGAGGAGCAGGGGAAACGCGATCCCCTTGACCGCGATCCCGATGGCCGCGATCAACAAGATTCGGCCGCTCCAGTGGCCCGCGTGGGCGGCAAGGGCGACGAAGCCCAGAAGAACACCCTGCGCGGCCACGGTCCGGATGCTCGCGCTGAGCCGGCTCAGCCCGAGCATTCTCAAGTTCGTGAAGACGAGGAGCACCATCAAGGTGTCGAGCAGGGCGCGCATCGCGGGCTACCTCATGACGAGCGCGAGCGCCATGACGGCGAACGCGCCCGCGCCCACGAGAAACTGAGGCACGCGGTGGAGCCTCAGGCGAGCGATCGTGGACTCGATGATCCCGATCACCACCGCCAGGGCGGCCATGCCGGCCAGGAAGGTCAGGGTACCGAGCAGTGTCGACGCCGTCCTGGGGAGGAGGAGTCCCGTGAGGAGCGCGCCCAGGATCCAGAGCTTGAGGGCCGCGCCGTACGTGAGGAGGGCGAGATCCGGTCCTCCGTGATCCAGGATCATGACCTCGTGGATCATGGTCAGCTCCAGGTGCGTGTTGGGATCGTCGACCGGAATCCGCGCGTTCTCGGCCAGGAGAATCGCGAGGATACTCACGGCCACCAGCACCAGGGCCGGGCCGGCGCGCTGCCAATCCGCGGCCGTCACGTTTCCGACGATGCCCGAGAGGGAGCTTTGCCCCGCCTCGCGCGCGACGACCGCGAGGCAGAGGAGAAGCACGGGCTCCGCCAGCGCGGAGAACGCGACCTCGCGGCTTGCTCCCATCCCCTCGAAGCTCGAGCCGGTGTCCAGGGCGGCGATCACCGTGAGAAAGCGCGAAGTCGCCAGCACGAAGATGAGGGCCACGAAGTCGCCCGGGAAGGAGAGAACAGCGGGGGATCCACACTGCGGCAGGAGCAGGAGCGCCGAAACCGCAGCCGCCATGGACGCGAGGGGAGCGAGGCGAAACACCCACGTGGTCGTGCGGCTGTACACCGCCCCCTTCCGGGCGACCTTCGCGAGATCGAAATAGACCTGGAAGAGGGGCTGCCCGGTGCGTCCGGCGAAGGCCGCCTTGGTCCGGTTGATCACGCCCAGGAAGAGCGGCGCCAAGAGGAGCGAGACGGCCGTGGCGAAGAGTCCCGAGGGATTCACGGGTTCCTCGTGAACTGGTACACGAGAAGCGCCAGGAGCGTGAGGGCGATGTAGAGCACGTACACCTGGACACGCCCCTCCTGAATGCGACGGAATCTGGCGAGGGCGCGCTCGACCTCGGCGAAGATCGGCCGGAAGACGCGTTCCCGGAAAGAGTCGGGCGTGGAGGTCTCCAGGGACGCGCTGCTCGGGAAGACGCCGCGCGGCTTCACGGACGAGACCCGCGTTCCGAGCATCGGCGCGAAGAGATCAAGGATCGGCTGCGCGAATGAGGATGCGGTGTATTGCATCCGCGATGTCGGTCGGGCGTAGCCGCAATCCCAGGTCACCGCCGCGCGGACAGGGCGCCGTCCCAAGAGGTCCGCCCGCAGCACGGCGAGCAGGAGAAGAAGCCCGAGGAAGAGCCCACCGACGAGGGTGACGCCCAGGAGCGCGGCGTGCGTGGACAGAAGATCCGGCGCGGCCGCCCCCGGAGCGATCCCGCCCACCGCGGGGAGCACCCGCGCGAGGACGGGGAGGAGCGCGGGCGACGCGAGCCCGATGGCGACGCAGGCGGAGGCGAGCGTCACCATGGGCGCGCGCAGGAGAAGCCCCACCTCGCGCGCCTCTTCCGCCTCCTGGGTCCGGGGCTCGCCGAGAAACACGATCCCGAACGCCTTCGCGAAGCAGGCCGCGGCCAGGCCCCCGACGAGCGCGAGCCCCCCGATCAGCGCCACGCCCGCGATTCCCACGGTCAGTTTGTCCCCGCTGACGGCGGCGAACGAGCCCAGGAACAGCAGGAATTCCGAGACGAAGCCGTTCAAGGGCGGAAGGCCCGAGATCGCGACGGCGCCGATCAGGAACGCGATCCCCGTCGTGGGCATCCGCTTCAGCAATCCCCCGAGATGTTCGATTTCTCCTGTGCCCGCGCTCCGGATCACGGAGCCGGCGCCGAAGAAGAGCAGCGCCTTGAAGACCGCGTGGTTCAGGACGTGGAGGAGCGCGGCTCCGAATCCCAGCGCGAAGAGCATCGTGGAATGGCGCGCCGCGCCGATCAGGCCCAGACCGAGGCCCATCGCGATGATCCCGATGTTCTCGACGCTGTGATAGGCGAGCAGGCGCTTCAGCTCGTGCTGCGCGAGCGCGTAGAGCACCCCTAAGACTGCGGAGACGAGCCCGATGACGAGGAGGACCCAACCCCACCAGAGGGGCGGCTCCCCCAGGAAGGAGATGGCGCGCAGGAGCCCGTAGATGCCGAGCTTGATCATGATCCCGGACATGACGGCGGAGACGTGTGTGGGCGCGGCGGGGTGCGCCTCCGGGAGCCAGACGTGGAGCGGGATGAAGCCCGCCTTGACGCCGAAGCCCACGACCGCCAGGAGGAAGATGGCCCCCGCGCCGGCGGCGGTGCGCGCTCCGGCCGGGCCGAAGGAATCGAAGTCGAGGCTGCCGTGCGTTCCGAGGAGGAGGAACAGCACCAGGAGGCATGCGGTGCCGACGTGCGCGGCGATGAGGTAGATCCTTCCCGCGCGGCGCACCTCGGCACGCTCGCTGTGGGTCGTGACGAGGAAGTAGGAGGCGATCGTCATCAGCTCCCACGCCATGAGGAAGAGGACCCCGTTTCGCGCCACGATCACCATCCCCATGCTGGCGACGAGGAGATTGAACCAGAGCCACGAAGATCCCGATGCACTCCCATGTCCGGGGGCGGGTTTCTCGTATCCCGCGCCATAGATCGCGGCCAGGGCGCAGATCCCGAACGTGGGGAGAAGGAAGAACGCGGAGAGGGGATCGATGGCGAGGCTGAAGCTCGCGAGAGGAAGGTTCCACGGAAGCCGAAGCGCGGGCTGTGTCCCGCCCAGGAGCACCGGAAGGGACGCCGAGATCCCGAGCGCGCATCCGAGGACCGCACCCGAGGGGCCGATCCAGGTCTGAAGCCGCGTTCCGCCCGCGGCCCATGCCGTGACTCCGCCGACGATCAGAACGGCGAAGGCGGCCAGCAACCAGAAGATGAGCGCGACTCCTCGATCGGGGGAGATGTTTGAAACGAGGGGCCCGGGGGCTGGATGCTAGCTCGGGAGACGCCGATTGTCTACCGCCTGAATCCCGCGTACCATCCCCGCTCCCATGCTCAAGACCTCTCCGTTCCATCCCCGCACCGCGCCGCTCGTGCGGACGCAGACCTGGCGCCGCTGGTCCGGACATCAGATGGCGAGCGCCTACGATCCGCATCCCGACCGCGAGTACGCGGCGATCCGGAGCGCGGCGGCGCTCATCGACGTCTCGCCGCTCTACAAGTATCGGATTACCGGGCGCGACGCGGCGCGGCTCCTGGACCGCATGATCACGCGCGACATGGCGAAGCTGAAACCGGGGCAGGTCTACTACACGCCGTGGTGCGACGTTGCCGGGAAGGTGATCGACGACGGCACGGTGACGAACCTGGGCGGCGGCGTGTTCCGCCTCACCAGCGCGGACTCCTCGCTCCGGTGGCTCCACATGAACGCGGTCGGCATGGAAGTCTCGATCGATGACATCTCCGAGCGGATGGGCGCGCTCTCGCTTCAAGGCCCGCTCTCGCGAGAAATCCTCTCGCGCGCCGCGGCGGTGGACCTCACCTCGCTCAAGTACTTCCGCATGATCGAGGGCGCGGTGCGCGGCATCCCGGTCGCGATCTCGCGCACCGGCTACACCGGCGACTTGGGCTACGAGATCTGGGTGGAGGCCGCGCAGGCCGTGCCGCTCTGGGACGCGCTGATGGAGGCGGGGAAGCCCTACGGCTTGACCCCCGCGGGAGTCTGGGCGATGGACATCGCCCGGATCGAGGCGGGGCTCATCATGCTGGACGTGGATTACTACTCGGCGCACCACGCGCTCATCGAGGCGCGCAAGTCCACACCCTACGAGATCAACCTCGGCTGGGCGGTGAGTGCGGGAAAGGGGCCCTTCAACGGACGCCGGGCGCTCGCGGCGGAACGAGCCCGCGGTGCGGCGTGGGGCTTTGTCGGGCTCGAAGTGGACTGGGAGTCCTTCGAGCGGCTCTTCCGCGCGCACGGCCTCCCTCCACAGATTCCGAACATCGCGTGGCGCATGAGCGCGCCCGTGTATCGTGAAGGCAAACAAATAGGTTACGCCACCAGTGGATGCTGGTCTCCGATCCTCAAGAAGTCACTCGCGCTCGCGCACCTGCGCGCGCCGCACTTCGCGACGGACACGCCGGTGAAGCTCGAGGTCACCGTGGAGCACCGCCGCGAGATCGCGGACGCCGTGGTGCGGAAGCTCCCGTTCTTCGAGCCGGAGCGGAAGAAGGCATGAGCGCCCAGGCGCGTTACGACGCGATCATCGTCGGGGGCGGGCACAACGGCCTCGTGGCGGCGGCCTATCTCGCGCGCGCGGGGCGGAAGACGCTGGTGCTCGAGCGCCGGCCTTTGCTCGGCGGCGCCGCGGTGACCGAGGAAGTCTTCCCGGGATTCAAATACTCGGTCTTCTCCTACGTGGTGAGCCTGCTCCGCCCGGAGATCATCCGCGATCTCGATCTGCCGCGGCACGGGCTCCAGATCCTCCCGCTCGAGAGCACGGTGGCGCCGCTCGACAACGGCGACTACCTCGCGTCCTGGTCCGATCCGGACGAGACGCGCCGCGAGCTGTGCCGGCATTCACCGCGCGACGCCGACGCCTCCGTGGTGTTCGGGCGGCTCATGCACCACATGGCGATGGCGGTGAAGCCCATCATCGGAATGGTGCCGCCGGATCCCACGTCGCTCTCTCCGGGAGATCTCGCGGGCCTGCTCAAGCTGGGCGGGCATTTCCGCTCCCTCGGCCCCGAGCGGTTCCACGCGCTCCACAAGCTCATGACCATGAGCAGCGCGGATTATCTCGACGAGTGGTTCGAGTTCGACGCGCTCAAGGCCACGAAGTCGGCGAGCGGAATCATCGGGACGTTCCTCGGGCCGCGCTCGCCGGGCACCGCCTATGTGCTCCTTCATCACTACATGGGCGAGATCGACGGCGCGTTCCGCGCCTGGGGGTTCCAGAAGGGCGGAACCGGTGCGATCAGCGAGAGCATCGCGAACGCGGCGCGCGCCCACGGCGCCGAGCTTCGCACCGGTGCGGCGGTGGAGCGTGTGCTGGTGCGCGGCGGCCGCGTGACGGGTGTCGCGCTCTCGACCGGCGAGGAGATCGCGGCGGGCCTCGTGGTCTCGGGGCTGGACCCGCGCCTCACGTTCACGCGGCTCGTCGACACCAAGGAGCTTCCGGGGGATCTCCTCGAGGGCATCCGCCGCTACAAGTTCCGCGGGTCCTCGGGGAAGGTGAACCTGGCGCTCTCGGGGTTGCCGAATTTCACCTGCATGCCCGGCGAAGGCCCCCACCTGCGCGGCGCCATGTCGATCAGCCCGAGCATCGAGTACCTCGAGAAGGCTTACGACGACGCGAAGTACGGCGAATTCTCGAGGAACCCGTACATGGATATCGTGATCCCCTCGATGATCGATCCCCAGATGGCGCCCCCGGGGAAACACGTCATGAGCATCTTCGTCCAGTACGCGCCCTATGCCTTGAACGGCGGCTGGACCGACGCGAAGCGCGAGGCCTTCGGGGACGCGGTGGTGAATACGCTCGCCCGTTACGCGCCGAACATAAAGTCGCTGATCCTCCACCGGCAGGTGCTGACGCCGGACGACATCGAGCGGATCACCGGCCTCTCCGAGGGGAACATCTTCCAGGGCGAGC
>JBGPMB010000081.1:0-11845 GCA_041486775.1 Candidatus Eiseniibacteriota bacterium | reverse complement strand
CGCGGTTTGATGCATCTAGGAGGAGATCCACCGACTCGAGGCCGTAGTTCCGGCTGTCCTCGTACAACACCAGCGTCTTGCCCAGGAATCCCTGATCGCTGATCGTCTCCGGCGTCCCCGCGGCCCGGATGAGCGCCGACGTTCCGCTCGCGTTGGAAAGGATCACGTCGATGCCGGGAACCGCGCGCACGAGACGCCGGATCGTTCCGGGCTCGAGCCTTCCGATCACGATCACGAGATCCGCGCTATCGCGCGCCTCCGCCACGGCGCGCGCGAGGGACGACACCGGGTCCGCGATCGAGAGCGCCGCCGTGTTGGCCTCGAACTGGGGCAGCGCTCCGGGACCGTGCGGCGGCTCGAAGGTCGAGACAAGCGCGACCCGAAGGCCGCCCGCGTGAACGATGCGGGAAGCGGGCGCGAGCGGTACCCCTCGCTCCGCCACGTTGGAGGAGAGGTACGGGATATCCAGCCCCTTCGTCGCCTCCCGGAACCAGCCGCTCCCGAACAGGAGCTCGTTCATGCCGATGGCGGCCGCGTCGTAGCGCATCGCGGCCATCGTCTCGAGATAGAGGCGCTGCTCTTGCCGGGAGAGGTAGTCCAGCTCCGTCTGATTCTCCGGCCGGGTGAACGCGTTTCCGAGGTCCACGACCGGTGCGCCGGGGTGCTCGCGCCGCAGCCGCTCGAGGACCGTCGCGCGACGCGCCACGCCCCCGGACTGGTTCACCTTGCAGCCGCAGTGCTCCAGGAAGCCGTTCGTGTCTCCGGTGAAGATGACGGTGAGATCGCGGACCGGCTTCCCCGCCGGCGGGGAAGGAGTGGGCTCGGCGGGGGCGAGACCGAAGAGGTGGCCGGCGGGGACGGCTTCCGCACCTCGAACGTAGCGGGCCCGGAACGACTCCCACTCGCGGGGCTGCGTCCCCGCGATCGAGGCCCAGAGCGAGGCGGCGGGCCGGGTTCGGAACATGCTTTGCACGACCCGGTCGAGCGTCTCGCGGCCCCCGGATCGCTCGCGCAGAAGGCGATCCAGGTACGCGAGGAGAAAGGGCGCCTCCACGCGGCGCGCGAGATCCGTGTCCTGCTTCGTCTCGTAGAGTTTCTCCAGATTGCGCTCGACTCCCTGGACGCGCCGCGCGCCGGCGTAGGACGACGCGAGGTCGCGCTCGATCTCCTCTTCATCCACGAGCCCCGCGGACGCGACGGCGCGCCAGGCGTAGAGATTGGTGATCCCGTCCAGGACCCAGAATTCCTCGGGCCGTGAGATCTCGTCGCGGTACGGCGAGAATTTCAAGTACGCCTCGAGCAGGCTCTGGGAGTAGCGGCGCAGCCGGCTCGGGGTCATGGGGAAGAGGGTTCCGCCCTGGCCCCCGGCCCAGGCTTCACCGTGGATCTCGTTGCCGTCCGGAATGGCCGGCAGGACGACGGCGACATAATCGCGGCCGAGATCACGGCCGAAGAGGGCACGCACGGTTCGCGTCGCTTTCTCGAGCGAGGCGATCGCGGAGTCGTCGACCGCGCCCGAACGGCCGGTTTCGAACGCAAAGCGATAGCGCGTTCGTCCGAGCGAGATGGACCGCTCCGAGAACCGGCCGAACGCCAGCGTGGAGGCGATCAGGTCCTCGTCCGCGAACCGCCTCTCGATCCCCGGGCGGAAGCCGTCACCAACCCGTCGCCATGGCGTGACCGCGCGCCAGCCGGTGGGGAGGGAGAAGCGAACCTCGATGTCCCGCGGGGGCTGGCCGGGGCCCGCCGGGAGAAGGAAGAGATTCCGGCCGGCGACCACGCCGAAATCCGGGCCGAGATATCCGTACCGGACCCCGCTGAATCCAACGTGGGCGTCCCCTTCACGGACATCGGGATCCACGCGGTACCGGACCCGGACATGTGACGGGAGCGGTCCGCGGATGGCGTACCTCGGCACGGAGATCTTCCGGCCCTCGGCCAGGAGGGCGCCGGTCTCGGGCCGCACGGATCGCGCGGTCCCCGATTCATCCAGCACCTGCAGATCCGAGATCCTGAGAACTTCCGTGCTCTCGAATCCGCTCAGCACGAGTGAATCCCGGGGAACGCCATTCCACTCGGACGTGACCCAAACGCTCCCCGGACTCGAGGGGGAGATTTCGACCAGGTACCGAACGGAGGGCCCCGAGCCGCAGCCCGAGAAGAGGGCGACGAGGAGGAGCAACAAGGGCGAAGCGCGGCGGGAGAGAGGTCGCATGATACGGGACGCGGCGGATCGGCGGTGCCACCGATCCACCGCTGGACCTGCTAGTGGCCGTTGCAGCTGACGGTAGTGCAGCCTCCAGAAAACACGCATTTCGTGCCACTGCCTTCGGTGCACACAAAGCCCGGGGAAGCGAACTCACACACCCGGTTGGCGCACTTTGCGGCTTCGGCGGTGGCGACTCCGACGCTCGAGAGCGCCGATTGATACGGACCGCTCGCGGCCGACTTCGGCGCGCTCGTGACGAACATGCCGACGAGCGTCATCGCGAACACGAGGACCAGAGCGAATGCCATGACCTTTACCCGTGACGTCATGTCTCCATCCTTCCCGACCAGGATATGAGAGACCCGCCCAAGGGTCGGAGGCTCGGGCGGGCACGCCGGCGGCACCGCCGGTGTCTATCCCACTACGTTAGGCCTTGCGGCCACAGTTTCCGGAATGGGGATAGGCGAGGAAGAATACCAGGACGCATTTGGCGGAAATAGTACATGAGTCACACAAGAGCTCGTCGACGGGCAGGTTGACCATGATTCCAGTTCGATTTGACCCACAGCAACAGACGTAAGACACGCCGTGTCATAGCGTTGGTATCATCGCGTCCAATCTGAATTTGACTGGGCAGAGAGAAAATCGTTGATTTGTTTACAGCGTTAGGTATAATAACAACGTTCAGCCAACGGGAGGTGTTACCACCATGGCAACGAAAGATCGCCGAGTCCGGGAGCTGCAGGAGACCCGCGAGAAGATCCTGGACGCGGCTCGCGACATGTTCGCGGAGGAAGGCTACGAGTCGGTGACGATGCGGGCCATCGCCGAGCGCATCGAGTACACGCCGACGGCGATTTATCACCACTTCAAGAGCAAGAACGCGCTCTTGACCGAGCTTTGCACGTGCGACTTCGACACGCTCGCCCACCATTTCACCACGTCGGTCGCGACGTCCGATCCCATCGAGCGCGTTATCGCGGTAGGCGAGGCCTACCTGCGATTCGCGGAATCGTATCCGTGTCAGTACCGTTTCATGTTCATGACGTCCATCCCGGAGCCGGAGCTGGCAGAGGAATACGTCGCGGAGCGGCAGGGCAATCCCACGAAGGACGCCTACGCGTTCCTGCGCGAAGCGTGTCGCCAGGCGATTGACAGCGGTCTCCTCCGGCCCGAGATCACCGACGCGGACGAGTTGGCCCAGATCCTGTGGGGCGGGGTCCACGGCATGATCTCACTTCACATCGTGAAGGGACGTGGATCCTGGGTTCCATGGCGCGAGCTTCGCTCCACGGCGCTTCGCGCCATGCGCGTGATGATCCGAGGAGTGCTGCGGGATCCGTCGAAGGTTGAGCTGTAGCCTGTTTTTTTGACCCTGTAGTTAACATTGTTAGGCGAGGTACCTATGTTAACGAAACTGGCGAAGCTCCTGTTGGTGCTCCTCATCGCAGCGCCTGCCGTGCCCGCGTTCGCAGACGGGTACGCACTCGAGTCCGACCCTCTCCGGGCGATTGTCGCGGAGGCCCTTCACGCCAACCTGGGCCTCGAACAGGAGCGCCTCGCCGAGCGGGGCGCGGCCGCGGAAGTTCGGGCGGCGCGGGCTTTCCTCCTTCCCTCGCTGACCCTCGAGGCGCGTTATTCGCACCTCGAGAACGTGGCGAACCTCGGCGATCTCATCAACCCGGCCTACGTCACGCTCAACCAGCTCACGGGAACGAACACTTTTCCGACCAACATCGACCTCACGTTCCCGCGGAGCTATGAGTCGCACCTCCGTCTCGTTCAGCCCCTCTTCAACGAGACGGCTCGCGCGGGCTTGGCTGTCGCCAACGCGAAGCACGACGGGCAGAACATGCAGCTCGCCGCGGCAGCGCGTCGCCTCGCGGCCGAAGCGCAGACCGCTTATCTCGAGCAGGCGTCGGCCCGGCGCGTAACCGAGATCTATGACGCGACGCTCGCGACGGTGCGGGAGAACGAGCGCGTGGCGGAGCGGCTTTTCGATGCCGGCCGCGCCACCCCCGAGGCGGTGCAGCGGGCGCGGGCCGAGCGCGCCGAGGTGGAGCAGTCGCTGGCCGAGGCAGGGGAGCGACGGCTCGCCGCGTCACGAGCCTTCAACAGGCTGCTCAAGCGCCCGCTCGACGCGCCGGTCGAGGCGATCCCCGACAGCGCGTTCGACCTTCCGCTCCCGATCGGCGCCGACGATGCCGTCGCGCGCGGCGTTGCGGGCCGCGAGGAGCTGCGCCAGGTGGACGCCGGCGTGCGCACGGCGGAGGCGGCGAAGCGCGCGGCGACCTCGGGGATGGTCCCCAGCGTGGCCGGCGTCCTCGACTACGGCTTCCAGGGGAACAAGGTCAGCGTCGGCGAAGACGACCACGTCTGGAGCGCGTCGGTGGCCGTTTCGTGGAACCTCTTCAACGGCGGTGGCGACCTCGCGCGCCGCTCCGCGGCCGGTTACGAGGCCGCCCGCGCGAGGACCTCGCGGCAGGACCTCGAGGACCAGATCGCGCTCGAGATCCGAACCGCGTACGAGGCGGCGTCGGTCGCGCAGAAGGCGATCGCCACCGCCGACGTCCGCCTCGAAGCCGCGGCCCGCACCTTCACGCTCGTGCGCCGCCGCTTCGAAGAGGGCGCCGCCAGCTCCTACGAGCTCGTGGACGCGCGCACCGCGCTCACGAACGCGCAACTGAATCGTGTCCTCACCGCGTACCGCTATGCGATTCGCCGCGTCGATCTGGAACGCGCCGCGGCAATTCGCGCGATCGATCTCGGGAAAGGAGGCCGTTCATGAACCGCCTGCGGATCACCTCGCTTCTCCTGCTTGCCCTGGCGTTCGGGGCTGCGGGCTGCTCCACCGGCGGCGCCCAGACCCGCCCGGCGGAACAAGCCGTGCCTGTGCGCATCGTGTCCGTGGCCCTGGATCGGGTCGCCGTTCCGGTGACCGCGACCGGTACGTTCGGGTCCAAGGAGGACGTGACCCTTTCATTCAAGGTGGGCGGGGTGGTGGCACGCGTTCTCGTGGACGAGGGCCAGCAGGTCCGCGCCGGCCAGCTCCTGGCGAGTCTGGACTTCGGCGAGATCGATCCGGGCGTCACGCGGGCGCGCGCCGCCGCCGATAAGGCGGGACGCGATCTGGCGCGGGCGCAGCGTCTCTACGCCGACAGCGTCGCCACGCGCGAGCAGGTGGAGAACGCCGAAACCGCGCGCGACGCGGCGAAGGCCGAGCTGGACGCCGCCCTGTTCAACCGCCGTCACGCGGAGATCACGGCGCCCGCCGACGGGGTCATCTTGCGCCGTCAGGCGGAGCCGGACGAGCTCGTCGAGGCGGGCGCGACAATCCTGACGCTCGGCAGCCGGGCGCGCGGCCAGGTGGTGCGCGCGTGGCTCGCCGATCGGGACGTCGTGCGGATTCACCGAGGCGATCCGGCAACCGTGCGATTCGATGCCGTCGCGGACCGCGCTTTCGAGGGCCGCGTCACCGAAATCGCCGCCGGGGCCGATCCGATGACCGGGACCTATCGCGTCGAGGTGTCGCTCGACGGCTCGAGAGTGCTCACGAGCGGCCTCGTCGGCGCGGTCGAGATTCGTCCCGCGGCGGATCAGACTGTCACCCTCGTGCCGTCCGAGTCGGTGCTCGAGGCCGACGGAAGCCACGGCGTTGTCTACACGCTCGCGCCTGATGGGCGCTCGGCCGTGCGGCGCACCGTCACGCTCGCGTTCCTTGCGGGAGACCGCGTCGCGATCGCCGCCGGGCTTGAAGGCGCGAAGAGCGTCATCACCGACGGCGCCGCCTACCTCGACGACGGGCGCCCGGTGGAGGTGCGGCCATGAAACTCACGGAGTTCTCCGTACGCCAGTGGCAGTTCACCGTCGTCGTCTTCACGATGCTGGTGGCGCTGGGTGTCTCCTCCTGGCTGACGATTCCGCGATACGAGGATCCGCCCGTCGAATTCCCAGGCTATTCGATCATCGCGGTTTTCCCCGGCGCAAGCCCTACGGATCTCGAGCGGCTCGTCGTGAAGAAGATCGAGGACCGTCTGCACGAGCTGGACAATGTGAAGCGGATCAACAGCCAGATGCGGGACGGCGTCGCGACCACGCTCATCGAATTCGAGGCCGACCAGGACGCCGACAAGAAGTACGACGAGGTGACGCGCGAGGTGAACGCGCTCCGGCCGGAGCTTCCGAGCGAGCTGACCCGGCTCGAGATCAAGCGCTCCACCACGCTCAACGTGAACATCGTCCAGGTAGCGCTCGTCTCCGCGAACGCCTCCTACGCCACGCTCGATTCCCTCGCCGAGGCGCTTCAAGACCGGCTGACGGCGGTCAAAGGAGTGCGCAAGGCGGAGCGCTGGGCCGCGCCGAAGCGCCAGGTCAACGTGGACGTCGATCTCGGACGTCTGGCGGAACTCCGCCTTCCCGTGGGCCTCGTCCTCGGCGCGATCGGGGGCGAGAGCGCCGACATCCCCGCAGGCGCGGTGGAGTCGGGGCGACGGGCCTACAGCGTCCACTCGTCGGGAAGCTACGAGACGCTGGAGCAGATCCGAGGAACCGTGGTACGAGGAGGCGAGGGACGGCTGGTCCGCGTCGGCGACGTCGCGTCGGTCTCCTTGGCCTCGGCCGACTCGACCTACCGTGCCCGCTTCGACGGACGGCGCGCCGTCTTCGTGACCGCGAACCAGCAGGCCGGCACGACCGTGCAGGTCGTGCGCGACCGGATCTACGCCGTCCTCGCCGATTTCGAGAAGGGCCTGCCGGGCACGGTGCGGTTGGAACGCGGGTTCGATCAGGCGGCCAACGTGTCGCACCGGCTCAACCGGCTCACCGACGACTTCCTGATCGCCATCGCGCTGGTCGCGCTGACCCTGCTGCCCCTCGGATTCCGGGCGGCTTCGGTCGTCATGATCTCGATTCCTCTTTCCCTCGCCATGGGGCTGGTCGCCCTGGGCTGGACCGGCTTCACGCTGAACCAGATGACCATCGTGGGGATGGTCATCGCCCTCGGACTCCTCGTGGACGACTCGATCGTGGTGGTGGAGAACATCACGCGCTTCCGGCGCGAGGGGCACGGGCCCATGGAAGCCGCTATTCTCGCGACGAAGCAGATCTGGGTCGCGGTGCTCGGGGCGACGGCGACGCTCCTGTTCGCGTTCGTCCCGCTCCTCTTTCTCCCCGGCGGTCCGGGGCGCTTCATCCGTTCGCTGCCCATGGCCGTCGTCTTTTCGGTGCTCGCGTCGCTCGTGGTGTCCCTCACGATCATCCCGTGGCTCTCGAGCGTCTTCTTCCGGAAGAAGGAGGCTCATGAGGGGAACCGCGTGCTGCGGGCGTTCGACCGCGCGATCCACGCCACGTACGCGCCCCTCCTGGACCGCGCGCTGAAGCACCCTCGCTGGGCACTCGCCATCGCGGCCGCGGTCGTGCTCGCGTCGCTGGCACTCGTGCCGGTGGTGGGCTTCTCCCTTTTCCCCAAGGCCGAGACGCCGCAGTTCCACGTGGATATCACCGCTCCCGAGGGGGCGTCGATCGCCGTCACCGACTCGGCAGCGCGCTTCGCCGAGCGCGTCCTGCGTCGGCGCCCCGAGGTGAAGGCCATCTACACGTCGATCGGTCACGACAATCCGATTGTCTACTACAACGTCTATCCGCGCGTGGACAGCCCGCGCGCCGGGCAGCTGTTCGTGCTGCTCCGCGAGTACGACTCGCACCGAACGCCGGAGATGCTCGACTCGCTGCGGGCGCTGATGGCCGGATACCCCGGCGCGGAGATCGCGGTGCGTGAGTTCGAGAACGGTCCACCCATCGACGCTCCGATTGCGATCCGCGTCGAGGGGCCGTCGGTCGATTCGCTGAGCGCGATCGCGGCACGCGTCACGACGGAGCTCGCGGCCACGCCGGGGACCCAGTACGTGACCAACCCGGTTCGGCTGGCCGGTACGGATCTGCGAGTGTGGATCAATCGTGAGAAGGCGGGCATGCTGGGAATCCCCACACTCGAGATCGACCGCACCGTGCGGCTCGGGCTGGCCGGTCTGGAGGCGGGAACGCTGCGCGAGGAGAGCGGCGACGAGCGGGCCGTGGTGGCGCGCCTCGGCCGCGCCGGGCGGCCGAGTCCGGAGGATCTGGGGCGCGTGTACGTCAGCTCGTCCAGCGGACGGCTGACCCCGTTGGCGCAGATCGCGGACCTGCGCTTCGAGCGTGCCGTTCCTGAGATGCAGCGGTACAACCGGACGCGGAGCGTGACGGTCACGGCGAACGTACGAAACGGCTACAACACCGACCGCGTCACGCGCGCTGCGCTGGAGCGATTGGGGAAGATGGCTCTGCCGACCGGATACCGGCTCGTGGCCGCCGGCGAGATCGACGCCCGGGAGGAGAGCTTCGGCGGGATCGGCGGAGCGATCCTGGTCGCGATCTTCGGGATCCTGGCGATCCTGGTACTGGAGTTCCGGACGTTTCGGTCGGTGTTGATCGTGGCGTCGGTGATCCCGCTGGGAATCGCCGGGGGCGTGGTCGCGCTGCTGCTGGCCGGACAGACGCTCTCGTTCACCGCGACCATCGGGTTCGCGGCGTTGATCGGAATCGAGATCAAGACGTCGATCCTGCTCGTGGACTTGACGAACCAGATGCGGGCCCGCGGGGTGCCTCTCGAGGAGGCGATCCGGAAAGCCGGCGAAATCCGCTTTCTGCCGATCGTGCTCACGAGCATGACCGCGATCGGCGGGCTCCTTCCCATCGCGCTTCAGGGGAGCGCCATGTATTCGCCGCTGGCGTGGGTAGTCATCGGGGGACTGGTGTCGAGCACGCTGTTGGCCCGGATCGTCACGCCGGTGATGTACCAGGTGATCGCACCGGCGGTGGAGGTTGGACGGTGACCCTAACCCGGCGGCTGTAGAAGCTCTTCCGGGCCCTCGAGATAGGCGGCCACAGCATCCATCTCGTTGCCTGGCGCGTGGAACGCGCTAGAATCCCTTCCTAAGCAGGGCCCCGCACGACCTTGCACGATCAACACAGAAGGGAGAGCCCATGCCCCGGTACCGCGTCCTCTTAGGTCTTCTCTGCGTTGCCTCCGCCTTCCTCTCCATGCCCGGTTGCTCCAATCGCGGATCGGTGATCGCGCCCGAAAACGCGAGAACGGCAGCCCTGTTCCAGGTCACGGAAGGGCAGCCCCAAATCGCGGCGGATGCCGGGACGCGGTTGGGGCATTACCGCCGCATCTGGCCGCACGACGACGGCCAAGGCTGGACCTACCGCCTGACCGGCCGAAGTTGGGATCAGCCGCCGCCGGTGCTCTATCCGACGCCGGGCGAGGTGCCGACAATCTCGATGGACGACGCCATCCGCCTGCTCGGGACGGACCCGACCGGCGCGAACCTCGAGACGAGCACCGGGTCCTATCGTTTGCAATTCAACGGACTCGTAACCACGCTGTCCGGCGTGACGCGACAAAACCTTCAAGCAACGTTGGAGCGGGACCCATCCGCGCTGGCCTCCTCGGTGAGGGCATCCGCTGCCGCGCGCCCCGCCGCGGCGGTACATGCGGGGTCCTCGTTCTTGGATCTTCTGCGTCGCGCCCGCCCCGACCTCGCCGGCAAGATAGATCCGAACGTGCCGAGCATGGTGCCGCGGGCCGCAGCAACATCGTCCGACGTGGTCGTCTTCTCCCCCACGCTCCTTCACGGCTATGCATGGGAGCAGACGGACCAGTGGGTCGGGACCTATGGGGATCTGAATCAACAGATTGCCTGGATCTTCCTCACGCCCGATCTTCGGCCTGGCAGTGAATTCTCGCTTCAGCTCGTCCCGGATCTCGCCGACGACGTCTTCCTCCACGCGCGGGTTCTCGGCTGGAAGAGCGTGGAGACGGAGGCTGGGACCTTCCACAGGGCACTGGACGTTGTTTACCTCGTGGATTTCGGGGTCAGCGAGATCGTGGACTTTGACGGGAATACGCTGGGGTATGACCGTTCCTCGCTGTTCGGAACGGTCGACTACGCCGTTGGCGTGGGTCCCGTGCGGAGCTACGAGCGGCTGCAGATCACGGCCGATCCCTTTAGCCGAGGTAACAGCGACGAGACGGTTAGCCTGACCGGCACTGTGGTGCCATGAGCGCACGATCGCGAAGCGGGCCGCACCGTCTAACGAGTGTCAGAACGAGCCGCGGGTCCGTGTCTGGTTTCCGCTGCGGTCTGTCGCGACGATGAGGACCGCGTGCTTTCCGGGTTTCGGGGGACGGGCGGGGCGCCACCGCAGGCGTCCTGCCTCGGGATCCCATTCGGTGGGCACGCGCCGGCCGTCCACCTCGAACCACGAAGATCTCGCGTCGATGCCGCTCCCTTCTTCCACCACGGACGCCTCGACGGCCCAGCGGCTGTAGGGGCGGGCACGTGCCGTGCGCGCGGGCGGCTTCCTTAGGGTCACTCGAGGTCCGACCGTATCGCGGAACAGACCGAAGCGGCCGAGCCTCGATGAATTCCCGGCGACAGCACCCGCGGTCGAATCCCGGTCGCCGCCGATCCAACTCCAGCCGCCGTTGTCCAGCCGGTAGACGCCGACCCGCTCCAGCGACGTTCTGGTAGGCGCGGCGAGGGAGACCCGAGCCGGAACGCGGAGCGGATGCCTCGAGGGCTCCACCTGCCACGAGTCGCCCAGCGCGATGAGGCCGCTCGCATCAGTCGGGGGATGGGTGTAGGCCAACACGGTCGCGTCCTCGAACAGCGCTCCCGGCGCGAAGGCGACCCGCAACGTCCCCGTTGCATCCGCCAGCTCGAACCTGGCGCCCGAACGCTCGCGCCGCGCCCAGACGAACCCTCCGCGCGCCGCAGGGGTCGTGGCGGAGCCGGCCCCACGCAGGGCGAGCGGCAGGCGCACCGTCCGCGCGGCGGCGCTCTCGGGAACGGCGAGCGTGGCGCTCCAACCGCCGGGCGCCCGGGTCGCGTGCCGCGCCTCGGCGCCAAGCTGGAGGTCGAGTCCGTCCTTCGCTGAGGAGGCTGGAACGGTCAGGCGGAGAAATCCTCCGGGAAGCGACGCGAACGAAGCCAACGGCCCGCTCCAAGGCTCCGTGCCGCGCCACCACCCCGGAATCGCAGGCGGCGGCGCCGCAGCGGGCCGCAGCACCACGCGCCGCGAGGCCACACCGCCCCCCAGATCGCGCGCCCACACCTCGAGCGCGCGCGGCGGATCTCCGGGTCGAATCGTGATCGTGCCGGCCTCCTCGCCCGCGGGGGCGTCGGCGCGGAGGACTCGAGGACGGAATCCCGCGGGGGACCACAGAAGGAGACCCTTGCCTCCGGTGACCCGTCCCGAGTCGTAGATGTATTCCTCCTCCGGCATGTCGGTGGCCCACGAGATGCTGTCGAACCTGCACTCCGTGCGGAGGCCGTCCCATTGGATGCCCACGGACCAGGGCACCGTGTCTTCGGTCCCGTTCGGCAATCGATCGCTTGCCTTGACGATCGCGCGGAGCCGCCCGATCGCCGATACGGTGTCCCTGCCCGAGAGAGCCACCGGAAAAGGCCCCGACCGCCCGCCCGCGAGGGAGGAATCGTCCAGCGGCTCGAGGGTCAGGGTCCCGAGCCTGGGGGGAACGCGGTCCACGACCACGAGTCCCGCGCGTTGCGGGTGGTAGGCCACGTCCTCGCG